>JARIEV010000095.1 GCA_031127225.1 Gemmatimonadota bacterium | reverse complement strand
AAGCCGGCCTCGACGCCGGGTTCTTCGACAACCTCGTGTCGGCCGAGCTCACGTACTTCAAGAAGTCCACGAAGGACCTGATCATCGCCCGTCCGATCCCGCCGTCCCTCGGCTTCTCGTCCAGCCCATTGGCGAACATCGGCTCGGTCGTGAACAGCGGCGTGGAGCTCGCGATGAACATCAGCGCCATCAACAAGCGCAACGTGCGCTGGGACATCCGTGCCGGCGCCAACACGCTGCACAATGAGCTCACCAGCCTCGGCACCGTGCTTCCGTTCAACCTCGGTGGAGGACGCACGATCGTGGGCCAGCAGCTTGGCGTCTTCGTGTCCAAGCGTATCGAGTCGATCAACACCACCACGAACGTGGTCACGGTGAGCGACACGCTGGCGCCGGTGGGCAACCTGTTCCCGACGCTCGAATGGAACCTCACGAACACCGTGACGCTGTTCAAGAATCTCCGGCTGAACGCGCTGCTCGACTCGAAGCGCGACTTCTCGATTCTGAACAACACGGCGTTCTTCCGCGAAACGCAGCTCGTGCGCTCCAACCTGCGCCTCGATCCCACCGCGCTGTCGGCCACCGAGCGTCTGCGTCGCTTTGGCAACCCGACGCCTGGCCAGCCGGCCTTTGTGACCAATAAGGGCACAGCGACCACGGTCAACGACGTCCGCGACGCGTACATCGAGAAGGGTGACTTCGTGCGCCTGCGTGAGATCTCCGCCACGTACACCGTGCCGAGCTCCCTCGCCAAGCGCCTCGGTGGCGTCGTCGACGGCGCGTCCATCACGTTCGCCATGCAGAACGTCAAGCTGTGGTCGGACTACTCGGGAGCGGATCCCGAAGTGATCGCCCAGGCCGGCGCGTTCTCGCGCGAAGACTTCCTGACGCTGCCGAATGCGCGGAAGTCCGTGCTCCGTTTCAACTTCACCTTCTGACCGCGAGATGATCATGAAGAAGATCCAACGCGCGGTTACGCGCACACTGGTCGGCACCACGCTGGTCCTCGGCGCGGCCGCCTGTTCCGATGAGTTCCTGCAGGTGACCAACCCGAACGTCATCGATGCCGCCACGGTCGATCCGACGTCGGCCGGCAACACGCTCGCGGCCTCCGCGCAGCAGAACTTCGCCACCGCGCTGGGTTGGCTGGCGATGTACAGCGGCTACTTCACGAATGAAGTCAACGTGTCGGACACCTTTCCGACGCGGAACGAGTTCGGATTCCGCACCGTCACCGACCTCAACTCGTCGCTGAACGGCGATGTGTGGGCGCCGATTTCGCTCGCGGTGGCCTCCGCCAAGTCGGTGCTCGACCTCACGCTGCCGAACCCCACCACCAACATCAGTGTGGCGCGCGCCTCGACGTTCCGCGGCTTCGCCATCCTCATGATGGCCAGCGATTTCTGCACGGGCTCGCTGTCGTCCGGTCCGGAACTCACCACGGCGCAGCTGCTCGACTCGGCCGCATTCTGGCTGACCAAGGGCTACGATGTGGGCAAGGCCAACGGCACCGCCGACGGCATCGCCCTCTCGAACGCGGCCCTCGTGGGCCGTGCGCGCGCGAAGCTGCAGAAGGGTGACAACGCCGGGGCCGCCGCCGACGCGGCGCTCGTGCCGAGCGGCTTCGAGTACAACATGCGCTACACAGACGACCAGAACAGCCGCACGCGTCTGTCGAACCGCCTGTACCAGTTCAGCTTCGACCGCGGCTCGATCAGCGTCGCGCCGTGGTATCGTCAGGGCGATCCGCGCGTTCCGTTCCGGGCGCCCGGGTCGACCACCGCGAACGGTCAGGACGCCGTCCCGGGTGGCTTCCACCAGCAAGCGAAGTTCGCCGGCTACGCGTCGCCGATCCGTCTCGCGTCGAAGCTCGAAGCGGACTACATCGCCGCTGAGGCCTCGGCGAACCCGACGACGCAGCTCACGCTGATCAACGCGCGTCGTACAGCCAACGGACAGGCGGCCTACGCCGGCGCCACCGATGCGGCCAGCGTGAAGACCGAGCTGTTCAACCAGCGCGCCCTTGAGTTCTACCTCGAAGGCAAGCGGCTCGCCGACTTCCGCCGCGCGCCGGCGTCGGTCACGACCGTGACCGCCACGGGCCAGCCGTACTTCAAGCCCGGCTACGCCAACACGGGCTCGCAGACCTGCTACCCGTTGCCGCGCGCTGAGCGTGACAACAACCCGAACATGGCCGGCAAGTAAGCCGCTCCGTGTAGGGGCAGTACCACCGCGGGCGCCGAGGATTTCCTCGGCGCCCGTTGTCTTGTCGGGAGGTCAGAGGGCGAAGCGCGACAGCCGGAAGCGGGAGATGTCGTGCGCGGTGCGCCCGTCCACCACCAAGTCGGCACACACTTCGCCGATCACGCTGCAGAACTTGAAGCCATGTCCCGAGCACGGCGACACCAGCAATACCTCGGGGGCATCGGGCGCGCGGTCAATGATGAAGTGCTCGTCGGGGGTATTGGTGAACAAGCACGCCGCCGAGGAGCGCAGCGCCCCATCGGCACCGGGGAAGTAGCGGGTCACCGCCTCGCGCAACACGTGCTCGTCGTCGGGGGTGCACCGGCGATCCATCCGGTCCGGGTGGACCGCCTCCGCGCGGTGGTGGTACTTGCCGATCTTGAATCCGGGGACGTCGTACTCCGGGAACCCGTAAAACGTCCCCTCCTCGGCCTCGAACACGAACACGGGGAACGCGGCGGGCGTGAACGCGGCGTGGTCGGACACGTCGAACCATCCCAGCATCTGGCGTTCGGCCACCAGCACCGGGGCAAGCACCGGCGCCACGTCCGCCATCCACGGGCCGGCGGTCAGCACCAGCTGCGCCGCGGTGTAGACCCCACGGTCGGTCTCCACCCGCACGCTCCCGTGGGCGGCCGTATACGACCGCAGCCGCTCGCCCGTGTGGATGATGGCGCCATGTGCCTGAGCCGCGGCCGCGTGGGCCAGGATGCACCGTTCCGGCGTGAGAAAGCCGGCATCGGGCTGATACACCGCCAGCGCATCGGACGGTGGCGTCCAGCCGGGAAACCGCGCCGCCAGCTGCCCGGCATCCAACACCTCGTGCGGCAGCCCGTGCTCAACGCAGCTGCGCCGAGAGCCCTCGAACACCACGCTGCCCGCACGCCCCACATCGAGGCCGCCGGTCACGTGCAGCAGCGGCTCGTCCATCCCCTCCCCGAGGGCGCGCCAGAGCGCAAAGGCGCGCCGCAGCAGCGGCACATACGAGGGATCCTCGAAGTAGGCGAGCCGGATGATGCGGGTGAGCCCGTGCGACGACCCGAACCCGTGGGCCAGGGTATGCTGCTCGAGCGCCAGCACCCGCTGGCCGCGGGCCGCCAGATGGTACGCAGCCGCACTGCCCATCCCCCCCACCCCCACCACGATCACGTCGTAGGCGTCGGGCGATGCAGGGCGGGCGGGAGCGGTCGAAGACGAGAGGGCCAAGTGTGTGACCTCGGGCACATGGTGCGGTGCAGGTCCTGCCGGCAACGGTGTAAATGTGAAACATCGGACGGCATCGCGCCGCCGCCGGCGCGCGACTGTCAGCTTTTCTTGACAATCGAAGTGTAAAGAATGGTTGACAGTCTGCGCGTCCCGTCGCACCTTATCTTCTGTTATCCGATCGGTCCAGCACCACGCGCAACGAGGCAGCACGCGCAGGAACCTGTCATCGTTTGCCGCGTTGAAGTCGCGGGTCCGTCGTGTCCGTCGCGTTCTTCGCGGTCGCAGTTATCCCGCCTGACCACCGTTCTGATGCGTTCTTGCGATTGCCCGAGTCTTCCCATGCAGCGCCGGCTGCCCCGTCCCGCATGATCATGCAGGCGTCTGTGGACGACGCGTCGGAATGCGCCCGGATCACGATGGCGCACGCGCGTACCTTCTCGCTGGCCAGCAAGCTGTTGCCGGCTGAAAAGCGCCGGGCGGCGTATGCCCTCTATGCGTTCTGCCGGATCGCCGACGATCTGGTCGATCAGGCGGATCACGACAACGTCGCCGCCCTCGGTGCCCAGCTCGATGCATATTGCGGCCAGCTGCAGGCGGCGCTGGACGGGCGCCCCAGCGGAGCGGTGTTCCGCGAGGTGGCGTGGGTGGCCCGCCGTTTCGAGGTCTCTCCGGCCCCGCTGTTCGAGCTGCTCGGCGGCGTGCGTCGCGATCTGGAGGCGAACACCTATGCCTCGTGGCCCGACCTCGAACAGTACTGCGAGGGGGTAGCCAGCTCGGTGGGGGAAATGTGCACCTACGTGTTCGGCGTCCCGGCCGGTCCGACCATGCGCACGCAGGCCATCCAGTACGCCCGCACGCTGGGCACGGCGATGCAGCTCACCAATATCCTGCGCGACGTGGGCGAAGACGCCCAGCGCGGTCGCTGCTATCTGCCGGCCGATGATATGGCGCGCTTTGGCCTCACGCCGCAGGATGTGCTCACGCGGGGCGCCGAGCTGGCGCAGCATCCGGGGTGGGCGCCGCTGATGGCCTACGAAGTCAGCCGGGCGCGGGCGCTCTACGCCGCCGCCATGCCGGGCATCGCCTTGCTCGATCACGACGCCCAGCGGTGCGCGGCGGCCTGCGCGAATGGCTACGCCGGTATCCTCACGGCCATTGAAGCGCAAAATTATGACACGATTTCCACCCGTGCGCGCATTGGTCGTTTGGCGCGCGTCGGCATCCTCTGGAATGCCTGGCGATACCGCGCGCCGGCACCTGATCTTTCCGCCTTGGGAAACGGTCCGCGGATCGTGTGGGAACCCAATGCGGTGGCTGCCGATGCTGATTCCCTGATCCGACTGGCCTGAGGGGGCTCCTCGTATGACTGCTTCGACCGACCTTCGGGATGCTCTGAAGGACGCCTCGCCGTCCGCCTTGTTGAAAATCGCCGGGCTGACGCTGCTGGGGCACGCCTTTTTCAGCGTGTTCTCCGCTTTTGCGTTTGCCACGTTTCTGCTGCCGCCCTATCCGGATTGGCTGCAGACGCCCCAGAACCAGCAGGTCATGGCGCTGGGCTTCGCCTACGGTGGCGCGACGACGGTGACGCTGGGTGCCATCAGCGGCCTCGCCTTCCTCGCGTGGGCTGTGGGGACCCGCAAGGCACTGATCACCTGCGCCGTGTCGATCCTGCTGGCGTTCGTGTCGGAGTACGCTGGCACGGTCACGGATTACCCGTTCGGCGCGTACGAGTACACGAGTCAGTTGGGCTACAAGATGTTCGGACGGGTGCCCTTCAACATTCCGACGTCGTGGTTCTACATGCTGGTGGGGTCGCTCGCGATCTGCGGCCGCATCCTCGAGGGGAACGACGACAACAAGTCCAAGTGGTGGTGGGCGTTCATGGGGGGCGTCGTGCTCACGCTGTGGGATGTGAGCATGGACCCGGCCATGGTGAAGACCAATCACTGGTTCTGGCAGATCGGCGATCTCTCCAACCGGAGCGCCTTCGAGCAGGCAATCGGCAACCCGATCTTCTTCGGCATGCCGATCACCAACTGGCTGGGGTGGCTGCTCACCGGGATCATCGTGGCGCGCGTGATGTTGTCGATCATTCCGCCGTCGGAGTGGGTGGCCAAGGTCGCGCCGCATCGCCTCCCGATCGCCCTCTATGCGGTCAACGGCCTGCTCCCGCTTGCCATCTGCTTCCGCTGGGACATGGTGCCGGCCGGGATTCTGGGCACCATCGCCATGGCCGTCCCGCTCTGGGCGGCCCTCCGCCGTGCGCCGGTGGCTGGCGCCGCGGCCGCACCGATCGGCCACGTTGCGGTGTCCGGACGCTGATGCATCCGACCGCTCGGGCACCACAGCGCACTCACGCGCGTTAGCCTACCGGAATCTTCGATGGATCGCCTCGTCCCCATTTTTGATTCCGACGCGCTGCCGATCGGCATTCTGGTGCTCATCGTGCTGGAAGCGGCGGCGCTGTTCATGTGGCAACGTCGGCATCCGCAGTCGCCGTTGGGATCGCCGAACACGGCACGCATCGTGTCCTTCCTCGGGGCCGGTGGCTCACTGGTCGCGGCGATGATCTTTCATCGCCGGCCGGAACCGTCTCCGGAGGGGTTCGCGTTGGCCATGCTCGCAGCACTCGTGATTCATCTTTGGCACATTACCGTCCTGCTGCGTCGCTGATCAGCGGCGGCTCAGGCGCTCCGCCTTCTTCAGCACCTCGGTTCATGCGCATTGTAGTCATCGGCAGCGGCTTCGGCGGGCTCTCTGCGGCGATCCGCCTGCAGGCCCAGGGCCACGACGTCACCATCGTCGAGAAGCTCGACAAGGCCGGCGGCCGCGGCTACGTGTTCGAGCAGGATGGATTCACCTTCGATGCCGGCCCGACCATCATCACGGCGCCGTGGCTCATCGAAGAGCTGTTCGCGCTGACGGGCAAGAGCACCGAAGAGTACATCAAGCTCGTGCTGCTTGACCCGTTCTACAACATCCGGTTCGAAGACGGCTCGGTCTTCCATTACAACGGCAACCGCGACGACATCGTGCGCCAGGTCGGCGAGTTCAATCCCGACGACGTGGCCGGCTACATGAAGTTCCGCGAGAAGGCGTGGGAGATCTTCAACGTCGGGATGCCGCTCATCGACAAGCCGTTCCTCACGGCCGGCTCGATGATCAAAATGCTCCCCGATCTGATCCGCACGCGCTCCGACGTCTCCGTGGCGGCGCTGGCCGACAAGTATCTCAAGGATGAGCGCCTGCGGCAGGTCTTTTCCTTCCACCCCCTGCTGGTGGGCGGGAACCCGTACAAGACGTCGTCGATGTACGCCCTCATCCACAAGCTCGAGCAGCAGTGGGGCGTGCTCTTCGCCATGGGCGGCACCGGAGCGCTCGTGCGCGCCCTCGTGCAGGCGTTCGAGGATCTGGGCGGCACCATTCGCTTCGACAGCGAGGTCAAGGAGATCACGGTCGACTCGGCCCGCCGCCGGACCACCGGGGTGAAGCTGGTCGACGGCGAGGTCGTCAAGGCCGACGCCGTGGTGTGCAATGGCGACGTGGCCCAAGCCTACCGCACGCTGCTGCCACCCGAGGCCCGTCCCTCCATGAGCGACGCCAAGGTGGAACGCATGCGCTTCTCCATGTCGCTGTTCGTGATCTACTTCGGCACCGACCGGCAGTACGAGGATATCGCGCACCATGAGATCATCATGGGACCGCGCTATAAGGCGCTCCTCGAGGACATCTTCGAAAAGAAGATCCTCGCCGACGACTTCTCGCTGTATCTGCACCGCCCCACCGCCACCGATCCGTCGCTGGCGCCGCCGGGGCACGACTGCTGGTACGTCCTCTCGCCCGTGCCCCATCTGGGTGGCGACGTGGACTGGGCCGCCGTGGGCGATCGCTACCGCGACCGCATCATGGGCTACCTGGAAGAGCGGTACATGCCCGACCTCAGCAAGCACATCGTGACCGAGCGGCGCATCGACCCGCGCTATTTCGAGACGCGCCTGAACAGCTACCTGGGGAGTGCCTTCGGGCCGGAACCCGTGCTTACGCAGTCGGCCTACATGCGCCCGCACAACGTGAGCAAGGATATCCCCAACCTGTACTTCTGCGGCGCCGGCACGCACCCGGGGGCTGGTCTGCCCGGCGTGATTTCCAGCGGGAAAATCGTGGCGGAACTCATCGGCGGTGCGCCGGCCCGGGCTGCGGCACCGGCGCCCGAGCTCTCGCTGCGCTGACGCCCCCTGCCCCGCGGCACCTTGGCGGCCGTCCGGAGCAATTCCGGCGGCCGCTGTCGTTTGCAGTTCACCCCGACTCCCTGCCCCACTTAGATTCCGCAGCATGAACATCACCATTACCCCGACCGAGAGCGCGGGAGTCTCGCGCCGGATGCAGATCTCGGTGCCGGCCGACACCGTCGCGTCCTACGAAGATCAGGCGGCGCGTAAGTACGCGACGCAGGCCCGCATTCCCGGCTTCCGCCCCGGCAAGGCACCCGCCGCCATGGTGCGCAAGCGCTACGCCAATGAGGTCCGCCAGGAAGCCATCGAACTCGCGATGAACGAGGCGTTCCGCGAAGCCGTGGACCGCACAGGCCTCAAGCTGGCTGCCCAGCCGCACGTGCATGGCCTCAAGGCTGAGCCCGGCGAACCCCTCGAGTTCGAACTGCACTGCGAAGTGCGTCCCGAACTCACGCTCGAGAAGCTCGACGGCTTCACCGTCACCCGCCGCGACGCGACGGTGACCGAGGAGATGATCGACGAGCAGATCGAAAAGATCCGCGAACAGAAATCGGATTGGGCACCGGTCGAGGAGAAGGCCGCGCCCGGTGACATGGTCACCGTGATGCTCTCCACGGCCGACGCCGACGGCTCGCTCCCCGACGGCAAGGAGTACCGGCTCGTCCTCGGCGGCGGTCAGGCCATTGCCGGCATCGAAGAGCTCATCATGGAAACCGCCCCCGGCGGCACCACGGAACGACCGGTGCGCTGGCCCGACGATTTCCCCGACGAGTCGCAGCGCGGCGCCACGAAGCTCGTGCGCGTCGTCGTCACCGATGTGAAGCGCAAGGCACTCCCCGCCCTTGATGACGCGTTCGCGCGCGAGATCGGCGATTTCGACACCGTGCAGGCGCTGCGCGATGCCGTGCGCACCGACATGGGCGGCCATGCGACGCGGGAAGCCGACGCCGAAGTGCGCGGCTCGCTCATCGATCAGATCATCGACGCCCATCCGTTCGATGTACCCAAGGCATGGGTGATGCAGCTCGTGGACGGCTACATGCAAATGTACGGCGTCCCCGAAGGCGAGAAGCAGCGCTTCGCGCAGGAATTCCTGCCGATGGCCGAGCGTCAAGTCCGTCGCGATCTGGTGATCGACACTATCGCCGAGCGCGAGTCGCTCACGGCCAGTGCGGCCGACGTCGATGCGCGCATTGAAGAGCTGGCGAAGGCCCGGAACGCCGACCCCGGCCAGGTGTACGCCCAGCTCCAGAAGTCCGGTCGTCTGCAGGAGATCGAGCGCGAGCTCACCGAGAATCGCGTGTTCGGCTGGCTGCTCGAGAAGAATCCGGTCACGACGGCGTAATCGAACGATCCCCGTTCGAGCCCCCGACAGACCACCCGTTTCAGGAGAGTCGTAGCATGGCCTCGATCTACATGCCGTACATCATCGAGCGCTCCAGCCGTGGCGAGCGCACGTATGACATCTTCTCGCGGCTGCTGATGGACCGTATCGTGTTCCTGGGGTCGCCGATCAACGACGACGTCGCGAACATCATCATCGCGCAGATGCTCTTTCTCGAGGCCGACAACCCCGAGAAGCCCATTCACCTGTACATCAACTCGCCGGGCGGCAGTGTGTCGGCCGGACTGGCGATGTATGACACCATGCAGTTCATCAAGGCACCGGTGCACACCACGTGCATGGGCATGGCGGCCAGCATGGGTGCGTTCCTGCTCTGCGCCGGTGCTGCCGGCCATCGCAGCGCGCTGCCGCACTCGCGCATCATGATCCACCAGCCATCACAGAACGGCGGCGGCGGATCGGCCTCGGACATCGAAATCCAGGCGCGCGAAATCCTGTATCTCCGCTCCAAGATGAACGAACTGATGGCCAAGCACTCTGGCCGTCCGGTCGAGCAGGTGGAGCGTGACACCGACCGCGACCGCTTCATGAGCGCCGAAGACGCCAAGGTGTACGGCCTGGTGGACAATGTGATTCAGCATCAGGCGGAACTCGTTGCGGTAGCGAAGTAGGTCCGAAACGGCCAACCGCTGAGGGGGCAGGAAGGAGATGGAAAGGGAGGAGGAAGCAGCAACCGCTCGCGCGGTACACCTGCCTCCTCCTCCCTTTTTTCTCCTCCCTGCCTCCTAAGCGGTTCGCAGTTTCGAGGCTTCCGCCACCCGCATCACCACCTCCACCGCCGGCCGCGTCGTGAGCCGTGCGAACGGCCGCACGCTGTCCGCATCAAGCGTGGTGAAATCGAAGCGTCGTACGAGACTCGCCAGAATGAGCGCCGTCTCGATCGTGGCGAACGCCGCGCCCACGCAGATGCGTGGTCCGGCACCGAAGGGGATGTACGCGCCCGGTGTCATCTCGGCCTCGCGCTCCGGCAGGAAGCGGTCGGGATCGAAGCGGTCGGGGTTCACCCACATCTTCTGATGCCGGTGCATGCTCCACGGCGCGATCATCAGCATCGTGCCACGCTTCACGCGACGGCCGGCGATCTCCGTGTCCTTCGCCGCCACGCGCGGCAGGAACGTGATCGGCGGATACAGGCGCAGCACTTCCCGGAAGAAATTGCGCACGTACGGCAACCGCTTCGTGTGCTCCAGCAGCACCGGGCCGTCACCGACCACGCGCGCGACCTCGTCGCGCAGGCGCGCGACCACGTCGGGGCGCTGCGAGAGAATGTAGAACGCCCACGTGAGCGAACTCGCCGTCGTTTCGTGACCGGCCAGAAAAAAGACACCCAGCTGGTCGATCAATTCGTCACGCGTGAACGGCTGCCCGGTATCCGTGTCGTGCGCCTCGAGCACCGCGCCGGCGATGTCGTCCAGTCCCGGCGTGGCGATCCGCGTGTCGAGCATCGTGCCCAGATGCCGCCGGATGCGGGCGCAGGCCTCGCGCACCGCTACCGGCTGCGTGGTGGGCGACCACGGCTTGTCGATCAGCAACCGCTTGATGTCGATACTGCCCACCTGCCGTTCGAAGCGCATGAAGTCCTCGAACACCTGCTGGGAGGTCTCCCCTTCGAGCGGCACCGAAAAGATCGTGCGCGTGATCACGTCGGCGGTGAGGTGACTCATCGCCGCGTCAAGTGAGAACGTCGCACCCGAGGCCGACAGCCCCTGCAGCCGGACCTCGAAATCCCGCACCGCGGCGGCCATGAAGTCGAACGCACGGTGGATGCGCATGTGTGAGAAGGCCGGGTCGACCATCTTGCGCTGACGCCGCCACGTGTCGCCGCTGGTGACAAACATGGAGTTGCCCACCAGATCCTCGAGCGCTTCCACGAACAGATCGTTCTTCGGGAAGAGATCGTGATCGGTCAGGATCTTGTTTACCCACACCGGGTCGTTGACCAGCAGGATGCCACGCCGCGAAGAGCCCAGCGGCGTCACCATCTCGCGGTACGCGAGATCCGGGAGCAGGCTCAACAGGTCTTTCTGGCGGCGCCAGAGCAGCCGGAGCAGCGACGTGACCGGCGCCCGCGGCACGGGTGCCGGCGGACGGTACAACGGAGCGGCGGCGGTGCGGTCAGACACGCTGCGTGCTCATCGGCGCCGGCCGGCGCTGCGTGAGGCGGAGGCGCGCCTGATGGTAGATGATCAGCGCCAGACCGACCACGAGGGGGATCGCCCACATACGTGGATCGAGCGCGCGATCGGGCATGAGGCGCACGAACCCGAAGGCCATGAAGGCCGTGTACACCGAAATACCGGAGCCGACGATCGCCTTGACGTGCTCCAACTGGTAGGCGATCCGCGAGGGGGAGGGCGTGTAAATGAACCAGAGGTTCGTCAGCCCCGACGCGACGCCCACCACGGCGATGCCCATCATCAGCAACTCGTCAATCAGCCAGCCGCGATAGGCACACAGCAGCGCCACCGCAAACACGAGCACGTTGAGCCCCACGTTCGGCCAGCGGCGGTTCTCGAGGTGCTGCTTCTTGTTGCGGACCGTCACCAGCCCGTGCCACACCAGACTGACCGTCAGGATGGCCAGATACAGCATCATCCAGCCGAAGATCCCCTGCACGCGGGCGGGGTTCCAGTCGGTCAGGTGCGGATGCGTGGCCATCGGTGTCAGGATGGTGTTCGTCCCCATCCCGAGCGCCATGGCGGCCGTCACCAGCATCAGGTACGCGTAGACGGTCCCGAACTTCCGGTGGGTCTGGCTCCCCTTCTTCCCGAACACCGGGATCCAGAACAGCACCAATCCGACGGCCCCGGTCGTCACATGGACGGCGAGGAACCACTTGAACGGCCCCATGACTCGTGCCTTCTCCCTCGGGTAGACATCCCGGACGCTGAATCCCGCCGTGCGCGGCCTCGTTTCGACCACTGCCGGGTATCAGCAACGGTACGCCGCGCTCCGCAACCCCGCCAGCATAAAATGCAGAGGCGAGGATCGGGGTTCGGCGATCGCCCCCGGCTGCCGACACTGGAAATGGTGTGAGGTGGTCAACGGATGCGTACGGCGGGACCGGTTCGCTTGACCCTGCGCGTCCGGGTGAGTTAACTGTATGCAGGCAGGTGGCTTGTCTTGCCACTGCCACGTCTTCGATGGCCCACTGTTCCGGATCGACATGTCCCACGACAAGCATCTCCGCTGCTCCTTCTGCGGCAAGTCCAAGGACGCCGTCCGAAAGTTCATTTCGGGCCCGTCGGTCTACATCTGCAACGAGTGCATCGCACTCTGCAATGAGATCTTGGCCGAGGACGAGGAGCGGGAAGTCACCGAAGCGATCACCCAGGTGCCCACCCCCCGGGAAATCAAGCTCATTCTCGATTCGTACGTGATCGGGCAGGAGCAGGCCAAAAAAGCGCTCTCGGTGGCCGTGTACAACCACTATAAGCGCATCAACGCCGCCGGCTCGGCCCGTGAGGACGACGTCGAACTCGACAAGTCCAACATCCTGCTCATCGGCCCCACCGGGACCGGCAAGACGCTGCTCGCGCAGACGCTCGCCCGCATCCTCGACGTCCCGTTCACGATCGCTGATGCCACCACCCTCACCGAAGCGGGCTACGTCGGTGAGGATGTCGAAAACATTTTGGTGCGGCTGCTGCAGGCCGGTGACTTCAACGTCGCCGAGTGCGAGCGCGGCATCGTGTACATCGACGAAATCGACAAGATCGCGCGCAAGTCGGAAAACCCGAGCATCACGCGCGACGTGTCGGGCGAGGGCGTGCAGCAGGCGCTGCTCAAGATTCTCGAAGGCACCGTGGCCAGTGTTCCGCCGCAGGGTGGCCGTAAGCACCCGCAGCAGGAATACATCCAGATCAACACCAAGGACATCCTGTTCATCTGCGGCGGCGCCTTCGACGGCCTCGAAAAGATCATCGAAGCCCGCACAGGGCGCCGGCAGCTCGGCTTCGACAACAAGAAGGACGACGGCAAGGTGGTGTCCATCAAGCAGACCACCCCGAAAACGCCCTTCGCCGCCGTCGAGCCCGACGACCTGCTCCGCTTCGGCATCATTCCCGAGCTGGTGGGGCGACTGCCGGTGTGCGTTCCCCTTGAAGCCCTCGATGAAGACACGCTGGTCCAGATCCTCAAGGAGCCGAAGAACGCGCTGACCAAGCAGTACCAGCGCCTCTTCGATCTCGAGGACGTCAAGATCACGTTCGAGGAATCGGCGCTGCGCGCGATCGCCGGCAAGGCGCTACGACGTGGCACGGGTGCGCGCGGGCTCCGCGCCATCCTGGAAGAAACGCTGCTCGATACCATGTTCGACCTGCCCACACGGGACGATGTCGTGGAAGTCCGTGTGACCGAAGCCGCCGTGCTGCACGGCGGTCCTCCCCTCCTTGAAATCGCGCCTCAGCGGCAGAAGAAGGAAGCCTGAGCACGCATCGCACTTCAAGGACCGGCAGCCAACGGCTGCCGGTCCTTCCGCTTCGGGACGTGGTGTTGTTCCCCCACGTCGCTATGCCGCTCCTCATCGGCCGCGAGGGATCGCTCGCCGCCGTGGCCGCGGCCTCCGCCGGCTCGAAAGAACTGCTGCTGGTCACGCAGCGTGATGCCGACCAGCACGCCCCCGGCTCGAAGGATCTGCATCGAGTGGGGGTGCTGGCACGTCTGCAACAGGTCACGCGCCTGGCCGGCGGCACCACGAAGATTCTCGTGGAAGCCGTCTCGCGGGTGCGCGTCAAGCGCTACACCGCCTCGCGGACCAGCGCGCTACTCGAAGCCCAGGTGCTGCCGATGCCGCTGCGCGTCGAGGGCGTCACGGCGGCGGCGCGCGACACCGCTCACGCCACGCTGCGCCACGCGCTGAGCCTCTTCGAGGAGTACGCCGGCCTGCAGCGCCGGCTGCCCCCCGAGGTCGTCGGCCTGCTGCAAGGGCTCGACGACGAGCAGCGCATGGCCTTCGGGATCGCGGCCCATCTGCAGATCCCCATCGAACAGCGGCAGCGCCTGCTCGAATCGCCGGCACTCGGCGATCTCGCCGGGCATCTCGTAACGCTGCTGGGCAGTGAACTCGAATTACTCAAGCTCGAGAAGAAGCTGGACGAGCAGGTGCGCGGGTCGCTGTTCCAGAATCAGCGCGAGTTCTACCTGCAGGAACAGCTGCGCGCCATTCACAAGGAGCTCGGTCAGGAAGACGGCGACGAGTTCGAGGAGCTGGCCCGGCAGGTCGCCGAACGCGGACTGCCCGCGCCCGTGGCCGCACGCGCGCAGCGTGAACTGCGCAAGCTCAAGCGCAGCTCCCCGATGTCCCCCGATGCCACCGTTACGCGCGGATGGCTCGACTGGGCGTTGTCGCTGCCGTGGACCGTCC
>JARIEV010000001.1 GCA_031127225.1 Gemmatimonadota bacterium | reverse complement strand
GCACGCATCACAACGGTCGGCGTGCCCAGATAAGGATTCTGCAAGACCTCACGGAAATCGTGGATGAGATTCCAATTCCCGTCCCAGGTACCACGGGTTGGAATGGACGCATCGGTAGGTAACGTGACAAATTCAGCGGAACAGAACGCAACGGAGGCATGCTCGCGGAAGATGCGCATTTGCGAGGCTAACTTTTCAGGATACCAGTAGTCGTCGGCATCAAGGAACGCCAAAAAGTCCCCCTGTGCCTTACGAGCGCCGTAATTGCGTGCGGCCGAAGGTCCCGCGTTCGACTGGGACAGCACGACGAGATCGCTTCCAAGATTGTGCGCAACCGCGGACGTCCGATCGCTCGAGCCATCATCGACGACAATGATCTCGCAGACAGGAAATTGCTGTTCGCGAACGGATGCGATAGCCCGGGCAAGGGTGTTTTCGGCATTAAAGGCAGGGATAATGACCGAGACCCTCTCGGAATTACGATTGGCAAGCTGCTGCTGACCTCGATTCATCTCACAGGCACTCGCGAGGCTCTCGGCGCCCACCGACCCACGGCCAATTGGGCGGGCGAATGTGGAAAACGATCGCGCGTGTTCGAATTATGCGCGGACTGTTCGATAGGCCGAGCATCTTCAACGCGCGCCAGCGCCATCACAAACGCCACGTTCATCCAAAGAAAGGGATAATACAGCACCGATACGAATGAACCGCTCACCATAAACCCAATCATCGCACCATCAATTCCATATGCCATGGCCCAGAGTAGCCGATCCGGCTGACGCGACCGCTTTGAGCACCGCCTCCGAATGCGCGCTGTTTCGCGAAATGATAGCGCAATGACAGCCAGCACAGCGATCGCCCCGGCGTATCCAAGTTCGGCGACCGCTTCAATCATGAAATTATGCGGCAGCTGCCCTTTCGGATTGTAGTAGGTCGTATAGTAAGGCAGCCAGTTCTTGAAGCCCACGCCAAGCACCGGGTGATCGTTCGCAATTTTGATGCCATCACTCCAGTAGGTGAGGCGTGTAATCGACGATTTGTCATCGCCCATTTCGCTCAATCGTTGCTTGCTGGCGGCGGGTACGACCGCCCAGATCGCCATCGCGGTCATACCGATCATCACAAATGATCTTAGGCGATTCGGCATCTGCCAAACCGCCCATAATGCCAAGGCCGCAGCTCCGAGCAGTGCACCGCGTGACGACGATGCCACAATACTGAACAAGATGCTCGCGGCGACAGCGATCACGAAGATCCGCCCCCATTTCCGGAGCCGAGGCCAGACTCCGTAGCCGAAATAGACGGTGAGTGGAAGAAAGATACACATCTCGATGCCGAACTCGCCCGAATTCTGAAACCAGCCGGGTGCGCCGCCGATTCCAATGTCTCGAAACGAAAATCCGATCGCGACCCACCCTTTCACTGCATGCTGGGACATTTTCAGGTTCCACAGCCCGAACGCCACCAAGAGCAGCAGTAGTTCTCGGCGAGTCCGAATGCCCGCGCCTACGACAACCATGAGTAAGAGCCAGTTGATCCAAAAATCTCTATTGGCCCACGAGGTCGCGGTGCTGTACGCGAAGAATGCAGAGAGCAAGATGATCGTAGTCAACATCGCCACGCCGAGCCAGAGCGCCTTCGCCGTGAACCGAAGACGCGCCTCGGCGAAGCAGCCGAGGACAGCCCCCACCAGAACGATCGTTGACCACGGAGCGATATCAATCCAAGGATACACCGTCTGTGGGCGCACGTACTCGAACATCACATACAGCTGAATGCACCAGAACGCCGGTGATTGCGTCCACAGCGCGCGCCAGAGTGCCGCCGGCTGAAGACGTTCAAGCGCGTAAGTATTCCAATGATCGCTGGCCTGTTTAAGCGCCCTCACTCCGACGCTGCCGCTCATAGCCGCTCCGTGGGCGCGTGAGCATTCAATTGGCTAACGACAGTGCGCAGCTTGCCACCTTGAGTCCGTGGAATTTTCGGAACCTCAATGCACTCCACGCGCACGTGTGGTCCAAGCCGACTACGCAAACCTGAAATGAGCTCTTCACGGTCAGCATCTCGGAAGCCGGTACCGACAACCAGCTCCAGCCTTACGTGATCAAGAGCCGTCTGAACGACGCGTGCTTCATGAAGGCTCGTAACCGCCTTAAAAATTGGATCGATGCGACCAACTCGCCGGCCGTCCGGGGTCACAATCACATCATCGGTGCGGCCAAGGATCGCCTCGACGTGCGGGAAGGCCGAGCCGCAGGTGCAGGGAACGGCTGCCATACGGGCCGAATCCCCCATACGGTATCGGATCAGGGGCATGGCGTGATTGATGAATCCGGTGGCGACAATCTCGCCGATCTGTCCATCAGCTACGGGCGCCCCGCTATCGTCGAGAAGTTCGAGAATGCCATACTCGGGGTTCACGTGATAGCCCCCGTGATTGCACTGGGTGATGAACGCGACCATCTCGGCAGATCCATAATGGTCAAACACTCGGCAATCGAAGGCTTTGGCGAACAAGGCGCGAACAGCCGGATCTAATGTTTCGGAAGACGTGATAATCGCCGCTGGTCGGACCGGCCGATCACCTCGCTCGATGATGCGCCTGGCGATCGGCTCGAGACTCGACGGATAACTGTCGATCAAGCGCGGTCCGAATTTGGCGAGCCCAGCGATGTATGCGTCGACCGTATCAGGGGCAAGATGATACGACGATAGGAGCAGTTGGTTTGCCGCGTAGTTGTGCCGCCAGAATGGTTCCCGGCGGACTGACGCGGGGACAACGGTTCGTCCGGCAAAGGTTGCAACGGAATCATGAGCTTCAATGCCAGCCCAGCGTTTCTGCCGTTCAAAGAAGGCATAGTTTCGCTGGAGTGCAGCGCGACTCACGGAAATCGCCAACGCCCGCCCAGTCGTCCCCCCGGTGTGCACAGTCGAAAGCCGCCCACCGCCCCCAGCCGTCGACAGCATGTCGCGCCCAGCCGCCTGCACCGCCGCTTTCGTGAGCAGCGGCCATTCCCGTAAAGCGTGACGTGCCTCGCCGACATCCAATGGCCGAGCCAGCCCACGATGCCGATAGAATGGCACGGTGTCCAGAGCATGCACAAGAACGTGAAACAATTCGCGCTGTTGCAGCGAGATGAGTTCATCGCGCGAAAAAGCCGAACTGCGTGCAATTGACCCAAGGAAGGTCGAGTGTATGCCACCGTAGCGGCGGTGCCTGAGTCGCGCGCCATACAAGCTCAGGCCGATATTCTGGACACTGGCGGGTAGGTGGTCGTACAGATCCAAGAGGTTCATCGCCGCTGCCCGGTTTGACGAGAGCCGGCCGTGAGCTTATTGCGCAGCGTGCGCATAATCAGTTCTCCGAGGACGGAAACTTTGTAGCGATGCGCATTGAACAGGGCGTGACGGTACGCCAATCCCCGCTGCCGCCCAAGTGCTGATCGGACGCCGACCGCGTAGCTGTGGGCATCAAGGCCGAACTCGCTCAAAACGGGCATGGCAGCGTCAGCGTCAATAGACAGACGATAGTCGTCCTCGGTATACACCATGGTCGTGCTGAAGGAGTCAACGCCGTCGGTGCCTACACGGCAATGCAGCACTGCACCCGACCTGGATTCCGGGAGCCAAGTCATGTCTGAGGCGAAATTGCCAAGACTATATGCCACCAAGCCACGTCCAATCCGCTGTACCGGCCGGATGACGTGCGGGTGATGGCCCACAACGAGCAGAGCCCCCGCACCGACGAGGCGAGCCGCATGCTCTACCTGCTCGACGGAGGGTTGGCCGAGGAATTCATCCCCCCAGTGCAGGGAAACCACGACGATTGGACACTCGAGACAGAGGCGACGCACATCTTCGATCGCGGAGTCCAAGCTCCCCTCAGCGAACGGTGGAGCGGCGTCATCGTATTGGCGTGGCCGCCAACAATACGCGAGAACGCCTATGCGTATCCCGCGCCGGATCACGACAATTGGCTTACTGCACCAGGGCGCGGTCCCGCGAAGACCGAGCACGAGAAGGCCAGCGGATTCAAGCGCCTGGACCGTCTGTTCAAAACCGTCGAGGCCATGCTGCACGGCGTGATTGTTGGCCACTGAAATCATGTCGAACCCGAGAGCGCGAAGTGATTGCGCCACCGCGGGTAACGCTCTCATCTGGTCTCGCTGCCATCGAGTGCGCCCCTGACCACGCACGGCCAACGGGGATTCAAGATTGCCAATCACCAGATCCCCCTGCAGGACGGTTGTCGTCGCCCGCATGGCCTCGAACGCGTGCGCTCCTTTCCACCGGCTGTGAAAACCCCAGCCGACGCAGATTGACGAATCGCCGGGCATGATATCGCCAACGGCGACGATTCGTATGGGAGCCGTGGTCATCGCGTGAGGGGTGAGCGCATATGGTCGCCCAAGGTCAACAACGCCCGTCAAATTGTGTCAGCATGTTCCCGGTAGTTACGCTGTACGAGCAAGAAGTGCCCTGTAGATGCCGGCCGCGCGGGCGTAGAAGTACACCGAGTACAGCAGCATCGAGGGCAGCGGTACAAGCGCGCCACCACGAAGAAGGACCCGGTAGGCAACCGCTGCCGCGGGGGTCAACACGAGGCTGCCCAGAGCAAGGCCGATACCAGATGTAGTTGGTCCCAATTCGAAGAGGCTGACGATCGCAACCATGCTCAGCAAGCAGTGAGCCAGACTCATCAGTGTGGTGCGATCGGTGGGTAAGCGGCCCGTCTGTGCGATGGCGCCCATGCTGTACCAGACCTGCTTGGCAAAAAACGCCCGGATGCTGTTAACGTTTCGCAGGTGCACCACCGCGAGATCAGCGGATTCATAGATTTTTCCGCCGGACCGCCGAAGGCGGTCGCACAGGTCCGCGTCCTCTCCGGTCGTAAAGCTCTCGTCGAAGCCGCCAACGGCACGGAAGGCAATCATGCGAACCGACAGAGACCCTCCGGGAAGGAGCGTTGCCGGCCCATGTCGCGGTGGACAATTCAGCCGCGCCCACGTCCCCTCAATCCAATGGACGTCGGGCGGCAGCGCATACATGGCACCCACTGCCGCGGCCTTGGTCTCCGCAAGGAGCTGCAATGTTTGATGCAGATAATCCGGTGGTACGAGACAGTCTGAATCCACGAAGCATACGACGTCCGTACCACAAGCGCTGGCGCCAAGATTGCGCAGCGCAGCAATGCTGACGGTAGGCGCACGCACCAGTGTGGCATGCGAGTCAAACCGTGCGCGCAAAGCTTCCCATGTGCCGTCTGTCGAGCCATTGTCGACGATCACGAGCTGAGCCCCTGACATTGCGCAGACTGCCGCGTAGGCGGCCTCGGCGCATGCGAGTGTTTGAAGCATGCGATTGAACGTCGGCATGACGATGGCCATGCTGGCTCGCTGCTCGGTGCCGCCCGATCCCGGGTCGTGAGTAATCATCTCGGATGTCACCTCAACCGAAGGCCTGCTGCAGAGGCGAAACACGCGTAACCCAGAATGTCGAACGACACGCTGTGGGCGTGTCGTTCGAGAACAAGGGCGGCCGGCGCCTACTGCGGGAATCCACCAGTCGAGATCGTAAAGTCATCAACATAGATATACTGACCCGCGGGGAAACCGTTGTTGGCCCAACCGAACAAGTATCCTGATTGAAACCGATTCGCACCAGTCCCGGCCGCGAATGAGCGCAGCTTCTGCCGGTTCTGAACCAGCGCATTGTCGATCCAGATCTGAATAATGCCGTTGTCCACGCCCGCGTCTGCCGTTTTCGCGCGGATCTGCACCTTGACCCAACGACCCTTGTAAGCCGGGTTCCCGATCAGTGGGTTGTAGGCTTTGACGTCGGGCGCAATGAGCGGACCACCTTCTCCCATACCCCACATTGTGCCGTCCAGGCCGTTGCGCTTGTACTCGATGCCAAGTTTTCCGGCCCAGGTGCTGGCGCCATACTTGATGTTGTTGGCGCCATCGTAGCTACCACCCCACAGGCGGAAGAACTTGTCGTTCGACGTACCTACCGGCACTTGAACGTCTGTGCCAACCGACGGGCTTTCGGCGCCGTTTGGCTGGTACATCCAATACTGGAGATACACCTCCGCAAGGTCCGACAAGCCACCGAACCTCAATTCGGTCCATGTTTTGGCGTCGCCCTGACGAAACCGCGCGGAGGTCGTCCCGCTGCGAGCGATCGCGCCAGACGCATCAACCCATGTGTTGGCCGTCCAACGAACGCCATTCTGCGAGGTCGCGAATGATCCGGACTCAAAATTGTCCGCGAAGACGACGGTGGCTGCGCTAGTAGCCGACGTCGTCGCAGCCTGCACCGTCACCGACGCCGTATCCTTCAGCGTGCCACCCGTGTGCGCCACGATCACCTTGTACGTGCCAGCCGTGCTCGGGGCCGTCCAGAGGCCAGTGGTGCTCACCACACCGCCCGTTGCACTGTAGGTGATCGGCGGCAGCGTCGTTGCGCCGGTGCTCCAGTTGGCCACCGCGCTGAACTGCTGCGTCGCGCCGGCATTCACCGTGGCGATCTTCGGGCTGATGCTGAGGGTGGTCAACTGCGCCGGCAACACGATCGACACCGCCGCCGTGTCCGCCCGACCACACGCGCAGTTCGCAATCACCAGGAAGGTGCCGGCCAGCTGCCCAGCCGTGTACAGTCCGCTCGTGGAGATAGTGCCTCCCGTGGCCGTGTAGGTGATGCTCACCGGGCGCGTCACCTGATCCGACCAGGTCGCCACCGTAGTGAACTGGCGGGTCTGAGCCGGCGCAAGGGCCGTGCCCGTCTTGGGCGACACGGCCACCGACGTCACCGTCGCCACCGTGAGTGCCCGCGCGCCCTTCACGCCGTCCACCGTGGCCACCACGCTTTCGGTGCCGCCGGCGAGCGCCGTCACGACGCCGCTCGCGTTCACCATCAGCGAGGTGCCCGCCGACACGCTCCACGTGACCGTGCGCCCCGTGAGCACGGTGCCGGCGGAGTCACGCGCCGTGGCCGTCGCCGTCTGCGACGCACCAAGCGTCATGGTCGTGGCCGGCACGCTCACCAGCACCGAGGCCACCTTGGCCACCGAGGCGACCGTCGCCGTGCCGGACACCACCGCGGTGGAGAAATTGTCGACGGCGCCGTTGCTGCCACTGGCGGTGATCATGGCCGCGCCAACGGTCTTGGCGGTTACGGTGCCGGTGGAGCTCACCGTGGCCACCGTGGTGTTGCTGCTGCTCCAGCGCACCGTGCGGCTCTTCTTCACGCGCGCGCTGACGGTGAACGCCTTGACCTCGCCCACGGTCAGCTGAATGGTGCCGTCCGCCAGCGTCACGGCGTAGTCCGGCGCGCTCACCACCGGCTCGGCGCCGGGGAGCACATTGGTCGCGTTGTCGGTGCCACAAGCAGTGAGCGTGGCGACGAAAGCGGCGAGCACGAGTGAAGCGTATCGGGGGTGCATAAGGCCCTCCAGCAGGCCAAGTGCGTTCGGTGGCCCGGCTGGCGTGGCGATCACCTGTGTGTGATCGCGGTAGCCCCGCAGCTTTGCGTCGCCCGGTTTCCCGGGGTTTGCCGTTGTCGTTTCCCTGAGTCGCTCGCGTCACGCCGCCGTGCTGGCCGATCGTTTCGCTGGCGCTCTCGTGCAATGGACGACAGCCGTGCTGGAGCGTAACAACGATTTTTTGCCTGACATGTGACGGACATCGCGCGAGGCAAACTCTGCTGTCACTCTGGTGTGCGGCCAATCACACTGAAATGACTATTGCCAGCAGTGTGACGGTGCAGCCCCCGGGTGCACGCGCCGGGGACGGTCGTGGCTCAGCGCCGAGGCGGGCTTTGTTCACCCGCCGGCGGCGGCGTCAACGCCGCCAGCCACGCCTGCGCGTTCCCCTGGATGCGCGCAAACGCCACCCGCGTGGCCTCGTCGCCGCGGGCATAGGGGTCGACCACGTCTCGGCCGGCACCGGCGGGCACGACGCCGAGGTCGCCGATCAGGAACACACGCGGCGCCAGCGCCGCCCACCGGGCAATCACATTGGCCTCGTTGGCCCGGTCCATGCACACCACCACGTCCTGCGCGGTCAGCCCCACGGCCTCCAGTGGCTGCGCACCATGGTCCGCCAGCGACACCCCGAATGCCGGGGCCACCCGCAGCGCTGAGTCCTGTGCCGCACGGCCGGCGGTGGCGTGCGTCCCCGCCCCCACGATGCGCTCGGCGAGCGCAGGCGCCTGCTGCCGCAGATACGCCACCGCGAAGGCGCTCCGCATGATGTTGCCGTGACACACGATCACCAGCCGCGCCGGCTGCGCCGCCAGCGCCTCACGCACCCGCCGGCCTCGGCGCCCCGGCCACTCCAGCAGGCGGCCGATCGCGGCAGCGCGGGCCGACCATGGCAGGGCGCGCAGCATCGACACGACCCGCCGCACCTCCCGCCATTGCTTCGCACGCTGAGACATGGCACTCTACCGGAACGAACGTGAAACCTGCCAAGTGAACTCACCAATGAATATGACGGCACCGCAGCCGTTCGCGTCACGGCACCGCGCGGCTCGGGTGGGACCGGTGGGTCGGTGACGCTGCCTCCGACGCTCACGATCATCATTCCCACGTACTCCGCGCGGGGATACCTGCCGGCGGCGCTCGACTCGGCGGCGCGCAGCCTGGGCCCGCGGGACGAACTGCTGGTGGTCGCGAACGGGGTCACCCCGGAATACCTGCAGGAGCTGCATGCCCTCGTCCGTGCGCCAGCCCGCCTGATCGTTCTCCCGCAGGCCGGTGTCGCGCACGCCCGCAATATCGGCCTGCAGGAGGCGCGTGGCAGCTTCGTGCTCTTCCTGGACGATGACGACCTGCTGGTGGACGAGGGCGTGGCCGCGTTACGGGAGGCGCTGCGGGCCCACCCCGCGTGGATCGGCGTTGCCGGCGGCGTGACGAGATTCGATGAGTCCGGCGAACAGCGCGCCGACAGCTACCGCGCCGGTGGTGAAATGCTCTCACCGCTACGCCTGCTGCGGCAGTCCATCACAACCCCCGGCGCCGTGCTGCTGCGCGCCGAGGCGCTGCGGCATCTGGGCGGATTCGATCCGGCGCACGTTCCCACCGAAGACTTCGAACTCTGGCTGCGCGTGGCGGCCGCCGGCCCACTGGCTGGTATCCCCGCGCACGTGCTGCGCTACCGGGTGCATCCCACCGCCGTCTCCGCGAACGTACCACGCATGGCCGCGCAGGCGCTCGCCACCTTCCGGTGGCACGCCCGCGCTTACGGCACGCCACGGTACGCCGCCGCCCTGCGGCGCGCCGCCATGCAGCTTGCGTGGTGCTACCGCGGCCGGCTGCGCGCGGCCGCGCGCAAGCAGCTCCGTGAAGGGAACGTGCGTGGCGTCTGGACGTGCCTAATGCTGCTTGCGCAATTCCAACTGCTCGTGTCGTCCTACGGCGCCCGCGCCGCGCTGTGGAAACTACGAGCTGGTGCGCGCGAGGAGCCGGTGGGGGAAACCGATGCGCTCGCCTTCCCCTACCTCGCCCACAGCACCTCGAACGACGACGTAACCGCGTAGCCGGCCGACTCGCCACCGCCGGCCACGAGCAGACGTCCCTCGTGCACCACGGGAAATGCCCCGTGGCGGGCGGTGAGGAGCGGCGGGCCGGCCCGCCAGCGGTTGCGCGTGGCGTCGTAGATATCCACCCGCGCGTACACGCCATTGGCCGTGGCTCCGGGACCGGCCAGTGTCTCGCCCCCGAGCACCCAGAACTCGCCGTTCACGAACACGGCCTTGCCGGTGCCGCCACGCGGCTGCGGCAGTGGCAACGGACTCCCCGGCGTCCCGTCGCTCACGGTCCAGCGGTCGGTGGCGGGATCGTAGATCTGCACGTCGCCGTAGCCGTCGGCCACCTCATTCCCGTCGCCACTCCCGGGCCCTCGGCCGCCGAACACGTACAGGCGCGTCCCGTCGGTGGCCGAGGCGGCGTGGTTGCGGGCACGGGGCATCGGGGCGCGCTCGCGCCAGGTCATGCTGTCCAGATCGAGCGCGGCCATGCGCGGCGTGGTGTGCCCGTCCATGATCCCACCGGCCACATACGTCGATCCGCCAATCACCGCCGAGGCGCTCGCGCCGGCGGCGAAGGGCATCTCGGGACCGAGCGTCCACGCGCGCGTGGACGGATCGAAGATCTGGACGCGCCCTTCGCTGAAGCCGCCAAGCCCGCCGAAGAGATACCAGCGCCCGTCGATCACTTCGGCCGCGTGATGATGCCCGCGCGCGGGACGCGCGCCATCGGGGACAATGCTCCAGTCGCCGCGCGCGATGTCGAAGCGCAGCGTGTGCGGCGACCCCTCGCCCACCACGTATAATCCGCGCTCGAGGACGCCCGCCGCCACCTCACCGAGCGCGATCGGCATCGGTGTGGACGGCCACCACGCATCGCGCAACGGGGCCGTCCAGAGCGTCGGCGTTTCGGGCCAGTTGAAGCGCGGTGCGCCCAGCCCCGCCACGATTTGATCGCGCCACCCGATGGCCACGCCACCCAGCATGGGCACGGGCAGGCGCCCCAGATGCGTCCACTGTCCGCTGCGCGGGGCGAAGGCGTAGACGTCGTCGAGGTTCTCGCGCCCGGTTGGGAACGAACGGCCGCCGGCCACGATGAGCTGCCCGTCGTAGGCAAACGACGAGGGTTCGGCGTGCGAGATCGCTTTCGGGATAACCGTGACCGCCACCCACGCATCGCGCGTCGCGTCGTAGCGCTGCATCGTGACGACGTCGAGCGGCAGCGGGTCGTGGCCGTGTGTGCCCCCGATGGCATAAAGGGCGCCGTCGAGCGCGACCACGGCCAGGTGGCCGCGCGGCAACGGGAGGTCCGCGCGGCGCTCCCACTGCGGTTGCCCCGGACGCAGCATCCAGTGATCGGGCGAATCGGTGCGGCGGTCCGGCAGGTAGCCGCCCAGCAGGTGCAGGGTGTCCCCGCGCGCCACGAGCGCGCCCCCGCCGCGCGCCGCCGGCAGCGCCGGCCCCTCGCTCCAGCGGTCGGACGACACGGCGTAACGCCACACCCGCGCCGTGGCCGGCCCGGGGTGATCGCCCTCGAATCCCCCCGCGATCCAGACGGTGTCACCAATCAGCACCGCCGTGGTGTGCGTCACGGCCACCGGCATCGGGCGCTTGACCGTCCACGCCCCCGACGCAAGGTCGAGCGCCTCCACCCGATCGGTGGCCTGCGACTGCGCGTTGCGGAACCCGCCGAACAGGAACAGCTGGCGCCCCACGAGCACCCGGAGCATTTCGTACCGCGGCAGATCCGTGCGCGCCACGACCGTCCAGCCCGGGGTGGCCGGCTCGCGCGCACCACGGAACAGGCGTTCCAATCGCTCGATGGGCCACCGGCGGCCGACCACGGCGCCGGCGCCGCCCACCAGCACGGCGCCGATCACCAGCAGACCCACGGCCGCCAGACGACGCGCCCGCGTGGGCCGAGTGTTGTGCTCGTTCATGTGGAAGGTCCTCGTCAGGGCGATCGGAGCGGGGTGGGCAGGGCGAAGGCCTGCAGTGCGGCCCCTGCCCCCTCCCCGGTGGCCACCACCACGTACGTGCGACCATCGGTGGCCCGGAACACCATGGGATTACTGTAGCCCATCTGCCCCAGCGGCGACGACCAGCGCACGGCGCCGGAAGCGGCATCAATGGCGAACAACTCGGCGCCCCCACCGGTAATGAACAGCAGACCACCGGCCGTGGCCACGCCGCCCGGCGCACCCGCCACCCCCAGTGGGGGCAGATCGAGCGCGCGGAGCGCGGGATGACGGCGGATGGCGGGCGTGTCTCCCAGCACGATCTGCCAGCGGTGCGCGCCGGTGGAGAGGTCCACCGCGGTGAGGGTGCCGTAGGGCGGTGCGCTGATCGGCAGCGACAGCGGGGACGCCTGCCGGGGCCACCACCAGCGCGGATCGGGGAGCGCAATGGTGAGCGCCCGCCCCGGATCCGTGACGGCCGTGTCGGTCACGTAGCCCCGCGCATCGCCGCTGGGCACCACCCGCGCCAGCACCGGCAGGTTGGTGGCTTTGATGAAGGCAAGCTGCCGCACGGGATCGATGGCGGTGCTCCCCCACCCCGCCCCGCCGATCCAGCCGGGCATCTGGATCGTGCCCGTGGTGGAGGGCGGTGCGAACAGGGCACCGTGTCGCACCGTCGCCAGCCGCTCGGCGGCCTGCGCGCGGATGGCGGGGGTGAAGGCCACGAGATCGCCGGCCCCGAATCCTTGCCGCGCGAACGGACGCGGCCATGACGGGTGGGGCTGCGTGGCGGCAGCGCGCTCGCCGGGGACATCGCTCGCGGCAGCGGCACGTTCGATCATCGGCCACACGGGGTCACCGGTGTAGCGATCGAACGCGTACAGGTAACCGGTCTTGCCCGCCAGCAGCACGGCGTCGACCTGGCGGCCACCCACCGTAACCGATACCAGAGCTGGCGGTGATGCGGGGTCGTAATCCCAGAGATCGTGATGCACCAACTGGCGCGCCCACCGCAGCGTGCCGGTGGCGGCATCGAGACAGACCAGCGATTGCGTGTAGAGATTGTCGCCCAGCCGCCGGCCGCCGTAGTAGTCGTTGCTCGCGGCACTGACGGGGAGATAGACCAGCCCGCTGTCGGCGTCCACGGAGAACGGCGCCCACACATTGGCGTGACCGGTGCGCGAGGCCGACCCATCCTCCCACGTTTCGCGGGCCGCGCCCGACGGCGGCACCGGCGCCCAGCGCCACCGCCGTGCTCCCGTGCGCGCGTCGAACGCCTGCACGTCCCCCGGCGGATCCTGATCATGGATGATGCGATCACCGACCGCACTGCCCACGATCACGACGTCGTTCCACACCACGGGTGGCGACGTACTGCCCAGCTGCTGCCGGTTCACCGCCCAGCGCAGACCGGCGGCGAGGTCAACGGCGCCGTTCGTGCCGAACGACGACACCGGTTGTCCGGTGCGGGCATCAAGGGCGTTCAGCGTCCACCGCGAGGCGATCAGGATGCGACGCTGGCCGTCGCCGTTCCATGAGGCCACACCACGATGCACGAACCCCGCCCGGTCGTCGGCGATGAGCCCTTGGCGCGTCGCCCCGGGGTCGAACGTCCACAACGCGCGACCGGTGCGCCCGTCCAACGCGACAACCCGGTTGAATGGCGTACTCAGGTACAGCGTATCGCCAAACGCCAACGGTGTGGCTTCGAATTTCCCCGGGTGCACGCGCTCGCCGGTTTCCGCAGCGAGATGATCAACCTCCCCGGTGGCCCAGCGCCAGGCGGGTGCCAGCGCCGCCACGTTGTCCGGCGTGAGGTCCGCCAGCGGCGAGTAGCGTTGCGATCCCGCATCACCCGCATACGCGGGCCAGCCCACAGGTAAGCGGTCCGACGGGCCGTCGGCCACGGCCGGGGAACTGCAGGCGGTCCCGCCGGCGGCCCCGTAGCAGCATACCGTCACGGCCATGACACGCCTCACCCACCGCGCGGGGGCGTGCGGTGACGCGGTGGGCACCGGCTGTGCTCGTTCATTCATGGCGTGTCCCGTGATTCCTTGCGACGGTTCTGTTTCACTGCCACGCATCTCTGCAAGCGGAGTGCCAACGCATGCGGACGAATCGACCGCGATGCCGTCACGCCCGACCGCTTCTCATTCGCCACACGAAACCTTAAATCAAACGGGACCACTTCCC
Source organism: Gemmatimonadota bacterium (assembly GCA_031127225.1). Taxonomy (GTDB): domain Bacteria; phylum Gemmatimonadota; class Gemmatimonadetes; order Gemmatimonadales; family Gemmatimonadaceae; genus Gemmatimonas. Next base: position 60,449 of record JARIEV010000001.1, on the reverse strand, counting down.
CTACCCCGACGGCGATGACTGCTTCCTCCCTCCCCGACCTCTCGCGCCCTCCCCTCACGATGCTCTCCGAAGAGGAGGCGCTGTTCCGCGCCGCCGTGGCCGATCTGGCCGAGTCGGAGGTGCGACCGCGCGTGCGGGCCATGGAAGAGGCCGGCAAGATCGATCCCGCGCTCACGGCGAAGTTCGTGGAACTCGGGCTCATGGGCATCGAGCTCCCCGACGAGTTCGGCGGCGCCGGTGGGTCGTTGATGATGGTGACGATCGCGGTGGAAGAACTCAGCAAGGTGGATGCGTCGGCGGCCATTCAGGTGGACGTGCAGAACACGCTCGTGAACTACCCGCTTTTCCGGTACGGCAACGCCGAACAGCGCGCGCGGATCCTGCCGCGCATGACGTCGGGGACGATCGGCGCGTACGCGTTGTCGGAGCCGGGCTCGGGCTCGGATGCGTTCGGACTGGCCACACGCGCCGAAAAGGTGGACGGTGGCTGGACGCTGAACGGCTCGAAGGCGTGGATCACCAACGGCGGTGAGGCCGATGTGTTCGTTGTGTTCGCGAACACGCGCCCCGACATGGGCTACAAGGGGATCACGGCGTTCATCGTGGAGCGCGGCGCCGCCGGATTTTCCGTTGGCAAAAAGGAAGACAAGCTGGGGATCCGCGCCTCCAGCACGACGTCGCTGCACTTCGAGAACGCCTTCGTGAGCGACGCGAACGTGCTGGGCGAGGTGGGCACCGGCTACAAGATCGCGATCGAAACGCTGAACGAAGGACGGATCGGGATCGGCGCCCAAATGCTGGGCGTGGCGCAGGGCGCGCTGTCGGCGGCGGTATCGCACCTCAAGGAGCGCAAGCAGTTCGGCAAGGCGCTCGCCGAGTTTCAGGGGATTCAGTTTCAGGTGGCACAGGCCGCCACCGAGCTCGAGGCCGCGCGGCTCATGGTGTACAACGCAGCGCGCCTGAAGGATGCCGGGCAGGATATCGCGCGCGAAGGGGCGATGGCCAAGCTGTACTCGTCGCAGATGTGCGAGAAGGTGACGTCGCTGTGCGTGGAGCTGTTCGGCGGCTACGGCTACACGCGCGACTATCCGGTGGAGAAGTTCTACCGCGATGCCAAGATCGGCACGATCTACGAAGGGACGAGCAACATGCAGCTGAATACGATTGCGAAGGCGGTGCTGCGGTAGGAGGGGAGCTGTGGGCTGTGGGCGGTGGGCGGTGGGCTGGGGTGGTGGGCTGGGGGCGGTGGGTTTTGAGTTCTGTGTTATGGGTTTTGGGTTATGAGTAAAACTTGGGTGTGGTGGGCCCTACTCGTGGCGGGCGTGGGGCTCGTTGCGGTCGCGACCCTGGCGCCCTTCAACGCGATTGCGGCGCACCGCATGCCCGGGCGCTGGTGTCTGGCGTGCGGTGGTCTGTGGCTCACCGACGGCATCAGCAACGTGGTGCTGTTCGCACCCTTTGGCGTCGCGCTCGCGATGCTGGGGGTGCGGTGGTGGGCGGTACTCCTCTGCTCCGCCGCGTACTCGTTGGGGGTGGAGTTCCTGCAATCCGTCGGCGTGCCGCCGGCGCGTTCCCCGGCGTGGGCCGATGTGGTGGCGAACACGCTGGGCGGAGTGGCCGGCGCGTGGCTGGTCGCGCGGCGCGGGTGGCTGCGGCCGGCGTCGTGGCGGGTAGCCACACGCTTGGCGTGGGGATGGGCGGCGGGGGTGGTCGCGCTGTTCGCGCTCACCAGTGCGGCGCTGGGCCCGCGGTCGGGAGTCGCCCGCGCGGCGCGGAACGACGGGGCCACTTCGGCACGCTACGCCACCAGTGCGCTGACCCATGTGCCGAGGATGGCGTGGTACGGCGGGCTGATCGACTCCGTGTCGGTGAACGGGTTCGGCACCACCCATCGCGGCACCGGTCCGGTGATCGTACAGGTCTCGCGCGAGCCGGCCACGGTGGCGCTGCGGACCGTACTGCGCGGTCGGGACCGGGAGCCGTTCGAGGTGCCGGCGGTGTTCCTGCACGTGATCGGCGACGAGTCGCCGGTGGCGATGGTGGCCGAAAACGATCTCGCCGCGACGCTCGACGTCACGCGGCGCGCGTGGGATTGGGGGCTGGCCATGCCAACGCTGCGCGTCGAGGGCGTGTTCGCCGGCCGGTCGGTGGACGACCCGCGGCCGTTGGTGCTGGAGGCGTGGAGCGCCCCCGATACGCTGCGGCTGACGGCCACGTGGGCCGAGTTTCAGGAAAGCCGCACGCTGGCGCTGACGCCGGTGATTGGGTGGGCGCTGATCCAGACCGTGTTCGACCTCGGGGGCGCTTTTGAACTATTGGCGCATATCTGCTGGCTTACTGCGCTGATGATGCCGGTAGGATGGTGGGGAATACAGGCATCCCCGCGGCGGTGGCGCGTGCTGGGCGTGGCCGTGGTGTGGCTCTGGGCGGGGGCGGCGGCGATGCCGCGGGTGTTTGGGGTGGCCCCGGTAAGCGCGCGGGACTGGGCGCTGATGGCGGCGTGCCTGGCGGCCGGGGCGGCGCTGGGGCACGTGGCGGGGCGGAGGGCGCGGCGCGGCTACGCCGCCGATGATACGTGAGCGCCCGCCTTGAACGGCTCGACGCGAATCGCGCCCGCTTTCTTGTACGCTGCCGCCAAGTCGAATGCCAGTTGGAGCGAGAGCCACATCTCGGCGCTTCCGCCGAAGCGCTTCTCAAGGCGGACCGCCATCTCGGGGCTCATGGCCGCCTTCCCGTTGACCACGTTATTCAGGGCCTGCCGGGACACGCCGAGTCCGGCGGCCGCTTCCGTCACACTGAGACCGTTCGGGTCCAGGCACATGGCGCGCACCACACGGCCGGGATGCGCGGGGTTCTTCATCGCCATGGGAGGCTCCGGTTGGTAGAACAGCAGCTCAAGCCCTTGGCGTCGAAAGTTCTGAGTCGTTGGGGCTCAACATGTATGTAAAGTGACACGTGTCGCTTGTCAAATCAAAGGGCGGCTGGACTGCTGCTGCCCGCCCTTACCGTGTCGCTCTTCGAGTAGGGGACAAAACCGATTACGCTCATCGCGAGGCGGCAAACGCCCCGCGGCGCTCCAGCGCCGACTAATCGGCGCCGAGGAGTTCCACCGTGACTGTCCCACGTCGCCCCTCAGCCGACACGGGTCGGATGATGATGTGCACGTCCATCTGCAGGTCGAGCAGAACGGACTCCAGTCGATCGAGACTGAATCGCGCGAGCTTTCCGCGCATGACATCGCTCATGTCCGACGCCGCCAAACCGACGTGACGTGCGGCTCGCACCTGCGTCCAGGCACGCCGCTTGACGATCTCTTGGATCGCCCGGGCGAGGAGGGCTTTCGAGAGCCGCTCCTGCGGGTTCGGTCGATGGAGATCGGCAAAGACATTGTCGCTGCCGGCCTCGATCGTCTCTTCGTCACCTGTGCCGTTGTTCGATTTGCTGCCGTTCATCGCTGGTGTCCGCGGTAATGTTGCTCAGCCAACAGGAATCGGGCCGCGACGCGCTCGCGGCGAATTCAACCGATCGTTTCCGGCGGGCGCTCATGTCGCCTGCTGCACCCACTCACATGTTAGCAATATTGCTATTAACCGGCAACTCGGCGCGAGACCCGACGGCATACGTCGGCCGACGAGAGACCCGCACACCATTCGCACGCCGGTGCGCTCATCGCGAGGCGGCAAACGCCCCGCGGCGCTCCAGCGTCGACTCAATGTCACGCGACTGTGGGAAGAACGGTGCGAGATCCCGGAGCGCCTCTCGGGGGTGCAGCGCGAGATGGATCAGATGGCGGAAGGTCGATGGCGCGAGGAGCTTTTCCCCTCTGAGCACCTTGCTGAGGTAGCCCGCGGACAGTGCCATCGTCTGCTCGATGTCCACTTGTCGCCAGCCGGCGGCCGTTAACTGCGCGACCAATTCGTGCGTCTGCGCCGCGCGACGCGCGACGTATGCTGCGTGGAGCAAGCGGTCCAGCGAAGCGGCGTGTTGCGCCGATTCCCGCACCTCCCCGCAGACGGTGCACACCGGGAGGAGCAGGGCCTGCGTCAGCGTCAGCGCGCGCTCGTCGCGATAGGGAAACGCACGGCCTTCGACGTTGGTCTCCTGAAACTGTCCGTCTCCACAGGCAGCGCACCGTAGGACGACAGCATCGGGCCGCAAGTCTGGGGAGCGTCTAGTCATCATACGGGTCGAATGCCTCGAGGCGCACCGTGCGGGTGGTCAGCGGGAAACGGGTGAATAGCACTCAGTCCTATTTTCTTCAGTTGTTTTCACACACGCAAGGGCGAACCAGCCGCTCGAACCACACGATACGGGGTCGGCGGGCCACCGCCCCACCGCCGCGTTGCGACCGGGGTGAAAACGCCGCGCGCCCGCTGCAGGGGGCGCTCCCCTGAACCCCAGCCCCGGCGCCAGAGTATCTTTCTCGTATGCTCGGATCTGCCGTCGGTCTCCTTGATCTGCTCCTCGCCCTGCTCCGCCCTGCGGTGTTTGCGGCCGGTGCCCTTACCGCCGTGGCGGCGCTGGTGTCATACAGCGCCCGCACCCGGCGGATGTCCCCCTTCTCCCCCCTCGCGCGCTTCACCCGCGACCGGGTGGATCCGTGGCTGATCGCCCCGATGGAGCGCCGCATCCTCCGCGCCGGCGGCACGCCATACGCCGCGCCCTGGTGGGCGCTCGCGGCGGTCGTGGTGGGCGGGCTCGTGCTGCTCTCGGCCGTCGGCTTCCTGCGCGATCAGCTGGCGATGCTGGCCTACATGAGCGGCTCCACCGCCTCGCTCGCGGCGCTGCTCGTGCGCTGGACCTTCAGTGTCCTGCGCCTCGCGCTCTTTGCCCGCGTGATCGCGAGCTGGGTGGGCGGCGGCCCGTACTCCAAGTGGTGGCGCTGGTCGTACGTGCTCACCGAATGGTTCCTCGCCCCGCTGCGTCAGGTGGTGCCCACCATCGGCATGATCGACATCACGGTGCTCATCGCCTACTTCGGGCTGGGGCTCCTGGAGAGCGTCATCAGCAGCGCGCTGCTGCGGTAACGCCGCACGCGCACGTGACACGATCGCGCGGCGCGACAGCGTACGGCGCCTGATGGCGGGCATCGTCGCCCTCCTGCTGTCACCGTCTGTGGCGGCGCGCAGCCAGCGCCCAGCAAGCGCCCAGCAAGCGCCCAGCAAGCGCCCCGCCGGCCATCGGCGCACGCGAATGTGCCGCCTGGCCCGCCTCGGCCTGATCGAATCACCCGACGCCACATATGCCTGTTCACGTGACGGCCAGCGGCAGTGCCGGCAGTCGCGGCTCGCCGCTGCCGTGGCGTGCGACCGCGATATCGGCGTGCGCATCGAGGACGACTACGTGATTACGGCCGACGGACGCCTCACGTGGCTCACGTCGGGTCCGCGGGAAGTGCGGGAGATCGAGGCGAGAATGCGGGCGCCGCGGCGGTAAATCGGTTGAGGATGACGGCCACTGACATGTCGCCGGTCACGTTGAGCAGGGTCTTGAACACGTCGGCGATCACATCGACCGCCTCCAGCAGGATGACGCCTTCGATGGGTAATCCCACGGCGAGATAGGCCGCCATCGACTTGAAGGCGGTGCCGCCGCCCGGCACACCCAGTGAAGTGAAACTGAGCATCACAATCGTCGCGGTGAAGACGACGATCTGCGCCGCCCCAACTGGCACGCCGAAGAGATGGGCGATGAACAGCATCTTCACCGTGGACGAGATCGTGCGATTGACCTTGAACACGGCCACCGACAACGGCAGGGCGAGGTTGGCCACGGCAGGGTCCATGCGCAGGTGTGTCTGCGCCCCCTGCAGCAACGCCGGCAGCGAGGCGATCGACGAGCGGGTGGACACGGCGGAGATCTGCGCCGGCAGCACGGCCAACGCGAACTGCCGCAGCGAGACACCGCCCAGGAGCGCCGACACCGGGTACAACAACGCGGTGAAGGCGAGCATGGAGGCGCAGGTGATCAGGGTGAACTGCGCCAGCACGCCGGCCGCCTGCATTCCTGCTCCCGCGGAAAACGAATACGCCAGCGCGAAGGCGCCGAGGGGGAGGAGCTTCAGGATCCAGCTCACCAGCACGAGCAGCGCCTCGGCAAGGGCGCTGAACACCGCCGCGAGCAGGTCGCGCCCCGCGCCGCGCACATGGCTCACGGCAAAGCCGAAGGCGATCGAGAAGATGAGGATGGGAAGCAGATCGTCGTTGACCGCCGACTTGAACACGTTGCGCGGAATGAACACGCTCACGATGTCGGAGGGCGTGGACAGCACGGGAGCCGTCGCCGCCGCCGCGCGCGCTGCGGGGGTGAGCGTGGCCGACAGTGAGGCGGCCACGTTGGCATCGAGCGGGAGCACGGAGATGAACGGCGGGACCACCACCAGCGTGAAGGCCGTCCCTAGGAGTAGCGCCGCCACGAACAGTCCGAGCGCGTACGCACTGATCTTGCCGGTGGCGCGGGCGTCCCGGCTCTGCAGGACCGCCGTGACGATGTTAGCGACCATCAGCGGCAGCACCAGAGCGGTCAGTGCATTCATCCACCCTGCCCCGAACGCTTTGATGTAGGGGCCGACGCCGGCGAGGACAGTCGATCCGGTTTCGTGTCCGGCGATCCCGAGGCCGAGTCCGACGACCAATCCTCCAACGGATCCCATGAGCATGCCCACGGCTCCCGAGCCACTTTTCACGGGCGGGGCGGTCGGTGGGGTGAGGGAGGCAGGTTGATTGGGCATTGTCGTCGTTGGGACTTCATAGTCGGTGCCGCCGGGTCGCGTTCCACAATGAGTCTGCGGGCGCCGCGTCCGCACCGCCAGCCCACTGGGGATCGCCTGGCCACCATGCCACCACTAGATCTTGGATTCCGAACCAGCGACGCACTTTGTCACAGTCTCGTGATCGCGGAACCAGCACACCCGAGCCCGTGTTAAATCTCGTGTTAGGACCGGTTGGTCCTAAACCAAACACTGAAATTTCTGGAGCTCGATCTGATGCGTAAGTTTATGCTGGTGGCCTCTGCCATGATCGCGATGGCGGCCCCGACGGTCTCGCAGGCGCAGGACAAGGACATCGTGGAGACGGCCGTCGCGGCCGGTTCGTTCAAGACGCTCGCCACGGCCCTCACGGCTGCTGGCCTGATCGAGACGCTCAAGGGCCCGGGCCCGTTCACGGTGTTCGCCCCGACCGACGAAGCCTTCGCCAAGATCCCGAAGGCGCAGCTCGACGCCCTCCTGGCCGACAAGGCCGCGCTCAAGAACGTGCTCCTGTATCATGTCGTCGCCGGTAAGGTGATGGCGGCCGACGTCGTGAAGCTGAACGGCAAGGGCGCGAAGACGGTGCAGGGCGCCGAGGCGAAGGTCATGCTCATGGGCAGCACGGTCATGCTCAACAACGCGCACGTTGTGAAGACGGACATCGCGGCCAAGAATGGCGTGATCCACGTGATCGACGCCGTGATCCTGCCGCCGGCCAAGTAACTCAGTAACTGCGAAGTAAGCAGCACGGAGTACAGAGTACGAAAAGCGCGGGGTGACCATCACGGTCGCCCCGCGCTTTTCGCTATGGCCCGAGCAACGCCGAGTTGACCCCGGACTCCCGAACATCACGGTCGACGGCGAGGCGAAGATACGAGGCAGCGACTCTCGCCGAATGGCAGGGAATCCGGACGACACGATCTCCCGGGCATAGTCGGCGAGGGCAACCTGCGTGGATCCGCCAATGCCGGGTCGGGCGCCACTGATCAGATCTCGAAGACTGACCGTCGGCGTCTCAATTCCACGCTCAGCCAGCGTAAGCGGCCGCATACGGACCTGCACGATACGGCCAGCGCCAGACTGCACGGGAGTCGGCACACGAAGCGCTTGCTCCGGCAATGCCTACGCCAGCGCGCGCTACTGTGCATCGTCGAGCGACGATTTGACCAGTTTTTTCCATACCATTTAACCAAACTTTTCCATACCATCCCCCCGCGGATTCGGCGTGATTGGGCCGAACCTTGCCCCGCGCCCCGCCGGGGCGCAAACTGAGCCGACCCTCCTACCCCGGCTTCATGATCGCTTTTCGCACTCTCCTCGGCGCCGCCGTGCTCGCGGCGCCGCTTGCCCTGTCGGCTCAGACGGTGGCCCCCAAGGCGCCCGCCGACCTGATCGTCACCAACGCGCGTGTCTACACCGCCGACGACGCCCGCCCGCTGGTCGAGGCGTTTGCGGTGCGCGACGGACGCATCGCCTTCGTGGGCTCGCAGCGCGAAGCCGCCGTGCTCAAAGGACCGAACACCCGCGTGGTGGACGCCGGTGGACGCACGGTGATCCCGGGCATGGTGGACGCGCACGCGCACTTCAGCGGGCTGGCCCAGACGCTGCGGTCGGTGGACCTCACGGGCACCAACAGCCTGGCCGAGGTGATCGCGCGGGTGGTGGCCAAGTCGAAGTCGGTACCCGCGGGCACGTGGATCACGGGCCGGGGGTGGGACCAGAATGACTGGGGCGTGACGGACTTCCCCACGCACGACGCGCTCACGGCGGCGCTCCCCGATCATCCGGTGCTGCTGGAGCGGGTGGACGGGCACGCGACGTACGCCAACATGGCCGCGATGAAGGCGGCCGGTGTGACCGCCGCCTCGAAGGCGCCGGTGGGCGGGCAGATCATCAAGGATGCCAAGGGCAATCCCACGGGTGTGTTCGTGGACAATGCCAGCGACGTGCTCGAAGCCAAAGTGCCGGCGCCCACGGCGGCCGAGTACAAGAGCGCGCTCAAGGAAGCGATCGCGGTGATGCACAGCTGGGGACTCACCGGCATGCACGACGCGGGCGCCACGCGCACGGCGATCGACACGTACGAGGAGCTGGCCAAGGCGAAGGAGTTGAACCTGCGCTTGTACGTGATGATCGGCGACGACAAGACGGCGCTCGACCATTACTTCGCGAAGGGACCGCAGTCGGCGATGTACGACGGGCAGCTATGGGTGCGCGCCGTGAAGCTGTACGCCGACGGCGCGATGGGCTCGCGTGGTGCCGCGTTGCTGGAGCCGTACAGCGACGACCCGAACAACTCGGGATTGCTCAAGAGCACGCAAGAGCACATCCGCGAGGTGGCCGAACGTGGGCTCAAGGCGGGGTTCCAGATCAATTCGCACGCCATCGGCGACCGCGGCAATCGCGTGGTGCTCGACGCGTACGAGCAGGCGCTCAAGACGGTGCCGAGCGTCGACCATCGCTTCCGTGTGGAACACGCGCAGATTCTGCATTACGACGACATCCCGCGTTTTGCGCAGCTCGGTGTGATTCCCAGCATGCAGGCCAGTCATCAGACCAGCGACATGTACTGGATCGGCAAGCGCCTGGGCCCCACGCGTCTGTATGGCGCGTATGCGTGGCAGTCGCTGCTGCAGACGGGCGTGGTGATTCCGAACGGCAGTGACTTCCCGGTGGAGCAGGTGAATCCGCTGATCTCGTTCCACGCGTCGATCGCGCGTCAGGACGCCCGCGACTGGCCGGCCGGTGGCTGGTTCCCGGAGCAGAAGATGTCGCGCGAGGACGCGCTGCGCAGCATGACGATCTGGCCGGCCTACTCGGGCTTCCAGGAATCGTCGATGGGCTCGATCACGGCCGGCAAGCTGGCCGACTTCGTCATTCTCGACACCGACATCATGCGCGTGCCGAGCGAGATGGTGATGAAGACGAAGGTGGTGTCGACGTGGGTGGGTGGGAAGGCGGTGTACGAGGCGGCGAGGTAGCGGGTATGCGCACCGTCTCCCTGCTCCCCGCTGCCACGGAAATCATGGCCTTCCTCGGCGCCACGGACCATCTCGTGGGTGTGACGCACGAATGTGATTACCCCGAGATCGTGGTGTCGCGCGCGCGGGTCACGAAGAGCAGCGTGCCGCACTCGAGCGATCCGGCGGTGATCGACGCCGCGGTGCGGGAGCTTCATGGTGCGGGACACGCGCTGTACACCATGGACGAGACGCGCATTCGCGCGCTGCACCCCGACGTGCTGCTCACACAGGCACTGTGCGACGTGTGCGCGATCAGTGAAACCGACGTGCGCGCCTTGGCCGAGCAGCTGTCGCCGGTGCCGCGCATCGTGACGCTGGGGGGCACGACGCTGGACGGCGTCTACGCCGACATCCGTGCCGTCGCCGATGCGATGCAGGCCGGCGATGAGGCGGATGAACTGCTGGCGGGGCTGCGCGATCGCGTGAAGCATGTGCACGACATCCTGAAAGCCGCCAAGGCCCCGCGTCCGCGCGTCCTGCTGCTGGAGTGGACCGACCCGGTGTACGTGGCGGGCCACTGGGGCCCCGAGCAGATCGCGCGTGCCGGTGGCCGCGATGCGTACGGCACGGCCGGCGCGCACTCGGTGACCGTCGAGATGCCGGCGTTGATCGCGGCCGACCCGCAGATCGTGCTCTTCGCGCCGTGCGGCTATTCGCTCGCGGCGTCAGTGGCAGAGGCGACGCGGTGTCTGGCGCTGCCGCAATGGGCCTGGCTGCAGGGACGGGCGGTGTGGGCGCTCGATGCCAACGGGCTCGTGAGCCGACCGGGGCCACGCATCGTGGACGGCATCGAGGCGATGGCGCGGATCTTTAATCCGTCGCTGTTCACGGCGATTGATGGGCGGCACGCGGAGCGGGTGCGGTGAACAAACGGCCAACTGCCAAGGAAGCAGGGAGGAGGCGATCAGGGTGGAGAACGCAGGACAGCCGCGTCGAGCTCCTGCCTCCTCCTTCCTGGTATTCTCCTCCCTGCTCACTAGGCAGTTGGCAGTTTCACCCCACCCACAGCTTCACCGCCATCCCCACCATCAGCAACGCAAAGGCGCGCCGGAGTATCGTGGCATCCACGTGCGTGGCGATCTGCGCACCGAAGTACGCGCCGGCGGCCATGCCCACAGCGATCAGCAGCGCGTCCATGAGCTGCAGATGCCCGGCGCGGTAGTACGTGGCGGCGCCGATGGCGGCACCGAGGGGCAGCACCAGAGCGGCGAGTGAGGTGCCGGCGGCCTGCTGCGGGGTCATCTTCGCGAGATAGATGAGCGCCGGCACGATCACGATGCCGCCGCCGATCCCGAAGATGCCCGAGAGCACGCCGGCCCCGACGCCGATGGCGAGGAGAAGGAGGATCATCTGTCAAGAATAGCACCTATATTCCCGTAATGCTCTCCGAATCCTCCGTTGCCTTCCTGAAGCGCCTGCTCGACACGCCCGGTCCGTCGGGCTTCGAAGGCGCACCGGCCCGCGTCTGGCGCGCCGAAGCCGCTGCGTTCTCCTCGGTGAAAGCCGACGTCGTGGGAAACAGTCTCGCCACCGTGGAGGGGAGCGGGGGACCCACGATTCTGCTCGCCGGGCACATCGATGAGATCGGCGTGATCGTGACGTATATCGACGAGCACGGGTTTATCTACTTCGAGCCCATCGGCGGCTGGGATCCACAGGTGCTGGTCGCGCAGCGGATGCGCTTTCTGGGCCGCCACGGTGACGTGTTCGGTGTGATCGGGAAGAAGCCGATCCACCTCATGAAGCCGGAGGAGCGTGAGAAGGCGTCGAAGATCACCGATCTGTGGGTCGACATCGGCGTGACCACGAAGGCCGAAGCGATGGAGCATCTGGAGATCGGCGACGCGGGCGTGATCGACGCGCGACTGCTGGAGCTGCCGAACGGCCGCATCGTCTCGCGCGCCATCGACGATCGCATCGGGGCCTTTGTGGTGCTCGAGGCGTTGCGCCGCTATGCCGAAAAGCCGGGGGCGGCGCGCGTGATCGCGGCCGCGACGGCGCAGGAGGAGATCGGTTACGCGGGTGGTGGCGCGCGCGTGGCGGCGCAGCAACTCGACGCGGCGATGGCGATCGCGGTGGACGTGACCTTTGCCACCGATCACCCCGGCGTGGAAAAGAAAGAACTCGGCGAGCACTCGGTGGGCGGCGGTCCGGTGCTGACGCGCGGATCGGTGGTGAGTCCGGTGGTGTTCCGTCTGCTGGCCGATACCGCCGCGCGGCTCGAGATCCCCTACTCGGTGCATGCGGCCGGCCGGTTCACCAGCACTGACGCCGATGCGATTCATCTCACGCGCGACGGTGTGGCGACGGCGTTGCTCTCGATTCCGAACCGCTACATGCACTCGCCCAACGAACTGGTGTCGCTGCATGATCTGGACCGCGCCGCCGAACTGATCGCGGAGACGTGCCGTATGGTGACGCACGAGACCGACTTCACCGCGCGGTAACCGGCGGCTGTCGCTCCCGTCGCGGCAGCTACGAGAGCGACGCCCGCAAACGCATCACCGCCGCGGCCACTTCGGGATCGGCGTCACCCACGAGCGACTCAATAGCAGGAAGCACCGCGCCACCGCGCGCGCGCACCAGCGACTCCAGCGCGGCGATGCGCATCCAGGCATCACGCGCGACGGCGCGTTCGCCGGGCTCGGCCGCCACAGGTTGCGCAATGCGCAACAAACGCTGGATCGCGTCAGCGCTGCCCAGCTTGCCGAGCGAGGCCAGCATTTCGAGCGCGACGTCGTCGTTCGGTTCCTTGTCGAGTGCCGCGGAGAGGCGGGCGGCTTGTGGACGCGCGCCGCCGGGGCCGGTGCCCGGCAGCCCATACGCCGCCGCGGCGATGCGACGCACTTCCGGATGCCGGTCGTCGATGACGCCGTGCAGCCCCTGAATCGCCTTGGCGGTCCCGAAGCGCATCAGCGCCCGGGCGGCGGCAATCCGAATGCGGTCGTCTTCGTGGGCAAGGAGCGGCAACATGGCCGTGTCGGCCTGATCGACGCCCATCTCGCCCAGCAGGGCGACCGCGTTGCGCACCACGAACCACCGGCTGTCGCGCACCAAGTCAATCAAGAGCGTGGCGTTGAGATCGAGCGCGACCACGCTGTCGAAAAACGCCCGCCGCGCCTGGGATTCGGTGGAGGACAGCAGTTGCTGCACGAGGAGTTCCACGGCGGCGTCACCCGCGCGGGCCATCAACTCGAGCACCACGGTGCGCTCGGTCGTGAAGGGGACGCGCGTGGCGAGCAGCTGCAGCGACGTGCGATGCAGCAGCCGTCGGACGATACGCTCGCCGCCCAGGCGGCCACCGCCCGCGTGCACGGCATGCACATGCTGCATGGCAGCCCGCGCGATAGACTCGATTGTGAGCGCGTCACCGCGCCGCTCGGCGTTGTCGATCAGTTCGACCAGCAGGTCGCCCGCCGCCACCGTGGCACCGTCGGTGCGCGCGGCCGCGAGTCGTGTCAGCGCCGCCGCAACCGCACTGCCGCCGGAGGTGCTCATGGTGACGGACGCCTCGTCGATGGCCGCCACGCTCCACGGAGTGCCCCGCATGGGATCGCGCACGGCCTCGCGCACGGCGTCGCGCCCCGGAGGCTCCCGCGTGACGAGCACACTCCACGAGCGCAGCAGTTCGCGCAGCGGCTCGTCGGCCGTGACGGCGCGGTTCATCGTGGTGGGCGTGTCACCCGACAGCGGGATCGGCGCTTCACCGGGCAGTGGCGTCTGCGACAGCAGAGAGGCAAGGGTGAGCAGTTCGCCGGGCGACGCACCCTGCCGCACCGTCACCGTCCCGATGCCGAGGCTGAGCAGGCGGTGCAGCAATCCCCCAAGCAGCGGATCATCCTCGGTGAGGCGACGTTCGACGGGAACACCCTCGAGCACCAGCTGCCCCTCAATCACCCGGCAGCGCAGCGCGGCCTCGCGGGAACGCGCGGTGAGCTGCCGCAGCGCATCGCGCACGAGCGGCTGCATGACCAACTCCGCGTCGATTTCGGTGGTTCGCGGCCCGGGACGCATCCCCTGCACCGTCACCACCCGATCGACGAGCAACGCCAGCGCCCGCGCGATCACGCGCGAGGCGCGACTGTCGGGCGGGGCCTTCCCCGCACCGCTGTCGCCGGCACCTGGTATGCTGCGTCGATAGCCCAGTGGTTGCATGGAACGGAAGTTACGAATGTCGCTGCACGGAGGCGATAGGCAGCGACGGGTTGCACGCGATAAGATTTCATCACATGGCACACTCCACGACGGCGGCGCGGCGATGATGGCCGAGCATGAAGCAAATATCATGACCGATGGGTTCACGCAGACCACCGACGTGCCCCTGTATTGGCGCGCGGATGGACCGCCGGGTGCCCCGCCGGTGCTGCTGCTGCACGGTGGGCCGGGCGCGCACCACGATTACCTGTACCCGCAGATGCTGGCGCTGGCCGAGCACTGTCGCGTGATCACCTACGATCAGCGGGGTGGCGGTCGCTCGAAGACGGACGACCCGACGCCGATCACGTGGCAGACACAGGTGGAGGATCTGGCACAGGTGATCGCCGAGTTCGGTCTCACCGCGCCCACGATCATCGGCTACTCGTGGGGCGCCTTGCTGGCCATGCTGTACGCCGTCGCCTGCACGCGCGATCCGGCAGCGCGTGACGCGCGTCACGCACCGGCACGACTGGTGCTGCTGTCTCCAGCGCCGATCACGCGCGCGTGGCGGGACGAATTCGAGTCGTCACTGGCCATGCGCGGTCGGAGCGCTGCGATTCAGGGGATGCGCGAGGCGTTGGCGGCGTCAGGGCTGCGTGAATCGGATCCGGCGGCGTATCGTCAACGGAGCTTCGAGCTGAGCGTGGCCGGCTATTTCGCGGATCCGGTGCGTGCACGCGCCCTGACACCCTTCCGCGTCACCGGCCGCGTGCAGCAGTCGGTATGGACCAGCCTCGGCGATTTCGATCTGACGCTGGCGCTGCGTGCCGTCCGCTGCCCGACGCTCGTCATTCATGGACAACAGGATCCGATCCCCCTCGCATCAGCCGCCGCCGCCGCACAGGCCCTCGGCGCTGAATTCGTGACGCTGGACGACTGCGGCCATGTGCCGTACGTCGAGCAACCCGCGCTGCTCTTTGCGGCCATACGTCGATTCCTTGCGGAGCCTCATGGTATCCTTCGGTCCAGTCACCCTCACGCCGCTGACAACCATTCCGGTTGACGGTCGCGCCGTCCGCGTGACGTTGCACACGGCGCACGACGGCATCGAACTGGTGGGTCGCCTGTTTTTCGCCGACGCGGACTGGGAGCACAGCGGGATCCCTGACCGCGGGGTGATTCCCGGTCGCACGCTGCACGACGTGGAAACGCTCGCGCGCGACCTGCGGCTGGAGGAGCTGGTGCAGCGCTATCGCCGGGCGAACGCGGAAAAGCGCCGGTTTCACGGGCTGCGTCAGCTGACGAATGAGTTGATCGCCAAGGTCCGGTACCTGAATCAGGTGGCCGTGAGCGTGCGCACCGGACTGCTGGACGCCGAGGCGGCGGGACAGGAGATGGACCTGACCGAGGCCCAGATGGTGGAACTGGTGCGACAGGCGCAGCGCGTGGCGGGAATCGAAGGGTAGGGCGTGCTCCGCGGCAGGCCAGTCGCACGGGCCTGCGTGCGCTAGATTTCCCCACATGGACTGTCGCTCCGCCGCCTTTGCGCTGACCCAGATCGCCACGCTCCTCGAGCTGCACGACGAGGACCGGTTTTCGGTGCGGGCGATGCAGGCAGCGGCGCGCGTGGTCGCATCGCATGGCGAGACGCCGCTCACGGCCGCGCTCGTGCGCGATGGCGGCGTGGGAGAGGGGCTGGCGCCGGCCGCCATCGCGGTGTTGCAGGACCTCGCCGACAGCAACGGTTCGTCGCTGTTGGAGCGCCTGCAGGAGGAGACCCCCGAAGGCTTGCTGGAAATGCTGCGCGTGCCAGGGCTTGGGCCGTCGCGCATCCGCGCCATCCACGATGGACTGGACGTCGATACGCTGCTCGAACTCGAACAGGCGGCGCGCGACGGTCGTCTGGCAGGGTTGCCACGGTTCGGCAGCAAAACGGCCGACAAGATTCTCAAGGGGATCGCCGATCTGCGCGCGACCGGGGCGTATGTGCTGTGGCCGCACGGACGCGCGGAGGCGGAGCGTATTGCCGACGCCATCCGGTCGCACCCCGACGTCCTCGAACTGGCGATCGCCGGCTCGATCCGCCGCCGCATGGAGCTCGTGCGTGACGTCGATCTCGTCTGCGCCGTGCGCGGATCGCCCAGCGTGGTGGCGGCGTCGTTCGCGCGGCTGCGCGGGGTGCAGGAAGTGCTGGGTGGCGGTGGCCGGTCGCTGTCGCTGCGGCTGGACAACGGCGTGCGCGTGGATGTGTCCTGCGTGCGTCCCGAACAGTTCGCGCTCGCGCTCTGGCGTGCCACCGGCAGTAGCGCGCACGTGAAGCAGGTGACCGAGCGAGCCGCACAGCTGGGCTTCGTGCTGGCCGGCGACGAATTACGCGACCGCGACGGTGCGCTGGTGTCGATCCCCGACGAGACCGCGTTATACACGACCCTCGGTCTGGCGTACGTGGCGCCCGAACAGCGCGAAGCCACGGGTGAAGTGGACGCCGCGGCGCGTGGCGCGTTTCCCACGCTCATCACCGAGCGGGATCTCGCCGGTGCGCTGCACTGCCACTCGCAGTACAGCGACGGCGGCGCCACGATCACCGACATGGCCGCCGCCGCGCGCGCACGCGGGCTGCACTATCTGGGCGTGTCGGACCACTCGCAGTCGAACACGTACGCCGGCGGCCTCTCGCGCGATGCCATTCTGCGGCAACACGACGAGATCGACGCCCTGAACGCACACTTTGCCGCGCAGGGAGTGGACTTCCGGGTGCTCAAGGGCATCGAGGCCGACATCCTGCCGTGCGGACGCGTGGACTACGACGCCGCGTTTCTCGACCGCTTTGACTTCGTGATCGGCTCGGTGCACTCGCGCTATGGCATGAACGAGCGACAGATGACCGACCGGGTGCTGAAGGCGCTCGACGATCCGCATCTCACGATCCTCGGGCATCCCACGGGGCGGCTCCTGCTCACGCGCGAACCGTACGCCATCGATCTGGCGGCGATCATCGAAAAGGCCGGCGCCGTCGGCGTGGCGGTCGAACTGAACGCCGATCCGCACCGGCTCGACATCGACTGGCGCGCCTGCCGCATCGCGCAGCAGTGCGGGGCGCTGGTGAGCATCGGCCCCGACGCCCACTCGCCGCAGGGGCTCGATCATCTCGAGCTGGGAGTGGCCAGTGCGCGCAAGGGGTGGCTCACGCCGGCGGATGTGCTCAACACCCGCTCCGCCGACGACGTGCTGGCGTTCGCGCGGGCGCGCCGGGCAGGGGTGGTGGTGCCGGCGGCACCACCGCGTCTGCGCGTGATGTAGGCGGCGCGCATGGCACGAGCAGGGGGCGGCGCCCCCCGTCAGCCGTTGTCGGTGAAACAGCCCGGGAAAACGGCGGGGCGGGCGCCGGTGACCCCATCCGGGGCGGCGGCAAAGCAAAAGCCGGCGCGGCGCATGACCACGACCTTCGGCCAGAAGCCATCGCAGCGCGCCGCGCCGGTGGCGGCCTCGCCGACCACCAAAGCCGGCAAGCAGGCCATTGCTGCGGAAGTGCTCACGCACCTCAAGCGGGTGTACCCCGATGCGCATTGCGAGCTCGATTATCGCAATCCGTTCGAACTGCTGTGCGCGACCATTTTGTCGGCGCAGTGCACGGACGTGCGCGTGAACATGGTCACCCCGGCCCTCTTCGCCCGGTACCCCGACGCCCCCGCCCTCAGCGCTGCGAAGCTGGAGGACGTGGAAGAGATCGTGCGCAGCACCGGTTTCTTCCGGGCGAAGGCGAAGAGCCTGGTGGGGATGGCCACCCGGCTCGTGGCGCACCACGGGGGCGAGGTGCCGCGCACCATCGCCGACCTCGTGGCCCTGCCGGGGGTGGGACGCAAGACGGCCAATGTGATCCTCGGCAACGCCTTCGCGATCAACGAGGGGATCGTGGTCGACACGCACGTACAGCGGCTGGCGCGGCGGCTGGGGCTGACGCGGCAGGCGGATCCGATCGGCATCGAACGGGCGCTGATGCCGCTCTTTCCACAGGACGACTGGGCGTTGCTCAGCCACCTGCTGATCTGGCACGGGCGGCGCGTGTGTCTGGCGCGCAAACCGGCCTGCGGCGACTGCGTCATTGCGGCCGTCTGCCCAAGTGCCGGACGGCCAAGCTGACGCCGGGGCGTTCCCGCATTAGCTTTCCCGTCTTCCCTCCCAAAGGACTAAGGAGACACAGTGGCCAAACTGGCAACGTTCGAGACCACCAAGGGGACCCTTGTCGCCGAGCTGTACGCGGCCGAGGCGCCCAAGACCGTTGAAAACTTCGAGAAGCTCGCGAATCAGGGCTTCTACGATGGTGTGAAGTTCCATCGCGTGATCGAGGACTTCGTCGTGCAGGGTGGCGATCCGTACTCGCGCGACCTCCCCGCCGGCGATCGCCGCATCGGCACGGGCGGCCCGGGGTGGCAGATCCCGTGTGAAACCGCGGGCAATCCGCACAAGCATGCGGTGGGCGCGCTGTCGATGGCGCACGCCGGCAAGAACACCGGCGGCAGCCAGTTCTTCGTCGTGCTCAGCGAGGCCAACACGCGCCACCTGAACGGCGTGCACACGGTGTTCGGCCAGGTCATCAAGGGGCTCGAGTTCCTCCCCTCGATCGTGGCGAATGATGGCATGGTGTCGGTGCGCGTCACCGACGTCGACTGACCTTCCCCGGAGAACGGACATGGGCGGACACGAGCAGCACGGCAGCGACAAGGGCGCGGCCTTCATGGGACTGATCGGCGGCGCGGTCTTCATCGGCGCGATCCTGTACGGCATTGTCCTGTGGACCAACGCGTCGTTCAAGGCGCACGAAGCAGAGAAGACGACCGGGGCGGTCACGGTCGAGTCGGTGCGGGTCGGGTAACCGGCCGCAGCCGGGGCGGGCATCGCGACCAGCGGTGCCCGCTTTTTTTTTGCCGGGGCCCAGCCGCCTCGCGAGTTCTCCTTTCCATCTCGCCTCCATGATCCGCGTAATCACCTGTAGCGCCGCGCTGCTGCTGCTGGCCGGCCATGCGGTGTCGGCCCAGCCGGCGCTGTCCCTTGGCGACGCCGCCCGGCTCGCCGCCAAACAGAGCGGCGGCGTCGAGGTGGCGCGCACCCGCGTGGCGCAGGCCGAGGCGCGCGTGCTGCAGCGCCGCGGGGCGCTGTTCCCCGACCTCGCGGCCGGCTTTCAGCAGGCCGAGCGCACGCTCAACTCGGCCACGTTCGGTTTCTCCTTTGCCAATCCCGCCACCGGGAGGCCGTTGCTCAACCCCGAGGGTGAGCTGCTCGGGCCCGTGCCGACCGTGGACCTGCGCTACCGGCTGCAGCAGCCGCTGCTCGACCTGGGCAACATCGCCAAGTGGCGGGCGGCCCAGTCGGCCGTGGTGGCCGCCAGCGCTGATGTGCTGGCGCAGGCGGATCTCGCCGCCGCGACGGCCGCGGTGGTGTACGTGCGCGCGGCGCGGGCCGAAGCGCAGCTGTCGGCGCGACGGGCAGATTCGGCGCTGGCGGCGGATCTGTTGCGCATTGCGCGCGACCAGCTGCAGGCCGGTGTGGGCATCGCGCTGGATGTGACGCGCGCCGAATCGCAGCTGGCCAACGTGCGCGCGCAGATCATCGCGGCGCGCAACGACCGGGACCGTAGCCTGCTCGAACTCAAGCGGGCCGTCGCGCTCCCGTTGGATGCGCCGCTGGTGCTGCGCGATTCACTGGCCGGGCTGCCGATCGGCGAGGCCGCACCCGACGAACAGGCGGCGCTCACACACGCCGGGGAATCGCGTGCCGACGTGCGCGCCCTGATGGCGCAGGGGGCCTCGCAGCGTCGGGCCACGAGTGCGATCCGGTGGGAGCGCACGCCGCAGCTGGGGTTGATGGTGGACCAAGGCGTGATCGGCAAAAACTGGAGCCGGCTGCTCCCCACCTACACGTGGGGCGTGCAGCTGTCTGTAGGGCTATTTGACGGCTTCCGACGTGAAGGACGCATGCAGGAGCAGGTGGCCGCATCGCGCGAGACCGACGCGCGCCTGCGCGATCTGCGGGCGCAGAGCGCGCTCGAGGTACGCGCCGCGCTGCTCGATCTCGCCGGCGCCCTCGAGCAGGTGGACGCCGTGCGCGAACGGCTGCGCCTGGCCGAACAGGAAGTGTCGCAGGCGCGGGAGCGGTTCCGCGCCGGCGTGGCCGGCAACGGCGACGTGATTACCGCGCTGCTGTCGCTGAATCAGGCGCGGACGCTGCGCAACGACGCACTCGCGAGCTATCACGGCTCCCGCGTCGCCCTCGCCCGCGCCATGGGCGACGTCCAGCAGCTGCCGTAGCGCCCGTCGCCATCTGGACTCGCGACTCCCGTACTCCGTACTCCCTACTCCGCACTGATACATATGGCCCGCCCGAATATCCGTCTGCTCATTCCACTCGTGCTCGCCGTCGGCGGCGGGGTGTGGGGCTTCAACCGCTGGTCGTTCGCGGAGGCGCATGAATCCACCGACAACGCACAGGTC
Organism: Gemmatimonadota bacterium; assembly: GCA_031127225.1. Lineage (GTDB taxonomy): Bacteria > Gemmatimonadota > Gemmatimonadetes > Gemmatimonadales > Gemmatimonadaceae > Gemmatimonas. The sequence continues at coordinate 40,053 of JARIEV010000001.1, read as the reverse complement.
GACGGGCACATTGTGCCGGTGGTGGCCAAGGTCGGCGGCTTCGTGCTCGCCGTGAGCGTGGGGGACAACGTGCACGTGGACGACCGCAGCGTACTCGTCACGATCGACCCGCGCGAATACGACGTCCGGCTGGCGCAGGCGGAGGCCGACTACGCCGCCGCGCTCGCGACGGCTGGTACGCGTGGCGTGCCGGGACAGGCCTCGGCCCAGGTGCGCACCGCCGCGAGCCAGCGCGACGTGGGTGATGCACAGGTTGACGCGGCGCGGGCGCAGGTGGTGAGAGCCCAGAGTGATCTGGCACGCGCGAAAGAGCTGGCGACCAAGCAGATCATCAGCATGGCACAGCTGGATGCCGCGCAGGCCACGTTCGACGCGACCAACGCGCAACTCACCGCCACCCAGCGGCAGGTCAGCGCGGCCGCGGCCGGAATCTCGAGCGCCGAGGCAGGGGTCCGGCTGGCCAGCGCGCGGCTTGCGGCGGCGCAGGCCGTCCGCGACAACGCGGCGCTGCAGCGGTCGTTCACGACGATCGTGGCACCCGTTGGCGGGGTTGTGTCGCGGAAGCAGGTGGAGGTGGGGCAGCTGATCCAGCCGGGGCAAACACTGATGTCGATCGTGTCCGACTCAGGGGTGTTCGTGTGGGCCAACTTCAAGGAAACGCAGCTGAGCCGGATCCGCGTGGGCCAGCCGGTGGAGCTCGAGGTAGACGCCTACGGTGCGCACGCCGAGGGTGTGGTCGAGAGCATCGCGTCGGCCACGGGGGCGAAGTTCGCGCTGCTCCCGCCGGACAACGCGACCGGCAACTTCACCAAGGTGGTGCAACGGGTGCCGGTGCGCATCCGGATCACGAAGGCGCTCGGGCCTGACCGTCCGCTGCGCCCGGGGATGTCCGTGCTCGCAACCGTGACGGTCCGCTAAGGCCGTGACGGAGGATCCGTACAAGCACAAGTATCTGATCGCGATCGCCGTCACGCTGGCGGCGGTGCTCGAGCTCGTGGACACGTCGATCGTGAACGTGGCGATCCCGCACATGATGGGCACGCTCGGCGCCACGCTCGACGAGATCGCGTGGGTGTCCACGTCGTACATCATCGCGAACGTGATCGTGATTCCGATGTCGAGCTGGCTCTCCGCCTTTTTCGGACGCCGCAACTATCTCACGGGGTCGATTGCGATCTTCGTGGTGGCGTCATTTTTCTGCGGCGCGGCCACGTCATTGTGGGGATTGGTGTTCTGGCGCGTGCTGCAGGGACTCGGTGGCGGCGCGCTGCTGTCCACGGCGCAGACCACGCTGTTCGAAGCGTTTCCGCCGCATGAGCGCGGCATCGGGCAGTCGATCTTTGGCGTCGGGGTGATGGTGGGGCCCACACTCGGCCCCACGCTGGGCGGCTACATCGTGGACGCCTATGCCTGGCCGTGGATTTTCTACATCAACGTGCCCCTCGGCATCTTCGCGGGGTATCTCGTGTGGACCTATGTGCGCGACGCCGCGCATCAGGTGAAGTCGAGGTCGGTGGATGTGTGGGGCATTCTGCTGCTCACCATGGCGGTGGGATCGTTGCAGTGGATGCTGGAGCGCGGCGAACGCTTCGACTGGTTCGAGTCGCGCTTCGTGACGGCGCTCGCGGTGACGAGCGTGACGTCGGCGGTGCTGCTGGTGTGGCGCGAATTGTCGATTGACGAGCCGATCATCAACTTCCGCATTCTGCGCTCGCGGCAACTCGCGCCGGGCGTGGTGTTCGCCGCGTTCCTGGGCGTCGCGCTGTACGGCTCGGTGTTCGTGCTGCCGGTGTTTCTGCAGCAGCTGCACGGCTACACCGCGCAACAGACGGGGATGGTGATTCTCCCCGGCGCGATCGCATCGGCCATTACCATGGCGTTCATGGGACGCATGTCGGGCACGGTGGACGCCCGCCCCATGATCGTGCTGGGTGCCTTCCTGTTCCTGGGCGCCATGACGCTGCTGTCGCGCATGACGCTGGAATCCGGGCAGCAGGATCTGTTCTGGCCACTGATCATGCGCGGCGTGGGACTGGGGTTTCTGTTCGTGCCGCTCACGAACGCCACGGTGTCGGGGCTGCCGATGCGCCTGATCGGTCAGGGCACGGGGATGTTCAACCTGATGCGGCAGCTGGGGGGGTCCCTCGGGATCGCGATCATGGCGACCATGCTGGCGCGGCAGTCGGCGGTGCAGAAGGCGATGCTCACCGAGCATGCAGGCAGCTACGATCCGGCCACGATGCAGCGGATGCAGGGGCTGATGCAGGGGATGGCGGCGCGCGGCATCGATGTCGCGGCGGCCAAGCAGCAGGCCCTGCTGATCCTCGACCGCCAGATCACGCAGCAGGCCAGCGTGATGGCCTTCTCGCGGATCTACCTGATCTCGGGGATTCTGCTGGTGTCGGCGCTGCCGCTGCTCCTGATCTGGCGGACCGGCCGGCCCACGAGCGCCGTGAAGGCGGCGGATCTGCACTAGCCTGTCGTTCGGCACGTTTCGCGCGCCGAAGCGGTTACACTTCCGCAGTACCGACTCCCTCGTTTTCCACCCGACGGTCATGCCCCTGCCCTCTCGCGCCGATGCGCTCGCCCTGGTCCATGCTTGGACCGCGTCCGAATCGCTCCGGAAGCACATGCTTTCGGTGGAGTGTGCGATGCGGGCGTACGCCGTCCGCTTGGGCGAAGATGTCGAGCTGTGGGGCATCACCGGACTCATCCATGATTTCGACTACGAGCGCTACCCCAATGCCGATCAGGGGGCCGAGGTCGAACACCCGGCCGAGGGTGTCCGCGTACTGCGGGCGGCCGGCTGGCCGGAGGTGGTGTGCGAGGCGGTGCTGGGACACGCGGCGTACACCGGTGTGCCACGGGTCACCTTGCTCGCCAAGGCGCTCTTCGCGGTGGACGAACTCACCGGGCTGATCACGGCGAGCGCACTGGTGAAGCCGTCGAAAGCCGTGGCGGATGTGGACGTGCCCGGGGTACGGAAAAAGATGAAGGACAAGGCGTTTGCGCGGGGCGTCAATCGTCAGGATGTGATTGAGGGCGCCGAGGCGCTCGGGGTGCCGCTCGACGAGCACATCGCCGTGGTGCTCGCCGCCATGCAGGCTGAGGCGTCCGCCCTCGGCCTCGCGGGGGCCGGCCTCACCACGTCAACGCCTCCCGTCGGCGATGCGTAATTTGGGTGACCCCACCATTGCCGATGACCTCCGTCGCCCTCTCCCTTCCCACTTCCGTCCCCGTCATGGGGACTGACCGGCCCGTGTCGGCCGAGGCGCTCGAAGAGCGGGAGCTGGTGCTCGCGGCGCAGGCGGGGGACCACACGGCCTTTGCCGGGCTGGTGCGTCGCCATCAACGTCGGGCGTACGCCGTGGCCCGCGCGATCGTGCTGTCGCACGACGACGCGGAGGATGCGGTGCAGGAAGGGTTTCTGCACGCGTTCCGCGCGCTCGAACGGTTTCGCCCCGAGCAGGCGTTCGGCGCGTGGCTGCATCGCATCGTCGCGAACGCATCGCTGGACATTGCCCGGCGGCGCAAGGTACGCGACGCCGACGAATTGCCGGAAACGTTGTCGTCCCCGCACCGGGATCCAGCGGAAGCGGATGAATTACGCGCGCGGCTGGCCCGCGCGCTGGGCACACTGGGCGAACGGCAGCGCGCGGTCATCGTGCTACACGACGTCGAGGGATATAAGCACGCGGAAATCGGCGCTCTCCTCGGAATTCCCGAGGGGACGGCGCGATCGGACCTGCATCATGCTCGGACGCATCTGCGGCGTCAGTTAAGCAACCTTCGGAGTGAGAAATGAACGTCACACGGAACGACGACGGGCGCCGCCCGGATGCGGACCCTCGGGTGACCGACCTGCTACGCAGCCACTACGCGGCGCCGCAGGGCGAGCGCTACTGGAACGGGCTGGAAGAACGCGTGATGCAAAGTGTCACGCGCAGCGTGACCCGCATCGGCGAGTTGCGTCCGGCGTGGTGGAGCGGCTTCGGTGAATTCCGGGCGGCGGACATCCGCAACGTCGGGTTGATCGCGGCCACGATCGCGCTGCTGGTGGCCGGTGCCACGTTTGTGCGCGAAGCCGAACGTGAGGCCACGGCCCGGGAGCTGGCGGCGCGCGCCGCGGTCGAGTCGGCGCTGCCGCTCCCGCTGGATGACGCGACGCTGACCACACGGATGCGTCCGCACTTGGCTGAGGATGCCCCTGAGCGGTATCTGCACCCGCTCGACTACTAGCCCGGATCACGCCGTGTCCACTCCTCGTCCCAAGTCGCTCGCCATGATGTTTCTCTCCGGTGCGTTCCTCACCGGGGGAGCCGTCGGTTTTGCCGCCGAGCGCGCCGTATCGCCGCCCCGTCCGGGGTCCGTGAGCGAAACCACGGTCATCGATGGGCTCGCGCGCGAACTCCAGCTGTCACCTGACCAGCGCGTTGTCCTCGACTCCGTATGGGATTGGCGGCGTCGGGAATCGCGGACGATCATGGCCACCGTCCGTCCGTCCCTCGATGCCGTGCGCGACAGCGCGCGCGTGCTGATGATGAACAGCCTCGACAGCGCGCAGAAGACCGCCTTCCGCGCCTTGCTCGAGCGCAACCAGCGGGCGGCCGATAGCACGGCGCGTGCGCGAGGTGAGATCAAGTGACCCGCAGGAATCTGTTCAGCCGGGCCGTCAGCCATACACTCATTCTCGGGGCGGTCCTTGTGGCCGCCCCGCTGCGCGAAAAGCCGCTCGGCGCACAGCCGCTGACGGTCGCCGACGATGGCGCGCGCCCGATTACCCTCGCGGAAGCCATTCAGATGGCGCAGCGGAACTCGCCGGCCGTGGTGCAGGCGCGCGGCCTCGAGCGCACGGCCGGCGCCGCACGCCGCGCGGCGCTCGGCGCGTACCTGCCGTCGCTCAACCTCAACGGATCGAGCTCGCGCACGCAAGGCGTGCAGTTCTTCCAGGGACAGCTGGTGCCACTCACCGGCAACCCGTGGAACTACAACAACGGACTCGGCACGCAGCTGGAATTGTTCGACGGGGGACGGCGCTGGCAGGAGCTGGCGCGGGTGCGCGCGACCGGCGATCTGGCCGACGCCACCACGATTCAGGCACGCTTCGATGCCGCGCTGCAAGTGAAGCAGCAGTACTACGCCGCTCTCGCGGCGCGCGAATCGGAAACCGCGGCACGGGCGCAGCTGGAGCAGGCCGAGCAGCAGCTCAAGGCGTCGACGGCCCGCGTGGCGGCCGGTGTGGCCACCAAGTCCGACTCGCTGCGCTCCGCAATCCAGCTCGGCAACGCGCAGCTGGCTGTGCTGACGTCGCAGAACGACCTGCGCGTCGCGAACGCCGCGCTCACGCGCGTGGTGGGATCCACAACCACGGTGACCACGTCGCCGTCGGACAGCGCGGAGTCGATGCCGACCGTGCCGCTCGAACCCGAGCTCGAAACGCTGATCAGCCGCGGCCCTGCCGTCCAGCTGGCCGAAGCGAACCTGCTGGCCGCGCGTGCCAGCCGAAAGGCGCAGCGGTCACAGTACCTCCCCACGCTGTCCATGTCGTACAACTACTCGTACACGCAGAGCTCGAAGGCCTTCACTGGCGGCAACCTGTTCCTGATCGGCGGTAACGACCCGAACCGGCAGAACATGTCGTTCAACTTTTCGTATCCGCTGTTCAACGGCTTCGTGCGTGAACAGGGGGCGGTGCAGGCCGATGTGACGTTGCGCAATGCGGAGGCGCAGCTGCGTGACGCCAAGCTCGGTGCTCGGCAGACGCTCACGTCGCAGCTCCGTGCGCTCGCCAACGCGCAGGCGCGGGTGCAGGTGCAGCTGGCGGCGATCGCCGCCGCCGAGGAGGATCTGCGGGTGCAGCAGCAGCGGTACGCGTTGGGGGCATCCACGCTGCTCGACTTGCTCACCTCGCAGACGCAGCTCAATCAGGCGCGGCAAGCGCTGATTCAGGCCCGCCTCGACGGTCGGATCGCACGGGCGCAGTTATCCTCGCTGGTGGGCCGCGATCTCTGATGCGTACCCCGGCGCGCTGCCTGCGGGTGCTGACCCTGCCGGTGTTGCTCGTGGGCGGCGCGCTGTCTGCCTGCGGGCAGAAAAAGGAAACGGTGATGGCGGTCAGCACGGAGGTCGTCGGCCGCCAAACGATCGTGGTGGACGCACAGGCCACGGGTACCGTCGAACCGATCAACGTGATCGAAGTGAAGTCGAAGGCGTCGGGACAGATCACGCGGATGCCGGTGGAAACCGGATCGCAGGTGAAAGCCGGTGACCTGCTGGTGCAGGTGGATACGCGCGACGTGAAGAACCAGTACGACCAGGCCGCCGCAGACCTGCGGAGTGCGCAGGCCGGCCTTGAAGTGGCCCAGTCGCAGAAGAAGCGCTCCGACGAGCTGTATGCCACGCGCATCATCACGACGCAGGAATTCGAGACGGCGCAGCTGCAGCTCACGCAGGCGCAGGGCGCGATCGTGCGGGCCACCACGAACGTGGACCTCGCCCAGCAACGGCTCGATGACGCCACCGTGATCGCGCCGGTGAACGGCACGGTCATCGACAAGCCGGTCTCGCTCGGCCAGGTCATCGCCTCGGCCACTGGCTCTGTGTCGGGCGGCACGACGCTGCTCAAGATGGCCGATCTCACGAAAGTGCGCGTGCGGGCGCTGGTGAATGAAACCGACATCGGGAACGTGCGCGCCGGACAGTCCACCCGCGTCACGGTCGATGCCTACCCCGAGCGGCCGTTTCAGGGTGTGGTCGAGAAGATCGAACCGCAGGCGGTGGTGCAGCAGAGCGTCACCATGTTTCCCGTGATCGTGTCACTCGAGAACAACGAGGGACTGCTCAAGCCGGGAATGAACGGCGAGGTGTCCATGCTGATCGACCGGCGTGACAATGTCGTCGCGGTCAGCAACGACGCAGTGCGCACCGTGCGGGAGGCGGCGGTATCCGCCGCGTTCGTAGGGCTCGACCCCGACAGCGTGACAGCGCAGGTGCGCGCGCTGCAGGCGGCCATGCGGACCGACAACGACGCGGGAGGCGGGGCGCCCGCACCCACAGCGCCGCGCGGGCGCACCAAGACGACCGCCTCACCCGCGGCGCCGGCCCCGCGGGCGCGTACCGCGCTGGTGTTCGTGGAAACGGCCCCCGGAAAGTTCGCCCCCCGTCTCGTGCGACTGGGGGCGTCGGACTACGACTACGCCGAGGTCCTGTCGGGACTCACGGAAGGGGAGAAGGTAGCCACGCTCGCCGTGCAGTCGCTGCAGGCCAAGCGTGATCAGCAGAACGATCGCTTCCGCAGCATGACCGGTGCCGGTGGCATGCCGGGTGTGCAGCGCACCGGTGGTGCGGCGGGGGGCGGCGCGGCCGGTGGCGCTGGTGGTGGAACTGGTGGTGGAACTGGTGGTGGAACTGGTGGTGGAGCGGCCGCCGGCGCGCCGACTGCTGGCGGCGGGCGTCCCGGAGGGCGCTGAGCATGGTCTACGCCGAAACCGTTCGCGTCGCCTTAGGAGCGCTCCGGGCCAACAAGCTCCGCTCCGTCCTCACGATGCTCGGCATCGTTATCGGGGTTGGTGCCGTGATCGCGATGGACGGGATCGGCCGCGGTGCGCAGGAGTCGATCAAGGATCGCATCACCGCGCTCGGGACCACCCTCCTCACCGTCACACCGGGGCAGGTGCGCGGCATGGGCGGCGTGGCGGCGGAAGCCGATCGCGCTAAGCTCACGATGGACGACGCGGCCGCGCTCGAAGAGCAGTCCACGCTGGTCACGGCCGTCCAGCCCGAGATGTCCCGCCAGCTGCAGCTACAGTTTCAGGCGAAAAACGCCAGCACGCAGGTGGTCGGCACCTCAGCCAACTACCTCGAGGTGCGCAAGTACGAACTGCTGGGGGGCCGGATGTTCTCCACGCAGGAGGACCTCGGCAAGCGGCGCGTGGCCGTGGTCGGACCCGCGGTGCTGACCAATCTCGGCATTGAGAACCCCGAGGCGATCATCGGTGAGGCGGTCCGTATTCGCGGGATCCAGTTCACCGTCATCGGTGTGCTCAAGTCGAAGGGGCAGACATCGCCCTTTCAGAACCCCGACGACCAGGTCCTGATCCCGCTGAACACGGCGCGCTTCCGGGTGCTGGGCACCGACCGGATCCGCTCGATTTCAGTGCTGGCTGTCTCCGAGGAGCGGATCCCCGAAGCCATGGCGGAGATCCAGAAGATCCTGCGCCGTGAGCATCGCCTGCCGCGCGAGCGGGACGACGACTTTACCATCCGGAATCAGGCGGACTTCCTGACCACCTTCGCTGAGACGAGCAAGGTGTTCGGATCGCTGCTGGCCGGGATCGCGGCGGTCTCGCTGCTGGTGGGCGGCATCGGCATCATGAACATCATGCTGGTGTCGGTGACCGAACGGACGCGGGAAATCGGCGTCCGAAAGGCGCTGGGGGCGACCGGGGCGAACATCCTGTTCCAATTCCTCATCGAGGCCGTGGTACTCTGCCTGCTGGGGGGAGCGATCGGCGTGGCGGTGGGCAGTGGCGGTGCGATGCTGATCAGCCGTCTGTTTGCCTGGAACACGTCGGTCAGCTCGCAATCGATCGCGATGGCCTTCGCCTTTTCGGCCGTGGTGGGGGTGGTGTTCGGGGTGTGGCCCGCCCGGCGGGCCTCCAAGCTGGACCCGATCATGGCGCTCCGGTACGAGTAGAGGCCGATCGGGTAGCGAGTTCCGGGGCGCACCATGGTACATTTCGGTTTCGTCCCGAATCATGACTAACGATCCTAGCATCCCGGACGCGGCCCCGGCCGCCTCTGCATCAACGCCGGAGCCGACGACCGGCTCTCCTGCCGAACCGCGCCCATCCGACGCCATCCGGCATCCGACCGGCGCATCGGCCAACCCTGCGGCGGCGCACGACGCGGGCAGCGCCCCGCTGGGCGCCGAGATCCATTCGAACACCGGCATGTTCCCGGTGCAGTCACCGCTCCGGAAAGACGGGCACCATCAGAATCCCACGGGCAAACGCCTCGCGATTCTTACGCTGACGGCGCTTGGCGTGGTGTACGGCGACATCGGCACCAGCCCGCTGTATTCCATCAAGGAATGCTTCAGTCCCATTTACGGGCTGCAGCCCACCCGCGAGAACGTCTTCGGCATCCTCTCGCTGATCGTGTGGGCGCTGACGCTGGTGATCACGGTGAAGTACGTGAGCTTCGTGCTGCGGGCCGACAACCGCGGTGAGGGCGGCCAGTTCGCCATGCTCGCGCTGATCTTCCCGCGCGGGACACCGCAGGGATTCAAGCGTGGTGGCATCTTCGTGGCCCTCGCGCTGTTCGGCACGGCTCTGCTGTACGGCGACGGCATCATCACGCCGGCGATGAGCGTGCTCGGGGCCATGGAAGGGCTTGAGATCGCCGTGCCGAGTGTAGCGCAGTACATCGTGCCGATCACGCTGGTGATCCTGACGTCGCTGTTCGCGGTCCAGCGTTTCGGCACCGACCTGATGGGCAAGGCCTTCGGTCCGATCATGCTGCTGTGGTTCATCACGATCGCCGCCCTCGGCGTGCGCGAACTGATGCAGTCGCCGTGGATTCTTGGCGCAGTGAACCCCATGTACGCCGTGCATTTCGTCCAGCTACATGGCTCGCTGGCGTTCTTCGTGCTCGGCTCCGTGGTGCTCGTGATCACCGGTGGCGAGGCCCTCTATGCCGACATGGGACACTTCGGCATCCGTCCCATTCGTGCGGCGTGGCTGCTGCTGGTGTTCCCGGCGCTGCTGCTCAATTACTTCGGTCAGGGCGCGCTGCTGGTTCGCAATCCGGCGGCGGTCGAGAATCCGTTCTTCCTGCTCGCGCCCAAGGCGATGATCCTACCGCTCATCGTGCTGGCCACGATGGCGGCGATCGTGGCGTCGCAGGCCATGATCTCGGGCGCGTACTCAGTCACACGGCAGGGAATCGCGCTGGGCTTCATTCCGCGGCTCGAAATCCGGCACACCTCGACGGTCGAGGAGGGGCAGATCTACATCCCCGAGGTGAACTACTTCATTGCCGTGGGCTGTCTCATCATCGTCGTACTCTTCAAGAACACGTCCGCACTGGGAGCGGCGTACGGCATCGCGGTCACGGGCACCATGCTGATCACCAGCGTGCTCTTTTACGTCGTCGCACGCATCCGCTTCCGCTGGAAATGGTGGCAGGCGGCGGGGCTCGCGTCGGTGTTCCTGGTGGTTGACCTGTTCTTCTTCAGCGCCAACGTGGTCAAGCTCATGCATGGCGGCTGGGTACCGATGGCCCTTGGCGTCGTGCTGTTCCTGCTCATGCTCACGTGGAAGCGCGGCCGCGCCCTGCTCAATGCGCGCCTTTCCGAGGGCGCCATGCCGATCGGGCTGTTCATCGACGGGGCGCAGAGCTCCAGCGTCCACCGCGTGCCCGGCACCGCCGTCTTCATGACCGGCAGCGATGACGGCGTACCGCCGGTGCTGCTGCACCACCTGAAGCACAACAAGGTGCTGCATGAACGCGTGCTGCTGGTGTCGGTGAAAACGGCCGATGTGCCGGAGACCACCGCTGCCGAGCGCGTGCGCGTCATCCCGCTGGGGAACGGCTTCTGGCGCGTGGTGGCGTCCTACGGCTTCATGCAGACGCCGAACGTGCCCAACGTGCTCGAGGTGGTGGACCAGATGGGGATCCGCTGCAAGCCGATGGAGACGAGCTATTTCCTGGGACGCGAGCGGCTCATTCCCGTCTCGGCCAAGCCCGGTGACACGGTCACGCTGGCACGCTGGCGCAAGGTGATCTTCTCGATCATGGCGCGGAACGCGCGCTCGGCCACGGAGTTCTTCTGCATTCCCCCCAACCGCGTGGTCGAACTCGGCACCCAGATCGAGTTCTAGACGCGGGGCGGGTGGATGACCGATGCACGAACGGCCGCCGGCAGATGCCGACGGCCGTTCGCTCTTTCGGTCACCGTCGCGGGTCAGTCACCCGCAACCGGCATCGGCTCCATGCTCCCACCGCGCGCGCTGGACACTTTTGCCTGCCGGCGCCGCTGCTGCATCTGATCGAGCAGGCTGTACACGACGGGCGTGACGTAGAGCGTGATCAACTGCGAGAACGCCAGGCCTCCCACCACCGCGAGCCCGAGCGGCTGCCGTGACTCTGCCCCGGCACCGAAGCCGATGGCGATCGGCAGCGTCCCCATGAGGGCGGCCAGTGTGGTCATCGTGATGGGGCGGAAGCGCACCCGCGCTGCCTCCACGATGGCATCACTCGCGGACATGCCCCGCTCGCGCTCCGCATCAATCGCGAAGTCGATCATCATGATGGCGTTCTTCTTCACGAGGCCGATCAGCATGATGATGCCGACGTACGAGTACACGCTGAGATCCTTACCGAAGATCAGCAGCGTGATGAGCGCGCCGAGCGCGGCGAAGGGAAGGCCGGAGAGGATCGTGATCGGGTGGATGAAGCTCTCGTACAGGATGCCGAGCACCACGTAGATCACGAAGATCGCGACGAACAGCAGCGCCAGTAGCCCACTCTGCGCCTGGGCGAACGCCTGTGTATCACCCGAGAGCACCGGTGTTACGTCGGGCGGCAGCACGGCGCGCGCTTCGCGGTTCACGGCGTCGACCGCCGTCCCGAGCGCCACATTGGGCCGCGTGGCGAAACTGATTGAGACCGCCGGCAGCTGCCCGTTGTGCTGGATGCTCTGCGGCCCGACCCCCTTGGTGAAGGTGGCCACCGATCCCAACTGCAGGAGGTTGCCCGTGTTGGACCGCACGAACAGCTGGCTCAGCGAGGCGGGGTCCTTCTGGAACGCTTCCTTGAGCTCGAGAATGACCTGGTACTGGTTGGTCTGCGTGTAGATCGTGGAGACCTGCCGCGAGCCATAGGCGTTGTACAGCGCGTTCTCGATCTGCGTGGCCGTCAGCCCCAGCGAAGAGGCACGCTCGCGGTCGATCTGGATGCCGACTTGCGGATTTCCAACCTGCAGGTCGCTCGAGATGTTCTCGAGTTCCGGCAGATCACGCATCCGTGCTTCCAAGGCACGCGCCGACGTGTACAGCTCGGCGATATCCGGTCCCTGCAGCGATACCTGATACGCGCTATTGCCGCGACGGCCGCCGATGTTGATGGGCGGCGGATTGCGGAAGAACACCTGTACCCCGGGCACCCGCGACGTGGCGCGGGTGAGTTCGCGCATGATCTGGTCCACGTGCGGCCGCTTCGGATCGTCGCTGAGCGTGAGCTGCAGGCGTCCACTGTTGGACCCACCGCCGCCGGGACCGCCGCCGATCGAGGCGAGCGTGTACTTGACGTTGGGGCTCTTCTGGATGATCGCCGCCACTTCGCGGATCTTCGCCGATAGCGCCTCGTAGCCGATGCCTTCGGGCCCCTCAATGGATCCCTGCAGACGGCCCGTATCTTCCGACGGGAGGAAGCCCTTCGGAATGAACAGGAAGAGCCCGACCGTGGCGGCGAGCGTGAACGCGCTGAACAGCATCGCCAGACCGCGGTGGTTCATGACCCACGCGAGCGACCGCACGTAGCCACCTTCAGTGGCCTGATACACCCGCTCGACCGACCGCCACTTGCCGTCGCTCGGGGCGTGTCCTTCCCCCTCGCGGAGGAAGCGTGCCGCCAGCATAGGCGTGAGCGTGAGCGAGACGAAGCCGGACACGAGAATCGCCACACCGATCGTGACCGCGAATTCGCGAAACAGACGCCCCACGAGCCCCGGCATGAACAGCAGCGGGATGAACACGGCCACGAGCGAGAGCGTCATCGAGAGGATCGTGAAGCTGATCTCCTTCGACCCGTCGAGCGCGGCCTGCAGCGGTTTCTTCCCCATCTCGATGTGCCGCACGATGTTCTCCAGCATCACGATCGCGTCGTCGACGACAAACCCGACCGCGAGCGTGAGCGCCATCAGCGACAGATTGTCGAGGCTGTACCCCAGCATCCACATCACCGTGCAGGTGCCGATCAGCGAGAACGGCAGCGCGAGCGACGGGATGATGGTCGCGCGGATGTTACGGAGGAACAGGAAGATCACCATCACGACGAGCCCGATCGTGAGGAGCAGTGTGAACTTGACATCGTCCACGCTGTCCTTGATCGACTCGGACCGGTCGAAGATCGGCACGATGCTGACGCTGGGCGGCAGCTGCGGCGTGATCTGTTCGAGGACGGCCTTCACCCCTTCCGCCACATCCACCGTGTTCACACCGGGCTGACGGATGATCGCGAGCGCCGTGTTGGCGCGTCCGTTGATCTCACTCATGCCGCGCATGTTCTGCAGGCCATCGATCACCGTGCCGAGCTCGCCGAGGCGGATCGGCGCGCCGTTGCGCATGGTGACCACGAGATTGCGGAATTCGGCGGCGTTGCGGAGCTGCCCCGACGCCTGCAGGGTGAACGACTGGTTCGGCCCCATGAGCACACCGGCCGGCGAGTTGGAGTTGCCCTGATTGATGGCACTCTGCACTTCGTCGATCCCGATGCCGCGCGCCGCCATGGCGCCGGGATCGAGCTGCACCCGCACGGCGTATTTGGACGAGCCGTACACCTGCACCTGCGCGACGCCGGTGACCGTGGAGATCCGCTGGGCCAGGAACGTTTCGGCGTATTCGCTCAATTCCTGACGGCTGAGCACGTCGGAATTGACCGAGAACATCATGATCGGCGAGTCCGCCGCGTTCGCCTTGTTGTACGAGGGCGGATTGATGCCCTGCGGCAGCTGGCGCAGCGTCTTGGAGATCGCCGACTGCACATCGCCGGCGGCCTTGTCGATGTCGCGGTCGAGGGCGAAGAGCAGCGTGACGTTGGTGCTCCCCTGCGAACTCGAGGACGTGATGCTCTCGATGCCCGACACCGTGGAGAAAGCCTGCTCGAGCGGCGTCGCGACCGAGGTCGCCATGACTTCCGGGCTCGCGCCCGGCAGGCCGGCGGACACGGTGATCGTGGGATAATCGATCGTAGGGAGGTCGCTGACCGGCAGGGCGCGATAGGCGACCACGCCGAACGTCAGGATGGCCAGCATGACCAGCGTGGTCATGACCGGCCGCCGGATCCAGATGGCGCTCAGATTCATCGGGTACCCCCGCGCGGATTCCCGCCGCCAGCCCCTGTGTCTGCGGCTCCACCGGCACCGCCACGCGCACCACCGCGACCGCTCCGACCGCCGTTGGCGCCAGTGCGGCCACCACCGGAGAGCGATCCACGCAGTTCGACTTTCGCGCCGTCCTGGAGGCGATTCTGCCCCTCGATGATGACCTGTTCGCCGCCCACGAGACCGCTGTCCACCTTCACCACCGTTCCAGCCTGACGCCCGACCTTGACCGACGTGCGCTTGGCCTTGCCACCGTCCACGAGATACACAAACGCGCCGGTCCCGGTCGCAACGACGGCTTCGGCAGGCACCGTGATGGCGTCCTGATCGACGGCCAGTTGCAGACCGACCGACACGAACTGACCGGGCCACAGGGCGCGGTCGGCGTTGGGCACCCGGGCTTTCAGGAGCACTGTCCCCGTGGCGCGATCGACGGCATTGTCGATGAACGTGAGGATGCCGGTGATTTTCCTGGTGCTGTCACCGACGTTGGGCACGATGTCGACCGACAACGCCTGATCCAGCCCGGCGCGACGGCGCATTTCTTCGAACGCCTGCTCTGGCACGCTGAAGGTCACCAGCACCGGCTCGAGTTCGTTGATGATGAGCAGTGGCGGATCGGCCTGGGCACGCACGAGGCTGCCCGCGCGCAGGGTGATCTGCCCCGTCCGCCCGGAAATCGGCGCCTTCACCGTGGCGTTCTCGAGATCCAGTCGCGCCCGCTCGAGCGAGGCACGCCCGGCCGCAACGGTGGCGGCGAGCGCCGAGGCTTCGGCGAAGGTCTGGTCGAGCTGCTGTCGGGTGACGTATCCGTCCTTCGCCAGACCGGCGAAGCGGACGGAGTCGCCGCGCGCGCGCGCCAGCGTGGCCTGATCGCGGGCCAGCGTGCTCTCCAGCCGGTCGACCTCGGCCCGGAACGGCCGCGGATCAATCTGGAACAGCACCTGCCCCTGCCGGACCTCATCCCCCTCGGCGATCGCGACGCGGGTCAGCATGCCCGACACGAGCGACTGCACCGAGACGGTACGGTTGGGCTCGATCTGCCCGTTGGCGGTCACGACAAAGGGGAGCGGCCCCTTCTTCACGGTCGCCGTGGACACGACCGGCGCGGGACGGGGCGGGCGCTTGTTCTCTTTGCAGGCCGACAGACCCACGAGGAGGAGGGAGGCACCGGCGAGGAGCCGGTGCACGGGGGCTATGGCGAACCGGCGCGTGGCGCGCAGCGGCATCACATTGTCTGGCATTCGCAGGGGCGAACGGCGGGGCGGAAAGAGCGCTCGTCTTGCGACCCGGGGGCCGGCGAGCGCCGCGAGAAACGCTTCACAGGTAAAACGCCGCCGACGGTCCAATCGTTGCCGCGGATTCACCGGCACGGCCCGCGGGCCCCGGGTCCCGGGGCCCCCCGCGACTTACACCACGATGTTGAGCAGCCGCTTGGGCACGAAGATCACCTTTTTGATCTCCCCGACCACGAATTTCGCGATCCCGGCATCGGCCATCGCGCCCGCCATCGCGGCGTCCTGCGTCACGTCCGCGGCCAGGCGCAGCTTGCCACGGACCTTGCCGTTCACCTGCACGACCAGATCGACTTCGTTATCCACGAGCATCGCCGGATCGAACGTCGGCCAGCCGGCATCGAACACGCTGCCGGTGTGACCGAGCATCTCCCAGCACTCTTCCGCGAAGTGCGGCGCGTACGCGGCCACCAGTTGCACCAGCGGCAACACCTCGGCCCGGTGCACGGCGCGGTCGCCCGACCGCAGGTGATTGAGGCATTCCATCATGGCGGCAATGGCCGTGTTGTAGCTGAGCCCGGCGGTATCATCGCCGACTTTCTTGATGGTGCGATGCACCTGCCGCACCACGTTGGCATCGATCGGCACGTCCGCCCGTGCATCGCGCACGGACGCCCACAGGCGGTCAAGGAACCGGCGGACGCCGCTGATCCCTTGGTCGCGGAAGTCGCCACCCTCTTCGTACGGGCCGAGGAACATGAGATACATGCGGAACGCGTCGGCGCCCCACTCTTCCATGTACACATCGGGGTTGATCACGTTGCCCTTCGACTTCGACATCTTCGC
This sequence comes from Gemmatimonadota bacterium, assembly GCA_031127225.1. GTDB lineage: Bacteria > Gemmatimonadota > Gemmatimonadetes > Gemmatimonadales > Gemmatimonadaceae > Gemmatimonas. The sequence goes on along the minus strand of JARIEV010000001.1, from coordinate 23,868 downwards.
GCCTTCGCGGATGATCATGCCGTGCGCACGGAAGCGCGTGAACGGCTCTTCGAAATCGATGTGCCCCGCGTCTTTCATGACCATCGTGACGAAGCGCGAGTACAGCAGGTGCAACACGGCGTGCTCGTTGCCGCCGATGTACGAATCCACGGGGAGCCAACGCGACGTGCGGTCCGCGTCGAACGCCACATCGCTGCGCGTGGCGCTGGGATAGCGCAGGAAGTACCACGCGCTGTCGAGGAACGTGTCGGACACATCGGTTTCCCGCCGGGCCGGCGCGCCGCACGTGGGACACGGCACGCGGAACCACTCTTCGTGCCGCGCCAGCGGTGAAATGCCGGAGTCGTCGGGCTTGAAGTCGGGGATGAACGGCAACTCCACCGGCAACTGCGACTCCGGCACGGGGACCGTGCCACACGCGTCGCAGTAGATGATCGGAATCGGCGGGCCCCAATACCGCTGGCGCGAGATGCACCAGTCGTGCAGACGGTAGTTCGTGACCTTCGTGCCGTGGCCGCCCGCCGCAAGCCATGCGGTCACGGCCGTCTTCGCCTCGGCAACGGGGAGCCCGTCAAACGTCCCGGAGTTCACGAGACGCCCCTGCGCGTCATCGGTATACGCAACCTCACCCAGCGGTGTGTCGGCACGGTCGTCCGGGCCCGCCACCACGCGGACGATGGGCAGGGCAAACAACTGCGCGAATTCGAAATCGCGCTCGTCATGTCCCGGCACCGCCATGATCGCGCCCGTGCCGTACTCCATCAGCACGTAGTCGGCGATCCAGATCGGGATGTTCGCACCCGTGGCCGGATTCACCGCGTATGCGCCCGTGAACACGCCCGTCTTTTCCTTCGTGCTCTTGCGCGAGATCAGGTCCTGCTTCTTCGTCGCCTCCTGATATCCCGCCACCGCGGCACGCTGCGCCTCCGTGGTGACCGTGGCCACCAGCGGATGCTCGGGCGCGAGCACGAGGTACGTCGCGCCGAAAATCGTGTCAGGGCGCGTGGTGAACACCGTCACGGTGTCCGTCTGCCCGTCCACGCGGAACGACAACTCGGCGCCTTCGGAGCGGCCAATCCAGTTCTTCTGCGCGGACTTCGTGATCGGCGACCAGTCCAGCCACTCGAGATTGTTCAGCAGCCGCTCGGCGTACGCCGAAATGCGGAAGAACCACTGCTCGAGAAACCGCTGCTCGACCGCCGTGCCGCAGCGTTCGCAGGTCCCGCCCTCCACCTGCTCATTGGCGAGCACCGTCTTGCAGGACGGACACCAGTTCACGGCGGCGGCCTTCTTGTACGCGAGCCCCTGACGGTACAGCTGCAGGAAGACCCACTGCGTCCACTTGTAGTACTCCGGCCGCGACGTGTCCACCTTCTGCCGCCAGTCCACCATCAACCCCGCACGCTCGAGCTGCCGCTGGAAGTTCGCCACATTTTTCGGCGTCAGCTCCATCGGGTGTGCGCCGATCCGCAGCGCGTAGTTCTCCGAGTGGATTCCGAACGCATCGTAGCCCAGCGGCTGGAACACGTCGTAGCCCAGCAGCCGGTGGAAGCGCGCCGAGATGTCGCTGCCGGTGAACGCAAAGAGGTTCCCCACGTGCAGCCCTTCGGCCGACGGATACGGGAACATCATCAGCGCGTAGAACGGGCGCGCGGCGTTGTCGAGCGCGGCATGGTTGGTGCCGCGGTCGGCCCAGCGATCGCGCCACTTGGGCTCGATGGCGGCGGGCGCGTAGGGGGTCGGGAGGGTGATGTCGGACATACCGCAACTTACTGCAACGGCCAACGGCTTAGGGAGCACTCTTGAACTCCCGCCTACGCAGTTGGCCGTTTTCTACCGACGGAAGAGATACGCCGCCTCCTCCAGCCGCGCCCCCTTCTCGTCGCACACCGCGAACTTCCCACCCGAATACAGCGTAGCGCCGCCGAAGCGGCCGTCCTTCGTGAGCGCGTAGAACTCGAGGTCGAACTTGGGGCGGCCGTTCGGGCCCATGAGACGCGTTTCCGTCATGGCCACCACGCGCTCGAGGGTCTTGAGACAGGCCTCCTGCGGTCCGAGGCCCTGCCGCATGAACTCCACGATCAGGAACGACGCGCAGGTCTTGATGTTCGCTTCGCCGCGTCCTGTGCTGCCGGCGGCACCCACGAGGTTGTCGCAGTACTGCCCGGCGCCGATCACCGGCGAGTCGCCGATGCGACCCGGCACCTTCCACGCCATGCCGCTGGTGGTGGTGACTGAGCCGATGTCGCCCGCCCCATTCACGGCGTTCATGTTGATGGTGCCCGTCGTGAACTTGATCTTGATGTCGTCGTCGTGATCGAGCCACGCGTCGTTGGCATTCAGACGCGATTTCCAGCGCATCCAGTCCTGGCGTGACTGCTCCGTGAGCAGGTTCTGCTCCTTGAACCCCATCGCCTTGGCGAACTTGGTGGCGCCGGCGCCGACCAGCATCACGTGGTCGGTATAGTCCATCACCGCCTTGGCCACGAGCGAGGGGGTCGCGATCCCCTCGATCGCCGCCACCGAGCCCGCGCGGCGCGTGGGGCCGTGCATGCAGGAGGCATCCAGCTGGACCACGCCTTCCTCGTTCGGGAGCCCGCCCAGCCCCACCGACTGATCGGTGGGGTCGAGCTCCACGAGGTTCACCCCCGCAATGGCCGCGTCCAGCGGGTCCTCGCCGGCGAGCATGCGGTCATAGGCGACCCGCACCCCTTTGATGCCGTTGGACGACGAGACCACCAGCGGGCGTCCCCGACCGTGCCAGGCCGTGGGTGCGGCCGTCACCGGCGCCGCGGCGCCCAGCAGGTCGTCAGGAAGGCGCGGCACGAAGCCGGCGGCCGCGAGCGCGGCAGAGCGCTCGAGAAAGTCACGACGGGACACGGGCACGGGAAGACTCGGAAACGGGGCCGGGTGACGGCGTGGGACCGGAAATGGTCAGGAAAGGCGATGCCCGACGATATCGCCGCGCACGACCGGTGGCGAGAGGCGGTACGGACGGGCACCTTCCCTACAGCAGGACCCACTCCGACTCCCCCCCATGACTTCTCCGGCCGAAATCGCCGACGCACTGCGCGCCACCTCGTTCCTCGAGGGCTTCACCGACGCGCACCTTTGGAAGCTGTCGCGGCACGTGACGCCGCACACCCTCGTCCCCGACGAAACGCTCTTTGCCGAGGGGGAACCCCGGCAGCGGTTCGCCATTCTGATCAGCGGCGCGGTCGCGATCGAAAAGTCCTCCGACGGCCGCTCCACGCGCCTCGTGACCCTCGGCGCCGGCGAGGCGGTGGGCGAAGGGCTGCTGCTCGACGACTCGGCGCACGGCACGACGGCGCGCGCCATCATGCCGGGCATCGCCATGATCCTCGCCCGCGCACAGCTCGACGACATCACCCGCGAAGCGCCGCAGCTGTACGCGGCGCTCGTGGCGCGGGCGGCGCGCGCGATTTCCATGCGGCTGCGCCGGGCCGATGCCACGCTCGTGGGCCGTGGCCGCACCCTCGGGTTTGGCGGCCATCGCACGCGCACCGAACACGACCTGCTCGGAGACCGCGAGGTGCCGTACGAGGCCCTGTACGGCGTGCAGACGCTGCGCGCGCTCGAAAATTTCCCGATCACGGGCATTCCCCTGCGTGAGTTTCCCGTGCTGATCGAGTCGCTGGCCGCGGTCAAAGAGGCGGCGGCCCAGACCAATCACGAGCTCGGGCTGCTGGGCGACGAGCACGCCGATGTGATCATCCGCGCCGCCCGTGAAATACGCGCCGGACGACATCACGAGCATTTTCTGGTGGACATGATTCAGGGAGGGGCTGGCACCTCCACCAACATGAACGCCAACGAAGTAATCGCGAATCGCGCCCTCGAACTCAGCAACCAGCAGCGGGGCGCGTACGATGTGATCTCCCCCAATGATCACGTGAACCTCAGCCAGTCCACCAACGACGTGTATCCCACGGCCGTCCGGATCGCGCTGCACACGAGCCTATCGGGTTTCCGCGCCGAGCTCGCGCGGTTGGCCGATGCCTTCGGCGCGAAGGGCGTCGAGTTCGCGCCGTTGATCAAGATGGGGCGCACCCAGATGCAGGACGCCGTGCCGATGACGCTGGGACAGGAGTTCATGGCGTTCGCGCACACGCTGCAGGAAGACGTCGAGCGGTTGGCCGAGGCGCAGTCGCTGATCCGCGAGATCAACCTTGGCGCCACGGCGATCGGCACCGGCATCAACGCCCCGCCGGGCTACGCGGAACTCGCGTGCCGGCACCTGGCACGCATCGCTGAGGTCCCGGTGATCACCGCGCCCGATCTCGTGGAGGCCACCAGTGATACCGGCGCCTTCGTGCAGCTGTCGGGCGTCATGAAACGCACCGCCACCAAGCTCTCGAAAATCTGCAACGACCTGCGCCTGCTCTCGTCGGGCCCGCGCGCCGGATTCGGCGAGATCAACTTGCCGGCCATGCAGCCCGGGTCGTCGATCATGCCCGGCAAGGTGAACCCCGTCATTCCCGAAGTGGTCAATCAGGTGTGCTTTGACGTGATCGGCGGCGATGTCACCGTCACGATGGCGGCCGAGGCCGGACAGCTACAGCTCAACGCCTTCGAACCGATCATCGCGTATCGGCTGCTGCGCGGCATCGACATGCTGCGGAACGCCTGTCTCGTGCTGCGCGAACGGTGTGTCACCGGCATCACCGCCAACGCCGACCGCATGCGCTTCTTCGTGGAGCATTCCATCGGCATCGTGACGGCGCTCGTGCCCGTGCTGGGGTACGAGGTCGCCACCGACATCGCCAAGACCGCCCTCGCGAGCGGGCGTGGCGTGTTTGAGCTCGTGCTGGAGCGCGGGCTGCTGACCCGCGAACAGCTCGACGAGATCCTCAACCCGGCGGCGATGACCGCGCCGCGGACGACGCAGGAATTCAGCACCGTCACCGTTCCGTCGGTATAACCGCCTGCGGGTGCCCCGCTGTATGGGGTGCCCGCGACTCCCCCGGCCGCTGTCTCACACCACTATGCCCTCCGCCCATCGGTTGTCATCCATTTGTCGCTCCGTCATCGGCGTGCGCTGGCTGCGGGCCGCGGTTGCCGTGGCCGTGACCGCCTGCAGCGGCGGGGAGACCGCCGGCCCGCCGGTGGTGACCGCTCCGCCGACCGTGCGGAGCGTGGCGGTCTCGCCCGTCGCAACCACCATCCGCATCGGCGAGGCGCAGCCCTTGAGCGCCGTGGTGGACGCGGCGATCGGGGCCGGGACCGGCGTGTCATGGACCAGTGAGGCGCCCGCCGTCGCGACGGTGAGCAGCACCGGCACCGTGACCGCGATCGCGGTGGGCACTGCCACCATCCGCGCCACGTCGACGGCCGACGCGAAGGTGAGTGGGACCGCCACGATCACGGTGCAATCGGTGCGCGGGATGACCGTGACGCCGACCACAGTCACGCTTGGCGCAGGCCAGACGCAGGCGCTGCTCGCCACCGTGCGCCTCGATCCCGGGCAGGCCACTACGATCTCGTGGCGCACCAGTGCCGCCGCCATCGCGACCGTGTCCGCGACGGGTGTGGTGGCCGGCGTCGCACCGGGCGTGGCGACGATCACCGCCGTGGCCGTCGCGGACACCACGGTGCGTGCCACCGTCGCGGTGAGTGTGGTGCCGGCCATCCGTGCCGTCACGGTCACCCCGCCCACCGCGGCGCTGTTCATCGGGATGACGCAACCCCTCACGGTCACGGTCACGGCCGATGCCGGTCTGGCCCAGACGGTCGCGTGGCGCTCGAGCAATCCCGCCGCCGCCACCGTGAATGCCAGCGGCGTGGTCACCGCCGTCGGGTTCGGCACGAGCACGATCACCGTGCTCTCCACCGTCGATACCACGCGTCGCGCCACCAGCGTCATCACCGTGACGCCGCGCACCACCAGCGTGAGCATCACGCAGCGCAACGTCGGGCTCAACCCCGGCACCAGTCTCGCGCTCACGGGCACTGTGAGCGCCGATCCCGGCATCGGGACGGGCGTGGCGTGGAGTTCGGGGGCAAGCTCGGTCGTGTCGATCACGGCGCAAGGTGTTGTGTCCGGTGTATCGCTCGGCAGCGCGCTCATCACCGCCACCTCCACGGCAGACCCGACGAAGCGCGACACCGTCACGGTGAGCGTCGTGCCGCGGTTGGCCACGGCGTGGAGTGCGTCCCGCCTCGGCGGGGCGCTCCGTGACGATGTCCCGTCGATCGTCGCCGTCAGCGCCACCGACGCGTTCGCCGTGGACGTGGCCGGCGACATCTACCGGTGGAACGGCACCGCGTGGGCGCTCTCGCTCGGCAGCACTGCCGACTACCTCGCGGTGCATGCGTCGTCCGCCACCAACGTGATCGCGGTGGGGCTCAACGGCGCGATTGCGCGCTGGAACGGCACCGCGTGGAGCACGATGACCTCGGGGACCACGCGGGCCCTCAACGCCGTGTGGGTCGAGAGTGCGACTACGGCCTGGGCGGTCGGCGTCAACGGCACCATTCTGCGGCTGGCGACCAACACGTGGAGCACTGAGACCAGCGGCTCCACGCGGACGCTGCAGGGGGTATGGGCCGGCGACAACGTGGCCTACGCGGTCGGATCGGACGGCGAGGTGCTGCGGCGCACCGCCGGCGCATGGGCGCGCGTCACGGTCCCGAGTGGTGAAGCGCTGTACGGCGTGCACGGGCTCAGCGCCACCGATGTGGTGGTGGTCGGCTCCAACGGCACGCTGCTGCGCTGGAACGGCACCGTGTGGAGTACGCTGGGCGTGGGGGGATTCAGTGGCTCACTCTACCAGGTCAGCGGTTCCGCGGCGAACGGCGGCCGACGCTATTTCGTGGGAGAGGGCGGCGTGGGTCAGGTGGACGCGGGAATCGCGACCGTGGTGAACACGCCATACGCGCCGCAGATGTTCGGCATCAGCGTCGATGCCACGGGCACCGCGTGGGCCAGCGGCGCCCGCGGTGCGGTGATGCGCAGCGCCGACGGCGGGGGCGCCACGTGGAGCACCAACAATCTCGTCCCCGACCTGCTCGATGTGTGGACCACGGCGGCCAGCAACGCGTTCGCCGTGGGCGAGTTCGGCTTCATCTATCGCTGGAACGGCAGCAGCTGGACCAAGCTGGCCTCCCCGACGCAGGCCACCCTGACCACCGTGTGGGGCACCGCCGCCGGGGACGGCTTCATTGGCGGTGAGCGGGGCACGATGCTGCGCTGGAACGGCTCGACGTGGACCGCGATGACGTTCCCCTCGAGCAGCACGGTGTCCGCGCTCTGGGGCGTGAACAGCAGCAACGTGTACGCGACCACCAAGGCGGGCGAAGTGCTGCAATTCAACGGATCGGTGTGGCGCGTCGCGGTGTTCGGCGGGGCGCCCCTTTGGTCGGTGTTCGGCGCCTCCGCCAACGATGTCTACGCCGCCGGCGAAGGCGGGACCGTACTCCGCGTGAGCGGCGCCACGCCGACGACGCTGCCCCTGACCTCCGGCACCATGGCTGGTGTGTGGCTGACCGGCGGGACGCAGGTGCTCACGGTCGGGGCGAACGTGGCCGGCAACGCCGGCGTGGCACTCCGCTACAACGGGTCGGCCTGGAGCACGCTGGCGGTGGGCGCGACGCCGGGACTGACGGCGCTGTGGGGGGCGAGTGCGTTCGACCTCTACGCCACGGGTGATCTGGGCACCCTGCTGCGCTACGACGGCAGCACGTGGTCGTCGATTCCTACGGGTACCGGCGACCTGCTCTGGAGCGTCTCGGGCGCGCCGAATGCCTCGGGTGGCGCCTTCGCCGTGGGGCTCAACAGCACGATCGTCGCGGGCGCGACCAGCGCCCTCCGCGCCGGCGCGACGGGCGGCGGCGACGACGCGATCCCAGGCACGCTCGAGCCGTCGGCGCGGGCCGCCGTGCGGCGTGGTGCGCTGCCCAGCGGCGCCGCGCGCAAGCGGCGTTCGTCGCGCTAAGTCATGGTGGGCCACGGCAGATGGCGCCTCCCGGGCACGGGTGGCTCATCCGGGGTATGATTCACCAGATCTCTCGCGCGGCCATGTCACGTCGGGAATGCCCCCGGCACCACTGGGTCGCGCGCTTCGCCCTGTGCCGATGCGTGCCGTTCCCATGCCAGCAATGCCGTTCCTCCGTGGCTCACCCGTAGCGCGTTCGGCGGCGCTTCGCCGTACGGCTTTCCGCTGGTTCGCCCCCCTGCTGCTCGGCATGTTCGCCGTCGGGGTCCAGGGATGTGCGGCGCCCGCCGACGGCGGCAGTACCGGGACGGGAGGCGGTGGGACCGGCGGGAGCGGCGGCACACCCACGCGATTTGAAAGCTCCGTCGGCACGCTGGATCTCGCCGCGATCGGCGCGTCGCAGACCATCACGGTGGTGGCGCGTGACGCCAAGGGCATCACGTTGTCGGGGGTCTCGGTGAGCTGGACGAGCTCCGATCCCGCCATCGTGGACGTAGCCGGCAGCGGCACCACCGCCGTCGTCACGGCGCGCGCACCGGGCAAAGCCACGGTCCGCGCCCGGACGGGTGATCTGTCGCTCGAAATCAGCGTCACCGTGCTCGCGATCCGCTCGATCACGCTGTCACCGCCGGCGGTGACCGTGATCACCGGCGGCCAACTGCCGCTCACGGCCACCGTGGATGCCGACGTCGGTGCTCTACGTGAACTGCGATGGATCACGGACAATCCGTCGGTGGCCTCCGTGAATGCGCAGGGTGTCGTAACAGGGGTCGCTCCCGGTTCCACCGTCGTGCGCGCCACCGCCGTGGGCGATCCGCGCGTCACCGCGAGCGCGCCGGTCACGGTGACCTCGGCCGGCACGATCACGCTCACGCCTTCCACGCTCACGTTAGGGACCGGCGACACGCGTGCGCTGGTCGCCACCGTGACGCTCGAGCCGGGTGTCAGCACGGCGCTCACGTGGCGCACCGCGAACAGCGCGGTGGCAACGGTGTCCGCCACCGGCGTGGTCACAGGCGTGTCGATCGGGAGTACGGTCGTCACGGCCGTGTCCGTGGCCGATACCACGCGCCGCGGCACCGCGGCGGTAACGGTCGCGCCCGCGGTGCGCGCCGTGGACGTTACCCCGGGAACCGCGACGATCTTCGCGGGCGACACGCGCCAGCTCGGCGTGACCGTGACCGCTGATCCGGGCGCGTCGCAGGCGGTGCTCTGGCGGAGCAGCAATGCGACCGTGGCGACCGTCTCGAGCACGGGGCTCGTGAGCGGCATCGCGTCCGGCACCGCGACCATCACGGCCGTCTCCGCCGCCGATACGACCAAGCGCGGCACCTCGGTGTTCACCGTGCGCACGGTGGCCGTGAGCGTCTCGCCCACCGCCGCCACCATCGCCATCGGCGGCACCCGGACCCTCGTGGCAACCGTGACGGCCGACAACGGGCTCTCCACGGCCGTGACGTGGCGCAGCAGCAATCCCGCCGTGGCGACGGTCTCCACCGGCGGTGTGGTCACCGGAGTCGGGCTCGGCACGACCGACGTCACCGTCGTGTCCGTGGCCGACACCACCCGACGTGCGACCGCCTCAATCACGGTGGCACCGACAGTGCGCACCGTGGACGTGACCCCAGGGACGGCCACGATGTTCACCGGTGACACGCGGCAGTTCGCGGTGACCGTGACCGGGGATCCGGGTGCGTCGCAGACGGTGCTCTGGCGGAGCAGCAGTGCCGCCGTGGCGACGGTCTCGAACACCGGACTCGTGAGCGCGATCGCGCCGGGCACGGCCACCATCACCGCCCTCTCCGCCGCCGACAGCACCAAGCGCAGCACCGCACTCGTGACGGTGCGCGCGGCGGCCGTAAGCGTCTCCCCCACCGCCGCGACCGTCGGTGTCGGCGGGACCCGCACGCTGGTGGCCACGGTGGCGCTGGACAACGGGGCCTCCACCGCCGTCACGTGGCGCAGCAGCAACGCGGCCGTGGCAACAGTCTCCTCCGGCGGCGTAGTCACCGGTGTCTCGCTGGGGACGGCGGCCGTCACCGCCGTGTCCGTGGCCGATACCACGCGCCGCGCCACCGCTTCGATCACCGTGGCACCGAGCGTGCGCTCCGTGACCGTCACACCGACCGCATCGGTCGTGCTGGCCGGGCAGACCGTCCAGCTGGTGCCCACGGTGGTCGCCGACGCCGGCGTGTCCACGGATGTCTCCTATCGGTCGAGCAACAGTGCCGTTGCCAGTGTCAGCGCGGCGGGGTTGGTGACGGCCATCGCGAGCGGCTCCGCGAGCATCATCACGATGGCGGTGGCCGACACCACGCGGCGTGACACGACGGCGGTCACCGTCGTGAGTGGTCTCGCGAACAGCTGGGCGGCCACGCGGCTGGGCGGCGCGCTTTATGAAGACGTCGTGTCCATTAGCGGCATCAACGCCTCCACGGGCTTCGCGGTGAACGTCCTGGGCGACCTGTTCCGCTGGAACGGAGGGGGGTGGTCGCTCTCCGCGCGCGGGGCACAGTTCGGCACGCAGTTCGTGGCCGTGCACGGCACGACGGCGGCGACATCGATGGCCGTTGGCACCAACGGCGTCATCGTGCGCTTCGACGGTACGAATTGGAACGCAGTCACCTCGGGCACCACCAATCGACTGAATGGCATTTTCGTGGAGAGCAGTACCAGCGCGTTCGCCGTGGGTGCGAATGGCACGGCACTCCGCTGGAATGGCAGCAACTGGACCGTGGGCAGCACGGGGGCCACGGAAACGCTCACCAGCGTCTGGGCGAGCGGTGGCACGGCGTTCGCGGTCGGCGGCAGCGGCACGGTGCTACGCTTCCTCAATGGAAGCTGGTCGCGTCAGTCGGCCCCAACGATCGAGTCACTCACCAGCGTTGCGGGCGCGTCGACCACGAGCGTCGTCGCCGTGGGCAACGGTGGCACGGTGCTGTCGTACAACGGCACTACCTGGACGCAGGTCGCCAACGGTGGCATCGTCGCCGATCTATACGGCGTCACCGCCATCGCGCCATCGGATCCGCGGTTCTTCGTGGCCAGCGACGACGGCCTGCTGCTCGTGGTTGCCGGCACGCTGTCGCGCATTTCCACGCCGTATGCGCCGCGGCTGTTCGCGGTGTCCACCGATCCAACGGGTGCGCTGTGGGTCGGTGGTCAGCGCGGCAGCGTGCAGCGGCGCACCGGCACCACGTGGGCAACGCTGGCGCTCGCTCCGGACTTGCTCGACGTCTGGTCGACATCGCCCACCAACACCTGGGCCGTCGGCGAGTTCGGCTTTGTCTACCAATGGAACGGAGCGAGCTGGTCACGGAATACGACACCCACCACAGTCACGCTGAACGCCGTGTGGGGGGCGAGTGCCACCGAGGCCTTCGCCGGCGGGGACAACGGGACCATGCTGCGCTTCAACGGCACCTCGTGGACCGCCATGAGCTTTCCGTCGTCGGCCACGGTGTACGGGCTCTGGGGCTCCAGTGCCTCCAACGTGTACGCCGTGACCTCGGATGGTGCGGTGCTGCGCTTCAACGGGAGTGTGTGGTCGGTGGCGACCACCGCGACGAGAGCCTTGTTAGCAATCTCCGGCACGTCGGCCACGAACATCATCGCGACCGGCGAGAATGGCGCGGCCGTCCGCTTGGCGGGGAGCAGCTGGAGCACGGCACCGGTGAGCACCACGGGCACGCTGGCCGGCGTATGGGCGGGCGGTGCGGGGGCGACGGCCGTCGGCGCCAACGCCGCGGGTACGGGCGGCATCGCCTTCGCGCTCAGCGGCAGCACGTGGAGTGCACTCAGCACCGGCAGCAGCCGGGTTCTCACGTCGGTGTGGGGGACGAGCGCCTCGGACCTGTATGTCACGGGCGACCAAGGCACACTGCTGCGCTACAACGGCAGCGCGTGGAGTACGCTCGCGACCGGTACGACCGATGGGCTGACCAGCGTGACCGGAGCACCCACGGGCTTGGGCGGCGCCTTTGCGGTGGGGTACAACAGCACCGTCGTCGCGGGATCGAACGGCGGCGCCTTCACCACGGGCATGGCCCGGGCACTCCGTGTCACGCGCGGCATCGATCTTGATCCCGCGGTCGGCGTCCGATCCGTGCCGAAGCCGCTCCCCAGTGGCGCGCACCGCCGTGCGCACGGGGGACGGACCCTGCGCTGATCGCACCACAGCAGGTGGTCCACACAGGGGCGGCATCGACGTGATGCCGCCCCGCGGGCCATTACTCCCGCGAGAAGGCGGCCATGGTCGGTCCCATGGCATCGATGGTTTCCCGGGCGTGCCAGCGATCCTTGCCGTTGTACAGGAACGCAAAGGCCAGAATCTCGCCGTTCTCCGCCGTGACGTAACCGGACAAGCCGATCACATCGTTCGTCGTGCCCGTCTTGGCATGCAGGTTCCCCTGCGCCGGCGTGGCGCGCATGCGGTTCCGGAGTAGCTCAGACTCACCCGCCACCGGCAGCGACGCGTGAAAGGCGCTCCCCCACGGCGTGCCGTGCGCGTGGGACAGCAACTGCACCAAGGCCCGCGGTGTCACGCGATCGAGCACCGAGAGCCCGCTGCCGTCCGTCGCACGAACGGCGTCGGCTGCCGCGCCGACCTGCGTCACCAGAAACTCATGCAACGCAGACGAGGCATTCTCGGCCGAACCAAGCGTCTGCCGGTCAGCACCACGGGCCGCCCCGCGGAAAAGCAACTCGGCATAAATATTGATGCTCTCGCGGTTCATCACCGACACCAGCCGTGCGAGCGGGGGCGACGGCAGCGTGGTCACGAGCGTCGCGGCGGAAGGCGTGCGCCCAGCCCGCAGCGCGCCGTCCACCGCGACCCCCTGCGCTTCGAGCGCGGCCCGGAAGGCCCCCGCCGTGAACGTGACCGGATCGCCCACGACCAGCTGATAGCGTCGGGTGCCGGCCCGCGCTCCGATCGTACCCGACACGACGACGCGGTCATTCCCGACGCGGCGTGCTGAAATACGGGCGCCGCTCCCCGCGACCGTCCGCACCGTGTTCGTGATCACGAGGCCGCTCGTGGCCGGCTCAAGGAAGACGCGACCAGCGGTGCCGGCGGCACCGGCACTGACCCCCACGATCACGATGTTCTCGTTGAGCGTAAGCGCCGAGAACGGCGCGGCGTACCCAGCCCCCGCGTAGCGCGACAGCCACCCTTCGGGAATGCCGCGCGCCTCCATGGCGGAGGCATCGGCAATGAGATCACCGGTCACCCGCGTGATCCCCGCACCGGCCACGAACCGCGCGAGCATCGTCATCGCGGCCTCAGGCCCACCACGCACGAAGCGCGGAGACATCGATGGATCCCCGTCACCACGGAGCACGAGATTGCCGCGCACGACACCCCCCGCCTCGAGTGTACCGTCACGCAGCACGTCGGTGCGAAACGTGTGTTCAGGTCCGAGTTTCTCGAGCGCAATCGCCGACGTGAACAGCTTCATCGTGCTGGCGGGCACCAGTGAGCGGTCGGCCCCGTGGGCGAACAGCGTATCGCCTCGCGAGATGCTCACCACCATCGCGCCCCATTCCCCGTTGCGCGTGCGGCTGCCCAGCAGCGTCGTGAGATCACTCGTCAGCGCGGCGTCGCCGCGTGGGGACGTGAAACGCAGCACGGGAACGATCGGTGCGCGCGCCCGGCTCGCGCGGGCACGCGAACTCCGCGTGGTTGTCCGCGTACTGCTGCGCTTGACCGGGGCCTTCTTGGCCGTGGCGGTGCGCTTCGGGGGCTGAGCGGCACGATACGGCGCCGCGGCCGCCGTCGCCGGCAGCATGGCCGTCACCGGTACGGGCGACGGGTACGCCGGCATCGACCCCGGCAACACCAGCAGCACGGCGAGACGCAGGGACAGCGCGAGGGCGCGCGCTCCCGTGCGCGCCCGACCGCGTGCTGAGCGGAACATGGCGATGGTCATCATCACACCTTGAGGACGAACCCGCGCGTCCACGCGCTTCGAAGAATCAGAAACCAGAGCGCGACGAAGCTGAGCGCGTAGGCGAACGACGCCGCATGTGGCGGAAGCCACGACGCATACAGCGTATTGAACACGAAGCCCTGCGCAGAGATCCGTGTCCCCGCGGCGGTCTCCCAGGTCCAGATCGACGACGTGATCCGAGCCATCAGCCCCGACCCCAGAAACGCGAGCATCGGATTCATGCCATACACGACCAACGGAAACGTCCAGCGCCGGACCTGCATGAGGTCAATCACCCACATGCACGTAGCCAGCGCGACGGCGCCCATGCCGGCGGTGAACAGCACGTAGGAACTGGTCCAGAGGTTCTTGTTGATCGGGAAGGCCCAGTGCCACATCAGGCCGACCACCATCGTGAGCGCACCGACAGCAAACAGTCCGCACAGTCGCTCAGCCAACGACAGCTCCTCCCGCGCGATCCATCGTCCGGCGAATGTACCCAGCAGCATCGTGCCGACGGCGGGCATCGTACTGAGCAGCCCCTCCGGATCCCACGTCCGGCCACCCGCCCACAGATGATCGGTGCCAAGGACGGTGCGGTCGAGCCACGCGCTCAGCAACTGGTCCGGCTTGTCCAGCACGAAGCGTCCGGCGATGCCCGTATCAGGCACCGGCACAAGGGTCATCAGCGCCCAGTACCCCAGCAGCAGCACCGCGAGCAGCACGATCTGCTGGCGCAGCGTCGTGCGCCACGTGAGCAATCCACCACACAGATACGCGAGGCCGATGCGCTGCAGCACGCCGAGCACACGCCAGTGCTCGATGCGGTGCACCACCCGTTCGAACAACGAGTCGTCGGGGAGCGCGGGCGGCCACGTGAAGAAGGGGAAGCCCGAGAGCAGGAAGCCGAACAGGAAGATGAGCGCGCCGCGACGGAGAATCTGGCGCAGTATCGCCCGGTCGTCGTCGCCACGTGCACGGCGCGCGCGCAGCGAGAGTTCGGTGGTGATCCCGACGATGAACAGGAAGAACGGGAAAATGAGGTCGGTGGGCGTCCACCCATGCCACGGCGCATGCGCAAGTGGTGCGTAGATCGCCGTCCAGGTCCCCGGATTGTTCACCAGCAGCATGCCCGCCACGGTCATGCCGCGGAACACGTCCAGCGAGATGAGCCGCTCCGGGCGCGCCACCGTCACGTGCCGGCCTCGGTTTTGGACGCGGCGATCTTCCATCCGGCGGGCTCGCATTGCACGTCGTAGGCGCGCGTAGGCGCTGGCTTTCCGTGGTCGTCCCCCCCCACGTAGTGCCCCCCGAGTCGTACCGTCACGGTCTTCCCGGGATCGGTCTCGCTGGTGCCGCGGAACACGACCAGCATCGACGGATAGGGGCCGACCTCTTCGAGCTTCTCACGAATCTTCCGCTGCGCGACGGTATCGCTGCTGTAGAAGTAGGTGGGGCCCTTCTCCTGCAGCACCTTGAAGCCGTCATCGGGAACCGCGGAGTCGGTGCCGGCCGCACTGAGGAAACGCTTGGGGAGCGGCTGCGCCGTCGTGATGAAGTCGAGCACCGCCAGTCCGACGGGCGTCGTATCCGTGCTCACGCACGACGGGCCGGCCGCGGCCACGGAGTCCGCAACCCGCGCGCGTTCGGCCGTGGCGCCACCGCCGCACGCCGCCAGCAGAAAAAGCGCCGGACCGGTGGCGGTCAGCAACGTGGCCACCGAGTGTCGGAACGCGCGGATCATGGCAGGGCTCGGGATGGGGTGACGGATTCGCACGCGGCGAACCGCGCGCAGCACACCACTGGTATGTACCGCGCCGACGAAGTTTGTCGAGGGGGAGACCCGCGATGGGCCTCGCCGCGCATCGGTCGTCGCGTACAGGTCGCCGCGCGTGCCTAGAATGCGTCGAGCAGCTCCGCCATCCGTTCGAGCCCAAGGCGCCACTCCACCTTCGCCGCCTCACCGGCGGCGACGTCGGGCAGGCGGGCATGTTCGAGGTCCACCGCGCAGCGTGCATTCCCCTTCCGGGTGACGGACACGCTCACCAACGTCCCGTCGTGCATCATCAGGCGGAGGAATCGCGGCGCCACGGCACTGACCACGCGGTAGCCCTGCGCCGTGCTCCACTGCCGACGTGAGGGGTCGTTGAAGGCGCGGAACACTTCACTGGGCGAGGCATCGAGGGTGCGGGACACCGTCACCGCCACCGATCCGAGCGCCTCAGGCGGAGTGACGGCCGCCGCGCGCGACACGCGCGAAGCGCGCGGCTGCTCGGCATCCCGCCAGGCCCCCGGCTTCTTCCCGCCCTTCTCGGCCGCCTGACGCGCGGCCTTGCCGAACTTCTTCTCGGCGGCCGCCGCGTTTTTCTTGGGCGCAACGCGCGGGGCGTCCTTGCCTACGTGCCGTTTCGCCACCGACTTCTTGCCCGCCATCAGGTCACCGCGTCCGCGGCAGGCACCCAACCCACCTGCGCACTGTCTTGATCATCCTCGCCCCGCTGCGACCACTTGAAGAACACCACCGTCATCACCGCATAGAAAAAGACGCCGCCGGGAATCCACATGATCAGCCCGCCGTACTGTTGGTCCATCATGGGCGTGATCCCCAGAATCCGCGGGGCCACGGCATACGCCGGATACAGCAGCGTATCAGCCATGGCGATGTAGATCGAGATGACCGACATCGGGATGACCATCACGAAGCAGTACAACATCTGCGCCGGATACGGTGCGCGCGGCAGCTCGGGGAGCGGCGACGTGAGCGGCCACCACATCAGCACCGAGGCCGCAATGAACATCAGGTGCTGGACGATGTGAATTGGATGATTGGCCAGCGCCAGATTGTACATCGGCGGCAGGTGCCAGAACGCGAGGACCACGTTGAAGATCGCAAAGCAAGCCCCGATCGTCGTGCCGCGCCGTGCCAGCGCGAAGAGGGTGGGGCGGCGCAGCAGCGGCCGCAGCATCCATCCCGGCGTGCCCACGATCATGAGCGGCGGCACGATGAGCGTGAGGATGAGGTGCTGCACCATGTGGCCGCTGAACAGGTAGTAGTCGCTCAGATCGTGCAGCGGTCCGTTCAGCGTCAGAAACAGCAGCAGCAATGAGGTCACGAAACTGAGTCGCTGCCCGGACGTGGGCCCCGGCGGCGCGGCGGCCGCCTCGCCCTGGGCGCTGGTGGCCTGCGCCACGTCCCGCACCGTCGCCGGCACCCGATCGAGCGCGGACGGACCCTGACGCACGCGCCAGATGTAGGCCGCGCCAATGGCGGCGATACCGATCGCCGTACTGGGGTGGACCGTGAAATTCGACCAGCTGAGCTGGGCCGAGGGATGCAACAAGAGCGCGATCATATGGGAAAGTTACACGACAGCGGGCAGGGTAGAACCGAAAGTGGCCAGACACCAGCTGAACGCTGATGTCTGGCCACATGTTCTGGTGACGCGCGATCTCGCCGCTAGGTGAGCAGGCCGAGGCGCAGCACGAGCTTCGAGAACAGGAACAGCAGGCCGACGAGCGTCAGTCCGGCCACCAGCAGCGGGCCGGTGAACAGCGACCGGAACAGCTTGTGGTCGTACTTGAGGTGCATGTAGTACATCACCACGATGTAGAACTTGACCGCCGACATGATGAGCATGCTGGGCACGTACACCCAGCTGTTTTCCCACGCCGGGATGTAGTACGCGGAGACTTCGACCGCCGTGATGATCGTGAGGATCACGGCAATCTTCCAATAGGTCGTCCAGGTCGGGTGGTGCGCTTCGTCGTGGGCGTGTCCAGCCGCCGGGGAGTGGTCAGCCATCACCGCCTCACTTGATCAGGTAGATGAGCGTGAAGATCGCGATCCACACCACGTCGACGAAGTGCCAGTACAGGGCGCAGATGTCGACGAGCAACGCGTCCGAGGGACGGAGGCCGCGCTTGTAGTCGATCGCGAGCAGCGTGAACAGCCACAGCACACCGGCCGTCACGTGCGCGCCGTGGAAGCCGGTCAGGGTGAAGAAGCTCGAACCGAACAGGTTCGTGCGCATCGTCAGCCCTTCATGAATGAACGACGTGAACTCGTACGCCTGACAGCCGAGGAAACCGATACCGAGCAGGCAGGTAGCCCAGAGCCAGATCTTCGACGAGCCGAGGATCCGCTCCCAGGCCGTGTGCTTTGGGACGTCCTTGTTCTGCACCGCAGCCAAGGCGAGCACCATGGCCAGCGACGACATGAGCAGCACGAACGTGGACGCCGAGGTCACCGGGATGTTGAGAATCGCCGGAAACACTTCGCCCGTCGTCGGACTCGTCCACGCCTCATGCGGATACGGTCCGGCGGGGCTGCGTCCCTTGTAGATCAGGTACGTCGAGATGAGCGACGCAAAGAGCATGCATTCGGAGCCGATGAAGGTCCAAATGGCGACTTTGCGATTGTCGAGCCCGAGCGAGGTGTAATGGCCGCCGCCGTGCGCGTGGCCGTCGCCGTGGGCGGCGGTCGTGGGAGCCGTAGTGGCGGTCATCTTAGTGGTGATCCTCGAGCGGCGTGAGCAGCCAGGTGTAGAGCGAGCCGACCCACAGCGCCGTGCCCGTGAGCATCACGGCAACGGCCGTGGGAACGCTCGCATCCATGAACAGCAGTCCGCCGAACATCACGATCAGCCCAAAGGCAGTGATGAGCGGCCAGATCGACGGATTCGGCATCACGATGCCGAGTTCCTGCGACGTCGGAATGTGCTGTCCCTTCTCCTCCTCGTGCGTGGTCTCGTGCACGAGCTTCTCACCGCCCTTCATGTTCCAGAGCGGATAGCGCGACTTCACCTGCGGCAGTTCGGCAAAGTTGTAGTCGGGCGGCGGCGACGGAATCGTCCACTCCAGCGTCGCGGCACCCCACGGGTTGCTCGACGCCGGCGTCCCGCCCTTCCAGCTCTTCCAGACGTTGATGAGGCCGAACAGCGTGCCGATCATCAGGATGAGCGTGCCACCCGACGACATCGCGTTGAACAGGTCGAAACCCTGCCCCGCATCGTACTGGTAGATGCGGCGCGGCATGCCGAGCAGGCCGCTGAAGTGCATCGGGAAGAACGTGAGGTTCATGCCGACGAACGAGATCCAGAAGTGCCAGTTGCCCAGCTTCTCCGAGAGGAAGCGGCCGGTGAACTTCGGGAAGTAGTAGTACATGCCGGCGAACAGACCGAACACCGACCCGCCGAAGAGCACGTAATGGAAGTGCGCGACGACGAAATACGTATCCGTCTGCTGCAGGTCGGCCGGCGGCGAGGAGTGCATCACGCCGGAGATGCCGCCCACCGTGAACATGCCCACCAGCGCGACGGCGAACTTCATGGCGACCGTGAACTTGATCTGGCCGCCCCACATGGTGGCCATCCAGTTGAAGATCTTCACGCCAGTCGGGATCGCGATCAGCATCGTGGTCAGCGAGAACACCGCGTCCGCGATCGGGCCCATGCCCACCGAGAACATGTGGTGCGCCCACACGCCGAAGCCGAGGAAGCCGATCAGGATACCCGAGTACACCATCACCGGGTAACCGAACAACGGCTTGCGCGAGAACGTGGGCAGCACTTCGGACACGAGGCCGAAGGCCGGCAGGATCAGGATGTACACCTCGGGGTGACCGAACACCCAGAAGAGGTGCTGCCAGAGCAGCGGGTCAGCGCCCTTGGCGATCGTGTAGAAGTTCGTGCCGAAGAAGCGGTCGAACTGCAGGAACACGAGCGCCACCGTGATCACCGGGAAGGCGAGCACCACCAGGAACTGCACCACGAACGACATCCACGTGAAGATCGGCATGCGCATGAGCGTCATGCCCGGCGCCCGCATGTTGATGATCGTCGTAATGAAGTTGAAGCCGGCCGCCAGCGAGGAGATACCGAGGATCTGCAAACCGATCACCCAGAAATCCATGTTGTGCTGCGGCGAGTACGCCTTCGTGCTGAGCGGCGCGTAGCCGAACCAGCCGCCATCGGGCGCCATCGACCAGAAGATCGGCAGCGTGATGAAGATGCCGCCGAGCAGGTAGATCCAGTAGCTGAACGCGTTCAGACGCGGGAACGCCACGTCGCGCGCGCCGATCTGCAGCGGGATCAGGAAGTTGAAGAACGCCGCCGAAAGCGGCATGACGGCCAGGAAGATCATCGTCGTGCCGTGCATCGTGAACAGCTGGTTGTACATCTCGGCGGAAATGAGCTTTCCGTTCGGTGTCGCCAGCTGGGCACGGAGCACGGCGGCCTCGAGGCCGCCGAACACGAAGAAGAACAGGCCGGTGAGCAGATAAAGCGCCCCGATGCGCTTGTGGTCCACCGTGGTGAGCCACGACCAGATGCCGGTGGTAGACGGCACGGGCTTGGCGACGGTGTACGGGGGCGCGGCAGCGATGGTTGCCATCGGTGTCGTTGGTCAGCGGTGACGGTGACTTACTTCAGGGCCTGGAGGTACGCGACGATGTCCGCGACCTCCGCGTCGGTCAAACCGCCGACGTTGACCACCATCTTGGTTTTCGGATCCGTGACGCCCTTGCCAAGCGAGGGCATGATGGAGCCGGGCTTCATGTGCGGGGCACTCTTGATCCAGTACGACAGATGCTTGGTGTCGTTGGGATACAAGCCGCCGGCAATCGTGTGGCGCGAACCCACGTGGGTGAGATTCGGCCCCACCGCCGCGATGTTGAACGGCGTCCCGCCGATCGCATGGCAGCCGATGCAGCTGGACCGGCCATACGTCTGCCGCCCGCGCTCCGCATCGCCGGTGCCGAGCGCGGCATCGTCGAAGCTGATCTGATTCGTGAGCGGCGTCTGCGGAATCGTGTAGGCGAACTCCTTCTCGATCTTGTCCTTCGGGAACGCCCACACCGGTACCGGCGCCGCAGGCGCCGGTGCGCCCGCACCGGGAGCCGCAGCCCCCGTGGCTGCCGCCACCTGCAGCATCGGCACGCTTCCGGTCCCCGACGGGACCGGAGCCACGGCCGGCGCCGCGCCGGCGGGCAAGGCCGCGACGGTTGGGAAGATCGCCGGCTGCTGCTGATGCGCCGTCCACTGCGCGAACTCGGCCGGGGTCACCGTGAACACGCGGAACCGCATGTTGGCGTGTGACGGGCCGCAGAACTCGGCGCAGAAGCCGTTCCACGCCGACGACGGGAGATCCGCGTTGGGCGTGAACCAGAGGTAGTTGGTGCGATTCGAGATCAAGTCGCGCTTGCCGCCCATCTGGGGAATCCAGAACGAGTGGAGCACGTCGATCGTCTTCAGCTGGAAGTTCACCGTCCGGCCGTTCGGCAAATACAGCTCGTTCGCCGTCGTGATGCCGTACTGCGGATAGCGGAACTCCCACCACCACTGGTGACCGATCACCTCGACCTGCAGCGCGTCGGGGGTGGCCTTGGCCTGCGTCTTGAAGATCGTGCGGACCGTCGGAATCGCGATGAAGATCAGGATGACGGCCGGAATGGCCGTCCAGGTGATCTCGAGTGCGGTGTTGCCATGCACCTGCTTCGGCACCCCGCCGTCAGGACGACGGCGAAACTTGAAGATGGTGTAAACGAGGGCAACTTCGACGGCGACGAAGACCAGCGTGCCCCAGAAGAGCAGCTTGTCCCACAGCGCGTCAATTGCGGCGTTGTATTCCGAGTTCGGATTGAACGTCGAATTCGGATACTCGCCGCCGCACGCTGCAAGCCCGAAGGCCAGAGCACCCAACAGCGCGACGGACGCCATCCGCCGCGGGCGGAACGTGCCAACCATGCCGGTTCCCGAGAGAGTGGAAGAGCTCATGCGCGCACGGACGCGCGCGATGGTGGAGGGCCGATCGTGTGATCGCATGTTCAATGCTAAACCGACGTTTCTCACCGCCGCAAGCAATTCCCTGTATCACGTTTGATCTGGGCGAAACTTCGTGAGAACGAGTAACTATCTTTCGTGAATTTTGATGGTTTTTCAGTCCTAACCCAGTCCGAACGCGACCGCTCGGACGGCGAGTGATTTGGTCGGCAATCGCGACGCGGCGCCGCCGTTTCCGCAGGGGGCACCGGGTCGTCCTCCCCACGTGACTTCTTGCCTCCGGCCGATCCGGCCCCGCTGATGACCCGACTCCGCCTCTCCACGATCCGGGCACGCCTGATCGCCGGCTTCGGCACCTCCGTCGGCCTCCTGTTGCTCGCCGGCCTGCTGGGCTGGTACGGCCTGAAGCGCACGAGCGCCGAGGCCGACGCCACCGTGCGGGCGTTGACCGAGCGGGCCGAGTTCACCGAGCGCACCAGCACGACCGTGCTGCGCGAACTGGTCGCGGGACTGCGCTATCTCACCAGCCGCTCCGCCGACGATGAACGGCAGTATCTCGCCCTCGTTGGCGAGGCAAACCGCCTGCGGCGCGAGGCACTCACGCAGGTGACCCTACGCCCCGACGAACGGCGCCGCCTCGATTCGATCGGCGCCCTGCAGGCCACCCTCGAGGAGCGCATCGCCGTAACGCAGGCGTGGCAAGCAGCGGGCAACGAGGCCAACGCGCAGCGCACGCTGCAGGAGACGGCGCAACACATGCAGGCCATCGAGACGGAGCTGGCGGGACTGCGCCTCGCCGTACGCGAGGGCGCCGACGATGCGATGGAACGCATGCGCGATGGGCTCTGGCGGTCCGAGCTCCTGCTGGCGCTCGTCGTCGCGGCCGCCTTCGGAGTAGCGGCCTTTTTCGGGCTGTCCACCGCGCGCGCCGTCACCGAGCCGCTGGGACGCCTCCGGAATGAGATGATGGCCAGCGGCGCCGGCGACCTGCGCCATCCCGACACCGAATTCCGCCATGACGGCGTGGCCAGCGAGTACGCCGAACTGATCGACGCCATGGAGCAGGCGCGGGAGCGGCTGCGCCGGCTGCTGCAGACCGTGCAAGAAGAGGCCGACCGCGTCGCGCGCGCCTCCGGTGAACTGACAGGGTCGGCCTCGTCGGCCGCGGCGTCGTCGCAGCACGTGACCGGCGCGGTCACCGAGATCTCGCGGGGGGCAGCGGGGCAGCTCATGGCCCTCAATGCGGCGAGCGATGCGGTGACGCAACTCGCCGAGGCGGGCGCCACCATCGCCGACGCGGCGGATGAAACAGACCGCGTGGGCCGCGACATCCGCGGGACGACCAACCGCACGCGTCATCAGGTGCAGCGGGCCATCGACACGCTGCTGGGGGCACGTGAGGTAGTCGCGGCCTCGCGCGCGGAGATGGGCTCGTTGCGAGACGCGACCAGCGTGATCGATGATTTCGTCGGCGTGATCTCCGATATCGCCACGCAGACGAATCTGCTCGCGCTGAATGCCGCGATCGAGGCGGCGCGCGCCGGGAGCGCCGGGCGTGGCTTCGCGGTGGTCGCCCACGAGGTCCGCGTGCTCGCGGAACAGAGTGCCGGTGCGGCGGATCAGGTCACGGACAGCGTGAAGCGGATCCGCGCGCGCATCGCGAGCACGTCCAGTGCCGTCGAGTCCGGCGCGACACGGTTGCGCGACGTGGAGACGGTGGCGGAAGGCGTGGGTGAAGCGCTTTCGCAGATTGAGCATGCCGTCGCGCAGGTGGAAGGTGCCGCCGCCCGGGTGTCCACGGCAGTCGAGACCAACCGGCATTCGCTGGTCGCCGTGCAGACGTCGCTCACCAGCGCCCGCGATGCGGCCGAGGGCCACGCCGCCGCCGCCGAACAGGTGGCGGCCAGCACCGAGCAGACCGCCGGAGCGGCGCAGGAGGTCTCGGCCACGGCCGGACGCATGCAGACCGCATCCCTCCGGGTGCGAGGCCTGATCAGCGAGTTCCGGACCTGAGCGGAGCGACCGCTCAGGGCGCGAGGGCGGCGGGCTCCAGTTCCCGCACCACGATCCCGCGCGCCGCGAGCATGGCGAAGTAGCGCTCGGCCGGGATGCATTCGTCGGGGGTGTGCACGCCCGGCGCGATCGCTCCCGTGGCTTGGAGCTGCCCCGTGATCGACAGGGTGTACCCCGTGGTGCGCATCATCG
>JARIEV010000094.1 GCA_031127225.1 Gemmatimonadota bacterium | reverse complement strand
CATGCGCTCGAGCGTGCCGGCCAGCACATCGAGCGTATCCCCGCCCGGCTTCGGACGACCCGGCGGCGGCATCATCCCGGCGCGCAGTTTGCCGATCATCTTTTCGGCCAGCTCCGGGCTGCCGTTGATGTTCGTCATGTCAAAGCCCTGCAGCGACAGGTTGCCCTGTTTGCGCTGCTCGCTGTGACAGCCGGCACACGTTTTCTTCACCACGTCGGTGAGCGCGGAGGGCGCGATCGCCGTGGGCACGGGCGCGAGCACGGGGTGGCCCGGGCGGCGGCGCGACGGGACGGGCGAACGCACCGGATCACCGGCGGGATTCGCGGTGACGGCGTCGTACGATGCGGGCGTGACAGGCAGCGAGGTCGGCGTCTGGCTGGTCGTCGGGGCCGGACGATCAATGATCGCGACGGCGAGGAGCGACAGGCCACCGACCGAAGCGGCAACCAAGGATTTCATCCTCGGACCTCTTGGCTCAGGCGGGAACGGGCGGGATATGGCAATCTATCCAATCGCAATGAGATACGCTGCGGCCGGCGTTTTCGTTCAGCACCGGCGTGGCCCGTGTTCGGCCGGACGGCTTCAACGCTCTTGCCCTCGATCTCGTTGGGGGGCATATACGCGGTACCGGGGGCGCCTTTGCCCCCTTCCCACTTGGAGGAACCTCCGTGCGCCCTTGCTGGATGCTGTCGGCCGCCGTGGCCGTCTCGCTGAGCTCGCTCGCCCCCCTGCACGCTCAGCCGCGCCTCAATCCCGTGATCGACCTGATTGCCAAGAAGCAGCCGGTGTTCGGTCTGTATGGCCCCGCTAACCGCCGCGCCCGCCCCGGCCAACCCGCCATCTCGCCCGACTCGCTCAAGACGCCGGCCCAGCTGGCCACCGAGGCGCTGGCTTATAAGCGGAACGACTACATCTTCGACGGCAGCATGGAAGGCGACTTCGAGGCCGCCCTCCCACAGTTCGCCGCCTTCTCGAAAGGCATGGTCGATCAGGGCTCTCTCCAGAAGGGAAAGTCGCCGCGTTTCACGCACCCGATCTACGTCAAGACGCACGATATCTCGCCCGATCCTGTCCTTGCCGCCAAGCGTATCGGGCAGCAGCTCAACCTCGGCGTCTCGGGCATCGTGTTCGTCGATGTGGACAGTCCGGAAGAGCTCGAGCAGGGTCTCGCCGCGATGCGCTTCAAGAGCAACGGCGGCACCCGCTCCAACGACGTGGGCGACGCCCCGGCCATGTGGGGGATGACGCCGGCCGAGTACAAGGCGAAGGCCGATCTGTGGCCGCTCAACCCCAAGGGGGAGCTGTACAACTTCACGATCGTGGAGAGCAAGGCGGGACTGGCGAAGATTCGTGAGATCGCCGCCGTGAAGGGCGTGGGCGTGCTCTTCCCGGGCGCCGGCACGCTGCGGGGCGTGTTCAGCACCACCGACGCGGCCGGCAAGCGTACCTTCGACGAGAAGGCGTGGGAAGCGGCCATCCAGTCCGTGCTCTCGGCCTGCAAGGAATTCAACGTCCCCTGCGGCTATCCGGCCGGCGCCGCGGACATCGAAATGCGCATGAAGCAGGGCTTCAGCGTCTTCGTGATCGGCTGGGGTGAGCCCGGCTTCAAGGCCGTCGACATTGGCCGTGGCGTGGCGGGTCGCTAACGCCTCGTCGTTCTTTCGTCGGACAATATGAAGAAGGCCGCCGATGCACTTCGCATCGGCGGCCTTCTTCATATTTCCATCAACCGCACTTACGGATTGCGATCGAGGCACCCGTTGAACTTCGGGTTGTTCCGCTCGTTGAACGGCACAACCAAGTTGACATCGGTACCATAGTTAAGGCTTGAGCGGTAGCGAAGCGAACCCACCGGGAAGACCGTCGCGGCCGTACGCTGATACTGTCGGATCAGGCGGCGCATGTCGCCGAGGCGATGACCGGTGAGGTACAGCCAGAAAGCCCGCTCGCGGAAGAGCATATCTACCGCGCCAGCCTGCGTGGTGGGCGATGCCGCCATCGGAGCGATCGCCGTGGCGAGGCCGGTGGCACGCAGCGTGTTCAGCTGAGCGAACACCGCATCGCGGTCGGCCTGCGTTCCCGCTTGCAAACGCGCTTCCGCCTCGATGAGACGCGCCTCGATGCCGTCGGCCAAGACAAACGGCGCGGATTGCGACGTATACTTGAGCTGACGCGGCAGGTTCGTGCTGGTTCCGTCGAAGCCAAGATTGGCCGTCGCCACCCAGGGCACACGCGGATCGACCGGCGTGACGAGGTAGTCGACACCGTTCGTGCCTTCCCTCGTACCGATCGTAAAGCGCGTGCCGGCATTATACATGGCCGCCCACAAGCCGTTGTTCTGACGACCCGTGGCGATCGAATGGTTGAGCGTGTACTTGTACGACGTCGCTACGCCGCTGACTGCCGCTGCGGCTTGCGCAAACTGCCCCTGATCCAATAGGACGCGAGCTTTGCCAATAGCGGCCAGGCTGCGGTAGTTCGTTCCCGTCGCGTTCGCGAGTGCGGAATCCATCGTGGCCGAGGCACGCGTATAAACCTGCGCCGAGGTCAGCGGATCACCGTACTCGAAATCACCGCTCGCGGACACTTTGCTGAACGGAACACCCGAACAATAGCCTTCCCCGAAGGCCAGTTCCGAGAAGCCGCGGATGGCGTACATCTCGCTCAGCGAATCCTTGACAGCAGAGGTGGTGGGCTTGACCGCAATCCACTTTTCGATCGTGGAGCCGAGGCTGGCCCGCGCCAGTTGGAGCTGATTGTACGTCGTGTTGATCGCGCCACCGAGCAGTTCGTTGGAATTGCGGGCGTCGACGTTGTATCGATCAGCAAACGTATCGGTGGACTGGAGCTCGTCGCCCAACATTCCCGTGGTGGACACGAAACCGTCCTGCGTGCCAGAGAACGCGACGATGAAGTCCTGCATCGCACCGTTTCGGAGCGTGGTCACACCGAGGCTGCCGCCGATGGCAGCCTCGGCAATGACGTCAGGCGTGGGGACCGAGAGGATGTCCGAGCTGCACCCGGTCACCGCAAGCGCGGTAGCCATGGCGCCGACTGGACGGATCATCCGGCGTGCGGAATTGAAGAATCGCATGGATGTGGTTCGTCTCAGAAGGAGAAGTTCATGCGCAGCGTCATGATGCGCAGAGGCGGCGTGGAGAAATATTCCTCGTTGCCACGGGCGTCGTTGTTGGACTGCGCGGCTTCGGGATCGACACCGGTGTAGTCCGTGATCACACCGAGGTTACGACCGGTGAGCACCACGCTCCAGCGCGACGCGCGAACCGCGTTAGCCCACTTGGTCGGCATTTCGTAGGCGGCCGAGAGTTCACGGAAGCGTGTGAACGCGCCGTTCTCAAACATGCCCGTGTACACCGCATTCGCCGTGGCCAGCGCATTCGCCTGTTCCTGCAGCGAGGCGCTCTTGTCGTAGCGACCGCGGCAGGTGATACCGTTCATGCACTGGTGCCGCAGCGTGTTGTTGAACTTCTTGAACCCCCACTTGCTGTCCACCTGACCCGAAATCCTGAGCTTCTTGCCGAACAGCTCGATCGTCGGCGAGAAGGCGATTTCTCGTGTCGGGAAGGTATTCCCCTGGTAGACCGCGGTGTCGCTGTACGTCAGCTCACTCAGCGCCGGATTCGCGTTATACACGATGATGCCGTCACCGTTCTTGTCGTTGAAGCTGATGTTCTTGTCCCACAGGCCGAACAACGGATAGCCCGGCAGGTTCCGCTGCGTGTTGCGGTTACCCGAGGCAATCGGCGACACGCCCTCACCCAGCTTCGTCATGCGGTTCTTGTTCGTGGAGCCGGTGAACGTGAACGAGAGTGCGGCGGCTTCACGGTCGATGATGCGCTGGTTCCACGTGAGCTCGAGACCCGAGTTCTTGATGTTGCCGATGTTCACGAACTGCGTCGTCAGCCCCGAGAGAGACGGCGCGATGGAACGCCGAATGAGCGCGTCCGTCGTGCTCTTGTTGTACGACGTGACTTCGATGTTCGTGCGGCCCGAGAACATGGCCAAGTCGAACCCGAACTCGGTTTCGGCCGAGAATTCCGGCTTGAGGTTCGTGTTACCCAGCGAACCCAGCGACGCGGCCGGGGCGTCGCCCGAGGCTGTCGTGAGCGGGCCCGGCGAGTAGAAGCGCACCGCGTCGGTGGCACCCGGAATCTGCCCCGACGCGCCGTACGTGCCGCGCAGACGCAAAGAGTTCACGAAGTCCGGGAGATTGAGGAACGTCTCGTCGGAGATCAGCCACGAGGCACCGAGCTTCGGGTAGTACACGGCACGCGTGTTGGCACCGAAGGCACTGGCGGCGTCGCGGCGTACACCGCCCGTGATGAACAGGCGATCGCGCAAGGCGACCTGCTGCTCGACGTAGTACCCGAGCGTGCGACGTTCGTTGATGCCTTGCGTGCTGGAGCGCGTGGCGGCGGAGGACACCGTCACACCGCCGGGCGGCAAAGCGATACCCGTGCCGGCCGTAAATCCAACGGCGTTGCGGATGTACTGCATACCGATGGACGTGGTCGACTTCATCCAATCCGTCAGCTGAAACGTACCGGTCGCGCCGTAGTCAGCCGTCTGTTGGTTGATGTCCAACTTCTGGCTCGTGATGTTACCGGAGCGCACCGTTCCGGTGTTCGGACCCTCTCCGACTTTCGCAATGAACAGGTCATTGCGGCTCGTGTAGTCTGACCCGATGGCGGCGCGCGTCGACAACCACGTGGTCGGCGTCCACTGAGCCGACACGCTGTTGATGAAGCGGTTGAGACCCTGCGTGGTCGTCTGCGATAGCACGTCACCCATCATGAACGAGCGGTAGTACTTGAGCGAATCGCCCTGCGCATCACGCAGGTCACCGCGCCACGGTCCACCGAGGGCGTTTACCATCAAACCGTTGGCGTTGTCTTCGTTCTGCGGCAACCGCAGGTTGCTGTTCACATAGCCGGACGACGCCTGCACGAAGAGTCCCTTTCGGAGCTCAGCGTTCACGTTCGCACGGAAGCTGTTACGCGCCAGCGCGTTCGGACGCATGATGTCGGACGGCAGTTCGCTCACGCCGCGGCGCGCCTTCAATCGTGCCACTTCGTTGTCCGGCATCTTATAGATACCCGTCTCGCCTTCCGTCTGGCCGGAGACGAAGAACTGCACCTTATCGGTACCGCCCGACGCCTGCAGGTTGTACTGACGACGGCTGCCGTCGCCGATGGGCGTTATGCCAGGAGTGTTGAGCACGTTACCGCGCGACAGCGAGTCGGTGGAGGTGCACGCCCCCGATGCAACGGCGGTCAGCAAGCAGATGTTCGAGACGCCAGGCGCGGCGGCCGTACGGCCCCAGAGCGTCCACATGTCCGGGTACTTGGCCGTGTTGGCGATCTGGCCGTTCTCGACGCTCAGATTGTACGTCGTCTTGCCCGACTTACCGCGCTTGGTCGTGATGACGACCACGCCGTTCGCCGCTTCGGTGCCGTACAGCGTGGCGGCCGACGGACCTTTCACGATTTCGATGGTCTCGATTTCGGAGGGGTTGATGTCGTCCAGACGCGACGGACCAGAACCACCGACGCCAAGGGCGTTGTTCGTGGTCGACGTGGCACGCACACCATCGATGACGACGATGGGATCGTTCGACAGCGAGAACGAGTTCTGGCCGCGGATACGGATACGCGAGCCGGTACCCGTGGCGCCAGTCTGCACGACCTGCACGCTCGAGGTACGACCCGAGAGGAGGCTGCCCATGTTCGACACGGGGAGCTCAGCGATCTTCTCGGCCACGTTGATCTGCGCCGTGGCGTTCGCCAGTTCGACCTTACGCTGCTGTCCGGTCACCGTGGTGACGACGGCGGCGAGCGAGAAGGCGGCCTGCTTGATCTGCACGTCCGCGACCACCGGCGTGGCGCCGACGGTGACGGTGACCTTCTGCGCTTCGTAGCCGATCCGGTTCACGTCGAGCGTGACCGCCCCGGTGGTGGTGACGCGCAGCGTGTAGCGGCCGTTATCGGCCGTGAGCGTACCGTTCTGCGTACCGGCAACCAGCACGCGCACCTGCGCGACCGGATTGCCCGTGGCCGCGTCGGTAACGCGACCGCTGATGGTCCCGCCGGCACCCTGTGCTTCCGCACGCGGGGCCGCGGTCAAGGAGGCGACGACCAGCCCCGTCAACAGGGCAAGACGTGCACATACGGCGGCCAGTGGGCGGCGAACAACGGAATGATGCGGCGAGCAGTTTTGCTCGCCACGATCAGTCGCGACGGGTCCGAACAATCGCATCTCGTGACTCCCTCAGAGAGCTGGATCACACAACGGCCACCCAGTGTGGCCGAACATGCCACGGCCCGGCCCCACACGCCGAGGCGTGCGGAAGCGGACAGACCGTGTCACTACGGTGCACGGGTGCCGGAACACCCGATAGGCGCGAGGGGACGGGCTGACGCAGCGGACTACCGCGCATCGAACCCGGGTACGTGCGAGGCACGCGGTGGGAAACTGCGAAACAACAGTGTGATCGGTCGGACAACAGCGCCCGACGGCGATCCGTCACCAAGGGCAGCGGAGACGTCCCGCGCCACAGTCGGTTCAGACCGAGTCGGTTGGACCGACGATCACCGCGGGAGGGTACGGTGCGCCGCGACCGCTGTCAATATCGCGGCCGCACCTACGTGCCGATGACGGAATATTTCTGCACCGACGACGGCGGCGGCGCACCGCGCGTCGCCGATCGCCTACTGGTCCAGCGGCAGTCCCGGTGGGGGCGCCGGCAGTTCGAACTTGAGCGCCGACATGGTGGCCGAGTCCGCAACAAGCTTCGTCTCGCCGGCCGGCAGGCCGTTGAGTTTGAGAATGTAGGCGACGGAGTTGAGATACTCGTCGGCGCTCAGTGTGCCCGGCGCGTCGTCCGGCATCGTGGTCCGGATCTGCTCGTACAACTCGAACAGATTCCGCCCAACCCACTTCGTGCGGAAGTCAGCGCTGGTCACATCCTTCGATTCATGGCACCCGGCACAGGTTTTGGTCCACACCGCCGCGCCGTCGGTGGCCTGCGCCTCCGAATACAGCTTGGCAGTATCCGCCGCGAACATCGCCGCCGTGAGCGGCGCGAGGGGGGCGGGACGCTGGGCGGACATGCGGGTGCCGCCGAAGACGCTGGCGGACACCACCGCCGCGAGAAATGCGCTTGGAAGAAACGTGCGGATCGTCATAATGGTGCAACGTGTGTTACTGACCGGACGCTGACAAGACCGGGACGTGCGAAAACCGCACCGCGGCGCGTCGCGCGAGCCCGTAGTTGCGGTCCCGTGCCCCACAGGGCATACTCGCCGCATGACGCGCTTCCCCTCTGATTCCGACGCCCCCGCCGCCGCGGAGCCCGCGGCGTCCTCCCTGCCACGCCGCGACTTTCTCCGGATCGCCGGGGTCGGCGCCGGGGCCTTACTCACCACGGGTTGCGTCTCGACCGGTGCCGCGAGTGGCGGCTTCGCCGGCATCACGCCGGCGCGCGGCATCGTCCCGGGACGCGCCCGCGACGGCGGCGTGGGGCACGTGGTCGTGATCGGTGCGGGCGCCTGGGGCGGCTGGACCGCGTACCATCTGCGGCAGCGCGGTGCCCGCGTCACCCTCATCGACGCCTACGGCCCGGGCAACTCCCGCTCCACCAGCGGCGACGAGACCCGAGGCGTCCGCTCCTCCTACGGCGACCGCGCCACCGGCGAACTGTGGACCCCGTGGGCCCGGTCCGCCATTGAGCGCTGGCGGGCCTTCGAGCAGGAATGGGCCCCCGTGTTCCGCACGTCGTACTTCCATCAGACCGGCGACGTGATCATGCGCGCCACCGAAGAGCCGTTCATCAAGAACACGCTTGCCCTGTGGAAGGCGAACAACGTGCCGCACGAGGTGCTTTCGGGGGCCGAGGTGCGCAAGCGCTATCCGGTCATCAAGACCGACGATATCACGATCGCCATCACCGAACCGGACGCCGGTGTGGTGCGCTGCCGTGCCGCCACGCAGGCGGTCGCCGCCATCGGCGAGAAGATGGGCGTCAAGCTCGTAATCAGCCGGGTGCGTCCCGGCCCCACGGTCAACGGCGCCATGGACGGTGTGATCCTCGAGGATGGCACCACCGTGCGGGGCGACGCCTACGTGTTCGCATGCGGCCCGTGGCTGCGCAAGCTGTTTCCGTATATGGAAAACCGCATGAGCGTGCCGATCGGGGTGGCCTGCTATTTCGGCGTCCCCGTGGCGGACCCGCGCTTCAGCTTCCCCAACCTCCCCAGCTTCAACTTCCCCGGCGTCACCGGATGGCCGGTGTTGCCCGTGGACTCGCGCGGCTTCCGAGTGCGCGGTGCGATCGCGGCGCCGGTCGCCGCCGCAGGCGCTGCCCCCGCCGTCGGCCCCGCCGCCGGAGCACCCGCCCCCGCCGATCCGGCGCAGCAGGATCCGGACACCAGCAGCCGGTGGGCCAGTCAGGATCGCATCGATGGGGCCCGTCGCTTCCTCGCCGCCCGCTTCCCCGCGCTCGCCAACGCGCCGCTGCTGGAAACGCGTGCCTGCCACTACGAGTCGAGCGTTAACCGCAATTTCATCATCGATTACGTCCCGGGCACGTCGAACGCCTGGATCGCTGGTGTGGGTCAGGCCGAGGGCTTCAAGTTCGGTCCGGTGGCCGGTGAATACGTGGCCCAGCGCGTACTGGGGATCACCGGGGATCCGGCACTCGTGGCGGCCTTCAAGCTGCCCACCGACGAATACGAGAAGCGTCCCGGATGATGCGACGCCCCGCCCTGCTGCTGGCCGCCGCGCTCTTCTTCGCGTACGAACAGTGGTCGTTCTATCAGTGGATGCAGCAGCACGGATCGGTGGCCGCCGGTCTCACCCACGCGTGGACCACGCTCCGTCAGGATCCCATGGTGTTCATGGCCTGGAACGACATGGGGGTATTCACCGCGATCGTGCTCGTGTGGCTGGCGCGCGACCTGCGCGCGCGCGGCCGTGCCATCTGGTGGTGGCCGGCCACGCTGCTCATGGGCTGTCCGCCACTGCTGGTGTACCTGGCCACGGGTAGCGACGCGTCTCCCCGTGCCGCAGCACCCGGAACCGCTCCGCTGGAATCCCCCGCGTCGTGAGCGCGGCGGCGAGATCGCGCGGCGGCTGATCGAGCGGCTCGTCGGTGAGCGCGAAGGTGCCCCAGTGCACACCGATCGCTTCGCGCGCACCCACGTCCAGCATCACCTGCACGGCCTCATCGGGATTCACGTGCTGCGCACGCATGAACCATCGCGGCTCGTAGGCGCCGATCGCGATCGCGGCCGCGTCGAACGGCCCGAAGCGCGCGCCGATGGCGCGGGGCTCGTCGGAGTACCCGAGATCGCCGGAAAACCAGAAGCGGAAGTCGGGATGCAGGATGGCCCAGCTTCCCCACAGCGAGTGGTTGCGGTTGAACAGCGTACGGTTCGACCAGTGCTGCACCGACAGAAAGTGCAACGCAATCTCACCCGTGCGCCCCGGCCACCGCACCACGTCGTCCCAGTCGCAGGCCGTCACCGCAGCGCGGCCGCCACGCGACGGCAGATGCCGCGCAAACCACGACTCGGTTCCGCGCGGCACCACGAACACCGGCGGCCCACCGGCTTGCCTCGCCACCGCGCGCATCGACGCGCGGTCGAGGTGATCGTAGTGATTATGCGACAGCAGCACGACGTCGATGCGCGGCAACTCGTGCGCGCGCACCCCCGGTGGCTGATGGCGCTTCGGTCCCGCGAACGGCACCGGTGACGCGCGCCGGCTGAACACGGGATCGACCAGCACGTTCACGCCGTCGATCTGGTAGAGCAGCGACGAGTGCCCGATCCAGGTCAGCGCCGGCGCGGTGCGGTTGGCGTGCAGGAACGCGAGATCGGGACGCACGCCCACCACCTGCTGCTGCGGCGCCTTCGGGAGGCGATCACGCGCGCGCTGCAGCATCCACCGGCCCACGCCGGCCCCGTCGATCTCCACCCCCGACCGGTTCGTGTACCGGCGCGGCTCCGGCGGCCTCATACCCGAGCGCTCACCGCGCCGTCCTCACTCCGCCGCGGCCGCACTACGCCGCTTGTTGGCACGCGCGCGGAACGGCAGCAGGAACAGATACATCCCGGTGATCCACAACCCGAGCACGATCACCGCCGCCGGCAGGAACACCCAGAGTTTCACCAGATCGTGAAACCATGATCCATCGTGCAGACTCTCGATGAGATCCGAGCGGCGATAGGTGGACTGCAACAACGCGCCGGTGGCGAGGTCGAGCTGCAGCTCCCAGTGATCGACGGTCACCACCTTCACGATGCCCTTGCCCGGGCGGACATCGAGCCGGTCGATGTCCTCCCAGCTCGAAACTTTTGCTTCGGGCACCGACTTCGCCGTCGCGAGGACCCGCTCCATCGTGACCGTCGGCACGTGCACCGACGACTTCTGCTCGGGTGGCTGCACCCACGCGAGCTGCTTCTTGAGTTGCAACAGCAGGCCGGTGCAGACCACGACGAGGAACGGCAGCGCCACCGCGATCGAGCCCCAGCGATGAATCTTCCGATTCCAGATGCGCGGATTGAAGGACGTCACGGGTTCCGCTTCCCCCACACCGGCGGCAACGGCTCCTTCGCCGCGCGGTCGTTCTTCCACGTGGAGAGCAGGCGCATCGCTTCCTGCACCGCCCGCTCCAGCTGCGGATCGCGCCCCGCGATGACCTCCTTCGGGAAGTTCTCGACATCGATGTCCGGCGCGACGCCTTCATTCTCGACGGCGAACTTGTCGTCGCGTGAGAAGAAGCCGAACCGCGGCGCGATCATCGACCCACCGTCCACAAAATTCGGCGTGTCGGTGGTGGCCACCAGTCCGCCCCACGTGCGCGCGCCCACCAGCGGGCCAAGCTTGCGCCGCTTGAACATGTACGGCATCAGGTCGCCCCCTGATCCGGCCATTTCGTTGATGATCATGACCTTCGGGCCCCAGATCCCGTTGGCCGGGCTCGTGAACGGATAGCGCTCACCGACAGGATTGTTGAAGTAGCCGTCGTAGTCGCGCCCCAGCAGATCCACGATGTAGTCCGCCGCCGAGCCGCCGCCGTTATAGCGCTCGTCCACTACGACGCCCACCCGATCCTGCTGCGCGAAGTAGTACCGGTTGAAGCTGGTGTACCCGGGTTGTCCGGTGTTGGGCAAGTACACGTACGCCAGCTTGCCACCCGACAGCGAATCCACCGCGCGCCGGTTGTGCTCCACCCACGCCCGCGTGCGCAGCCCCTGCTCATTCGCCACCGGCAGCACGGTGATCGTCCGCGCGCCCTGCAGATCGGGGCGCGTATTCACGGTGAGCACGGTCTGGCGATTGGCCGTCCCGTCCAGCAGCCGGAACACGTTGTCGGCGCCACGCAGCTCCACCCCGTTGATCGCCAGCAGGTAGTCGCCGGCGCGCACGTTCACCCCGGGCGTCGCCAGCGGCGCCCGCAGCTCGGGATTCCAGCTCTCGGCGTCATAGATGCGCGCGATGCGGTACCGGCCACCCTCGATCGTGAAGTCGGCGCCAAGCAGTCCGCCCCCCGCCGTCGGTACGTCGGGCAGATCACCGCCGCGCACGTACGAATGCCCGATCGCGATCTCGGCCCCCATGTTGTCGAGCAGGAAGTTCAAGTCGGCGCGGTGGTTCACGTGTGCCAACAGCGGCTCGTACATGCGCTTCACCGCCGGCCAGTCCGCACCGTGGGCGTTTGTCACGTACAGGTTGTTGCGCTGATTGCGCCAGCCTTCGTTGAAGATCTGGCGGAACTCCTCGCGGGGATCGATGTACGCGCGCAACGATGCGGTCAGACGTCCTGCACCCGCGGCGGGCACCGTGCGGTCGGCGTCCACCAGATACAAACCGCCCTGAGCGCCGCCGGTGCGATACAACAGCTTGCGTCCGTCGGCGCTCACGACGAACTGCGCCACCCCAGTCGCGAACGGCGCCGCCCGGCGCGTGGACAGCTGGAAGCGGTGCAACGTGTTGCCGCCACCGTTCGCGCCCGCCGTTCCCGACGCGGCGACCGCCTCGAGGAAAAACACCGTACCGGCGGGTCCGGCGCGGAGCCCGCTGTAGTCGCGCTCCGTGACGGCCTGCACCGCGACGATGCGCTGCGGCAACCCGTCGAAATCGATCCGCACCGGGCGGACCGCTGCCGTCGCGCTCCGGGCACTGTCGGACCGTGCCGGTGCCGCCGCACTGTCGGTGCGCGCCGCGGCGGTCGCGCCACCAGCCCGCGCCGCTTCCTCGTCGCTCTCCGGGAGCAGCGGCGATACCTCATCCGACGCCAGCACGGCCAGATACAGCGACCGCGTGTCGGGGCGATCGTACTTCGACATATCGAGCAACGACGAATTCAGCGCGAAATTCGTGGAGGCGAGGAACCACAGATACTTGCCCCCCGCATCCCACGCGGGCGCGGTGGCATCGGCCATACCATCGGTGACTTGCTTCACCGTGCCACCCGTCACGTCGTACACGAAGATCGCGCGAAACAGCGACTTGAGCCGCTTGGGGTACGCGAGATACCGCGAATCGGGGCTCCACACCGGCACGATAGAGCGGTCCGCCATGAAGTACGGATCGGTGTCGGCCACCTTCGCCTGTCCCGTGGCCACATCCACCAGCCAGATCCGGAAATGGGTGTCCTGAAACGCAATCTTCCGCCCGTCGGGTGACCAGCTCGGCGCGTACGGCCGGCTTGGCTCCGGCAGCGCGATGTCGCGCCGCGCGCCCAGCCCGTCCTGCGGTGCGATCACGAGCTGATACTCTCCGCTCCGGTCGCTGAAGTACGCGAGCGTCTTGCCATCCGGTGACCACACCGGCGCGATCTCGGCGGCGCCGCTGCTGTTCGTGAGATTCCGCACGTCCCCCTTCTCGGCGGGTATGGTAAAGATCTCACCGCGCGCTTCCACCGCCGCACGCTTGCCCGTGGCGGACAACGTCAGGCTCGTGATGCGCGACGACACGTCCTTCCACGACGCCATCATCCACGGGAAGTCGCCGGCGGCCGTGATGTTCACGATGCGCGCCGTCCCCGTGGCCGGATCGAGCTCGTGCACGTAGCCGGCTTGCTCGAACACCACCGCCCCCGCCGACGCGTCCAGTGACTTTACGTCGAAGTCACGGAACTTAGTGACCTGCGCCAAGCGCTTGGCTTTCGTGTCGTACGAAAAGACGTTGGACACGCCGTCACGATCCGAGAGGAAATACACGGCGTCGTTTACCCACACCGGGTCCATCTCCTTGGAGTTGGTGAACGGCGTGGAGTCGAGCGCGAAGCTCTTCAGGTCCAGAATCCAGATCGGCTTGTTCTGCCCACCGCGGTAGTTGCGGCGCTCTTCGTCCCACGAGCTCGCCATGCGGTACGCCACGCGACGGCCGTCGGCCGACAGTTTGCCCTGATAGGCGCGCGGCATCGGCATCGCCGTTTCCACGCCACCGGTCACGGGCACCGTCCAGAAGCGCGGGGCCGCCGTGGGGGCCCACGACGCGCGCGGGCTGGCGAACATCACCGCCGAGCCGTCGGGAGTCCACCCCTGCACCATATCGGCCGACGGATGCCACGTGAGCCGCGTGGGCTGCCCACCCTGCACCGGCACCGTGTACACGTCGGTGTTGCCGGCGTACTCAGCGCTGAACGCCACCAGTTGCCCGTCGGGCGAGAGCTTGGGGTTCTGCGTGACCCCCTGAAAGCTCGTGAGACGACGCGCCGCCCCGCCACGGCGCTCCACCGCCCAAATGTTGTTGGCGTAGGCAAAGACGATGTGCTGCGCGCTCACGGATGGCGTGCGCAGCAGGCGTGTCCCCGATTGCGCGGGCAGCGGACCGGCGGGGAGCATGGACAGGGCGAGTGCAGAGAACACTGCCGACGGACGTAGAATGGATCGGGACATGAATGCGCCGGTGGGCCGCGGGAACGGTGACGGAACGACCACGAAGGAGCCGCGACGCCGGAAACCGGTCGCGGCCCATGACAGTCGACGCTCATTGTACGGCGCGGGCACGCGATCAGTTAGCCCTGCCGTTCGTGGCTCGGGGACACGGTCGACATCATTAGGCTGCCCGCGACGAAATGGAACACATGGGCGTGCTAGCGGGCACAACAAACGGATGACCGACAATCTTCCGGACACGGCGGGTGGCGCTGGACCTATGGTGCATGCTACCCTCACGCACGGACCACACATGCCCACTGCGGGGTCTCCCATGCTGCCACCGATATCCCGACCTGCGTGTTCTGCCGTGCGGCGTCTCACGCCGGGGCGGTGGTACGCCGTCGCCCTGCTCACGACGGCACTATTATCAGCCGCGTTGGAAACGGCCGAGGGGCAAGGCCCACCAACCGCACCGGTGCCGGGCACCACGCCATCGGTGGGCACGGGCATCGTCAAGGGGACGGTGGTGACGGACCAACGCGTCCCCGTGGGCGGCGCGCAAATCCGGTTCGGCACGGTTGCCGGGGTCGCCGAGTCCGATGAGAGCGGGCAGTTCTCGGCCAGTCGCATCACCCCCGGCCGACTCTGGCTGCGCGTGCGCCGTATCGGGTACCGGCCTGAATCGCTGCTGGTGGTCGTCGGCG
>JARIEV010000093.1 GCA_031127225.1 Gemmatimonadota bacterium | reverse complement strand
GGCTCGACACGGCCCGCACCAAGTCGTTTCCGAAGAACACCGAAGTGCACGCCGTCCTCACCTTCGTGAGCGACGCACCGGGTGGCCTCGCCCGCCGCGCCGCCCCTGACCCCAAGGCGATGACGTTCGAGGAGCACCATTCGCTGGTCGTGCTCCCTGATCCCACCGGCTACCGCCCGCGCGCCTACGATCCGCGCTTCGGCTACGGGGGCACGCAGTTCGCCGATCTCTCGCAGGGCTTCGACGGTACGTATCGCTCGGGCTTTATCAACCGGTGGCGTCTCGTGCCGAAGGATCCGGCCGCGTACCGCCGTGGCGAGCTCACGGAGCCCGTCACCCCGATCACGTATTATCTGGATCCCGGCATTCCGGCGCCGTACCGCGAGGCGCTGCGGCAGGGCGGCAACTGGTGGGCCAAGGTGTACGAGGCCGCCGGCTTTAAGGGCGCCTTCCGCGTGCTCGACCTGCCCGCCGGCGCCGATCCGATGGACGCGCGCTACAACATGCTCATGTGGGTGCATCGCTCCGGTCCCGGCCCGAGCGTGGGCCCGAGCTACAGCGATCCGCGCACCGGCGAAATCGTGCGCGCCATGGTCCGCATGGACGCGTGGCGTTCGCTCGTGGACTACAACATCTGGGCCGGCACGGTACCGGCGTCGGGACCACGCGGCCCGAACGTGGACGCCGAGACGTATGCCATGTCGCGCCGCCGGCAGCATGCGGCGCACGAAATCGGCCATACGCTGGGCTTGTCGCACAACTACATCGCGCACTCGCAGGGACGCACGTCGGTGATGGACTACCCGTTCCCGCTCATCACGCTCGCGGCCGACGGCACCCCGGATCTGCGCGACGCCTATCGCACCGGCCCCGGCGCGTGGGACACGCTGGCCATCAAACTCGGCTACACCTGGTACGCCGACAGCGCCTCAGAAGCGAAGGGGCTGGCCGCCATCATGAAGGACGGGATCGCGCGCAACGTCCGCTTCATCAACGACCAGTACGCCAGCGCGAACGGTTCCATTCCCGAAGTGACGCGCTGGGTGGAAGGCGCCACGATGTTCGATGCCGTGGAGCGTACGTCGAAGGTGCGGCGCGTGCTCATCGACAAGTTCGACGACCGCGCGATCAAGCCGGGCGAGCCCATGGCGCTGCTGAACATGCGCTTCGCGCACGTGTACCTGCATCACCGCTACTCGCTGGAAGGGCTGGCCAAGAACGTGGGCGGCATGGACTTCACGTTCACGCTGCGCGGTGATGGGCAGACCCCCACGACCGTCGTGCCCGCTGCGACGCAGCGCCGCGCCCTCGCGATGGCGCTCGACGCGATCCAGCCGGCAGAACTCACGGTGCCCGAGCGCGTGCAGCAGATGATCCCGCCGGCCCCGCCGGGCTTCAACACCGACATGACGTGGATCGACAGCAACGGCGGTACGACGTTCGACGCCGTCACGCTGGCCGGTGGACTGGCCACGGAAGTGGTCGGCTATCTGCTCGATCGCGAGCGCCTCGCGCGCGTGGTCCTGATCGCGGGACGCGACAACGGCGCGCTGTCACTGGACGAAGTGCTGCGCACGGTGGTGCAGCGCACATGGGGCAGCACCGCCGCCACCGCCGCGGCGGAAAAGGCCGTGCAGCGCGCCGCCCAGCGTGCCGCGCTCGACGCCATCCTCGATCTGGCCGGTGACAAGCGCGCCATGCCCGATGTCCGCGCCGCCGCGCTGATGCACCTGAAGGCGCTCGACACGCAGCTCGCCGGTGGCACGTCCACCGACGCCGCCGTGCAGGCGCACGTGGCCTCCGCGCGCCACGACATCGCCAAGTTCATGGACGGGAATGACGACCCGGCGGCACGGCCGAGGTACCCGGTGATTGTGCTGCCGTGGCCGTAAGGGGGCGTTTGGGCTGAACGGCGTTGGGACATAACGGCGTTGGGATTTGAAAAGCGTTAGGAGATAACGGCGTTAGGAGATAACGGCGTTAGAACAGAACGGCGTCAGGATGTGACTGCGTTAGAAGACAACGCCGTTCACATCCTAACGCCGTTCAATCCTGACGCTTTTCAGATCCTAACGCCTTTGTCTTCTAACGCCGTTCACTCCTAACGCCGTCCAGCCCCTCCCCCTTTCCCCATCAGTTCCCCATACGGCGACGCGCCCGTCGCGTGCGGCGGATGCGGCATGCCGAGCCAGTCTGCCACGACGAGTGGGGCGTCGGCGTTGCGCACGGGGCCGATTCGCCGCGCGGTGATGGCATCGCCCCACGCGCACAGCACGGTGTGCATCTCCGGGCTCGGCGAGGGAAACCCGTGTCCGGCCTCCGACTTGGGGAGCGCGGACGTGACCGGCCCGGTCAGCCCCGCGTTCCAGAAATACCCACGAGCGACGTCGTAGTAGAGGTCGCCCCCGGTGGGGCCGCCGATGCCCAGCGTATCAGCGCCGGCGGCGTCGGCGCGCCATGTGCGGACCACCAGTGGCGTGCCGTCGGGGGTGCGCGCGGCGAGCATCGCGCGCTCCACGGCATCGAGCGTGGCGCGTTCGTCGGCCGCGGACACGATCCCCTGCTGCCACGCCGTGCGGTTGAGCATGATGTAGTAGCCCGTGGGCGAGTAGGCGCGCGTGCGCGACAGATCCACCCGGCCCGCGCGGTCGAGGACCAGCAAGCCGGCCTCCTGTAGCACGACGTTCGGGCGGAACCCCATCCAGTAGCTGCGCATGCCGTGATCCCCCGAGACCACGAGCGCAGCGTTCGGGTCGCCGGCCACCTGTGATTGCAGCGACGCTAGCACCCGGTCGGCGAGCTGCCACGCACGGATGCGATAGGGCTGCACCCGGGCGGCGAGTGCCGCGTTGTAGGGCGCCGCACTCGTATCCACGAGGCTGAACCATTCGTGGTCCACTTCGTCGATCAGCGGCAGGTAGTCCAGATGCAGCTGCGGCTGCCGGGTGCTCCACAGCCACGCGCCGCCGCGCATGAACTGCCGCGCCAGCAGTTCGAGCGACTCCAGGTAGCGCTGCTCGGCGTGCCCGTCGCCACCGCGGGCGATGGGCGTGCCCAGGCGACCCGCGCGATACGCGGTGAGCGCACCGTTACCGAACCATCCGCCGATCGCACGCTGATAGTCGGTCACCGCGTCCGGATGGTTGCCCTGCACCACACGCAGTTCCGGTACCAGCAGCAGGAATCGCGCGCCATCGGGGCTGATGCTGAAGAGCCGGCCAGTGAGCGGGGCCACGCCGTCCGGGGTCTCGAGAAAGACCGCATCGGCGAAGTGACGGGCCAGCACGCGCGCCGGCGTGATGGCCGCTGTGTCTTCCGGAGCGGCACGGGCCACGGTGCCGGCGCGGACATCGCGGCGCGTGGCGAGCAGGATCCGGTCGTACACACGACCGCCGTGCAGCAGCGCGAACAGCGAATCCGTGCCCGCCAGCCACGCGATTTCGAGTGGCGGAACGTCCGATTGCAGACGGTCGAGGTTGGTCCATCCGCGTGCCGGGTGCGGTGCAACCTCGGCCTCCGTCAGCACCATCGACGGCGCGAGCATGGTGTTGTAGCCGTTCATCACAAAGACGTTCGGGCGCGCCAGCACCGCCGTCGCCTCACCGCGCCGCGCCAGCAGCGCGGCGTCCTCGCCGTCGATGCCGGGATATCCGGGTGCCCCCGGCGCCTGCGTCCCATGATGCCCCGTCGCACGCAGCCCCGCGCGCGCCGCCGTGATCCAGATGGGCTCGGCCCGCAGATTATCCACGAAATAGCCAGACACCGACGACGTGAGCGCATGGTCCCCACGCGGCAGGCGCGGCATCGCATTGGCGGCGATGCCGTTCACGTTGCCGTACGCGCCCGTCCAGAGCGCCGCGTGTCCCGGCGCGGTCACGCTCGGAAACGCCGGCCGCGCGCTGGCCGCACACGCGCCGCGCGTGAAGAGCGCCCGGAGGGCAGGAATCGCCTCCGCCGGAACCGTCTCCAGCGCCCGCCGCTCATTGAGCGCGTCGAACGACACGAGAATGGCGCGCCGCGGCGCCGCCAGGCCAGGGCGCACAGGCGATCCCACCGGCGCCGTACTGCAGGCGCCAAGCAGGAGGGCCAACACCGCGGGGCGCCCGAACGCGCGAGTGGTCAGTAGCATGGACGAAAGGTAGAGCGCAAACGCCGTCGCGTCCTAACGCCTTTTCGTTCCCGACGCCGTTTCATTCCTAACGCCGTTTAATTCCCAACGCCGTTCAATTCCTAACGCCTTTTGGCTCCCATCCCCGTCCCCATCCCCATGCCCAAACCCTTCCTCCCCCTCGACCACGCCCGCCTCGCGCCGGACGCGTCCGTGGCCAGAGCGCGCGAGTTCTATGCGCAGATGGATCGGCGCCGGACCACGCGGCATTTCAGTACCGACGCCGTCCCGCGGGAGCTGATCGAGCTGGCCATCCGGACCGCCGGTACGGCGCCGAGCGGCGCCCATCAGCAGCCGTGGACGTTCGTGGCGGTGGCCGATCCCGTGCTCAAGGCCGCCATGCGCGACGCGGCGGAGGCCGAGGAGCGGGCGTTCTATGCCGGCCGGGCCACCCCCGAGTGGCTCGAGGCGCTGGCGCCGCTTGGAACCGACGAGCACAAGCCGCATCTCACCGATGCGCCGTGGGTGGTGGTCCTGTTTCGCCAGTCTTTCGGGTATTTTCCTGATGGCGAAAAACGGACGCACTTCTATACGCAGGAATCGTGCGGCATCGCGGCTGGATTTTTCATCGCGGCCGTTCATGCCATGGGACTTGTGACCCTGACCCACACCCCCAGTCCCATGGGCTTCCTCGGGGAGTTGTTGCAGCGGCCGGCCAACGAGAAGGCGATGCTGGTGATGCCCGTGGGGTACCCGGCGGTGGACGCCAGTGTGCCCGACATTGCTCGGAAGCCGCTGGCCGATTTCGCCGTGTGGAAATAGCGCGGGGCGCCCGTTGCACCGCCGTCTCTTCCCGTCAAAAGGCGGATAATTTGCCCTAGTACGGACAGCTTGTCACTGGTATAAGGAACGTCTTGCCCCAAAGGCCTCTTTGTCCCAGCATTAAGGTACGCTATAGCCGAGTTTGCCGAGTGGTGCGCTCTGCGAAGGCCCCA
This sequence comes from Gemmatimonadota bacterium, assembly GCA_031127225.1. Classification (GTDB taxonomy): domain Bacteria; phylum Gemmatimonadota; class Gemmatimonadetes; order Gemmatimonadales; family Gemmatimonadaceae; genus Gemmatimonas. The sequence continues at coordinate 9,658 of JARIEV010000093.1, read as the reverse complement.
TAGGGAGCTCACGACGCCGTGGCCACCATTCTTTGTCTCGGACTCGACTCGGCCGCGCGCGCCGGAGTCACCGCACTACTCGAAGCACTCGGACACTCCGTGCTTAATGCGCCGGAGTTGCGGGATGTCCCCGCGATCGCGAGTCGCGTGGCGCCCATCAACCTCGTAGTCGTGCATGGCGACCGCTGGCGGCTCCCGGCCGATGCGCTCGACGGCATTGACTGGGGGAGCGGCATGCCCGCCGTGATCGTGATGACGGCCCGTGTGGCCCAGATTCCCAGCATTCCGCTGGCCGGTCATGTCGTCGTGAGCTACCTGAGCGAGCCGGTCGTGCCGACCACGCTGTTCTCCACGGTGCGGCTCACCCTTGAGCTGGCCGCGCTCCGGAGTGAAGTGCAGGCGCTGCGCGGTGTGCAGGAATTCGGGCGGCGAGATGAGGCGTTGGCCGCACCGGCGGCCGACGGACGGCGGGTGGCGGAGTCGATCGGCTTCGACCTCTCGAACGCGGAACGTCTACTGATCGACGAAGCGCTGCGCGCCTCGCGTGGCAATCGCACGGTCGCGGCCCGGTTGCTCGGCATCCATGTGCGCACGCTGCGCCGCAAGCTTCGTCCGCAGGCGGCGCTGGCCGCGTCGTAACCGGGCGACGGACGTCGTGCGAGCATCGGGTATGGCGTCCGCGGCTGCTCCCGCTCCGCGCGTTGGCGTCGCGGTGATTGTCGTCCGCGACGGACAGGTGCTCATCGGCCGCCGACGCAGCGCCTCCCACGGCGACGACACGTGGCAGTTTCCTGGTGGACATCTGGAGTTCGGGGAAACCGTGGAGGCGTGCGCGGCCCGCGAAGTGGCGGAAGAAACCGGCCTCGTGGTCTCCACGGTCACGCTCGGCCCCTACACGAACGATGTGTTCGTCGGGGCGGGGAAGCACTATGTCACGCTGTTCGTGCTGGCGATGGCGCCCGAGGGGACGCCCGCCGTGATGGAGCCGGAGAAGTGCGCGGAATGGCGGTGGTGCGAGTGGGATGCGCTCCCCACGCCGCGCTTTCTGCCGATCGAGCATCTGCGTGCTACGGGGTATCGACCACCCGGCTGCTAGCGGGCACGTACGCCGACGCGGCCCCGTCGCGATAGACCAGCTGGCCGCCGGTGTGGCCCACGTGGTAGCCGAAGCCGAATACTGCCAGCGTGCCCACCGCCGCCGCCACCCGGGCGGCCGATCCCACGCGCCCCGGCACAAAGCCGACGCCCGCGATCACCAGCACCACAGCCGTGGCCACGATGAACGCGTCGGCCGCTTCTTCGTGTGGCTCGATCGATTCTTCGCCGACCACCTTCTCAACGGTGTCTTCCTCGTCTTCGCCGGTTTCCTTGGCCAGCAGGCCGCTGCTCAGCGTGAGTGCGAGCATGGCCGTGGCGAGGCCCCACACGGGCACGGCGCGCGCACCGCGCCGGATGGCGATCAGCCCCCCGAGGCCGAAGAGCGGCAGCAGCACCGTCAGCGCGATCGGTAGGTGCACGATCAGCGGGTGCAGCGGCGTGGGAAGCAGCGACATGGGAGCACCTGTCGGTCCGGGTCGTTGACGCCCGCCGAGGTCGGTCACCAGTCTGCGGGGCACCGATTGGTGGTGCACCCGGAATATCGGCTGGGCCGCGGGGCTGGCCGTCAGGGAAACGCCGTCAGGGCCAGGGGAAACGCGGTCCGCGTCGGACGGCGGCAGTCGTCGGGGGACAACGACTGCCGCGCACCGTCCGGATGGTGCGGTGGTCCGTGCTGTTACTTGTGGCGGAACGTGATACGGCCGCGGCTCAGGTCGTACGGCGAGACTTCCACCGTGACCTTATCGCCGGCCAGGATCCGGATGCGGAACTTGCGCATCTTGCCGGCCATGGTGGCCAGCAGCGAATGCCCGTTTTCGAGGTCGACCCGGAACATGGCGCTGGGCAACACGTCCGACACGACTCCTTCGAACTCAATAGCGTCTTCCTTCATACAGCCTCCTTGGTCATGCGCACGTCGTACTAGGTTGCCGATCCGGTATCGAGCGGCGCGTCCTGCATGAGGGCGTCGAGCGCGGTCCGGAGTTGATCGCTGCAGCGCCCGGCGAGCTCGAGGGACGCATAGCCTTCGCGTTCCAGCGATTCCGGATGCCAATGCCACGTCGCTTCGCTGGTGGCGGATGGGAGACAAGTTTCTTCCCAGACCGACTGCGGGGTGGCCGGCACTTGCCGCCATCCGCGTCGTTCGGGGGCATGCTCACCGCGCGGTGCGATGACGCCACGCCACACAATGCATAACAACTGACCCGCTGCCGGAACATCGGTGCCGTTTCGCAGCCAGGCGACCGTGAGGGCCACCGGCCCGAGCTGGACGATGCAGCGCTCGGGGGAGAGGCGCGCCGTGGGCGCTTCGATGCCCGTTTCCACCGCCAACAGCTTTGCGGCGGCGACGAGCCCCTCGGAGAGCCGGGCAAACTCGCGCGTGCAGACGGCCTGCGCGCGATGGGAGGACAAAAAGGACGTTCGGGCAGCCGTGTCGCGCGGATCGAATGCGCGTTCGGCGGGAGCGCTGTCTATCATGCGTGGTTCCCGGAAAGAGGGGACAACGCCGAAGCGCCGTGTGGCGGACAGAGGTCCGGGCACACGGCGCTTCGGAACGTCAGGTGTGGATCGCGCGAGGCGATGCACTCATGACGAAAGGGCAAACTGCCCGAATCAGCGACCCATCCGCGTGACGTTCTCAGCGGCCGGACCCTTCTGGCCCTGCACGATGTCGAACTCAACGGTCTCGCCTTCGGTCAGCGACTTGAAGCCGCCGCCCTGGATGGCGGAATGGTGAACGAAGCAATCCTTCTGTCCGTTCGCGGGGGTGATGAAGCCGAAGCCCTTGGCGTCGTTGAACCACTTGACGGTGCCGGTCGTACGCATCGCAATACTCCTGTTTCTGATATGGTGCTGGTGTCAGTCGGAGCACGCGGACAGACGAGCCGATGCAGAACGGAACCAACCACCTGGTACTCGTGATCTACCTCACGACGGTCGCCACCACTCGGTGGCTACGATACGAACAAAAAACGGACCCGCTCGATTTGGCAGGCCCGTTTCTGTCGGAACATGTCCATACGCCGAGGCGCATGCATCGCTTCCGTGAATGTACAGGGTCTGCCCCGAAAACGCAAACACCACCAGCGAAATATTTCTCCGGGCGCGCCGCGTACCTCGTTACCATGTCGTGACTTGCCTCCATCCCCGAGCCGCTCCAGCCGCGTGCCGCGACCCGCAACCCGCGTGCGGCCACCCGCGTGCGGCCACCAGCGTGCCGTTGGCCGGACGGGTGGGGTATACTCCGCCATGACACGAATTTCCCGGGACCGAGATGATGTCCACATCGCGCTGCTGCGCGGCGTGAACGTGGGGGGCGCCAAGCAGGTGAAGATGCTGGAGTTGCGCGAACTTGCGCGGCGGCTGGGCTTCGGCACGCCCCGGACCCTGCTCACCAGTGGCAATCTGGTGTACGCGGCGCATGGCACCCCGGCCGCGGACGCGGCCGTCGCGCTCGAGCAGGGGATCCAGCAGTCATTGAAAGTGTCCGCGCGTGTGGTCGTGGTCACGGCGGTGGAGCTCGATCAGATCATCGACGACAACCCGTTCGACGATGAGGACATCGACCCCAGCCGCCTGTTCGTGTCGGTGTGGCGCGATCCCTATGACCGCGCGGCGCTGTTGCCGCTGCTGGAGCTGCCGTGGGGCGACGAACGCCTTCACCTTGGCGCGCGCGCGGCGTATCAGTACGCCCCCGACGGCGCGGCGCACAGCGACCTCGTGGCGGCCGTGGCCGACCAGTTGGGCGATCGCGTGACGGCCCGCAACTGGAACACGATCGGCAAGCTGCCATCGCTCGTCGAGGATGTCGCGGCGGCGGCCAACGACGACGAATAGGCCGTGACCATGCGTGTGCTCGGCGCGCTGCTGCTGGCGGCCAGCGTGCTGGGCGGGAGTGCGTGCGGGGCGCGTGATCGCGCGCGCGAGGATGCGCGGACCGCGGACGACGAGGCGGCCGTGCAACGCGTGGCACTGATCACGCTGTTCGTCACGCGTGAACACGCACAGCAACTGGTGTTCTGGAACGACAGCCTCCACCTGTCACCAACGCTGCGCCTGCTGCGTGACGCGGGAGTGCCACTGGTGGCGCAGACGGCTGACACCGCCGCGCTGAGGCTGCCGATGCCGGTGCACCTCGAGAGCCTGACCTCGCTGGAGGCGCACTTTCGGCGATATCCCGACGGCTGGGAGGCGTGGTTTCGCCGGTACCCGGGGAGCAGTGGCCTGGTGGCACTGACCCGGCCCACGTGGCTCCCCGCCGCCGCCGACGGGAGCGTGCGCGCGGCGTTGGTGGTGGGGCGCACCTGCGGCGAGCACTGCCACTCGGCATGGCGCCTCACGCTGGCTCGGCACCCCGGCGCACCGTGGCGCTCGGTGTCCGTGGTGCCCATCGCGCTGCCCCGCGACTGAACAGGACGGGTAGCGCCTCCCACGCCCGTTCGGCAGTATACCAACCGCGGGATGCGCGCGGGCGTTGCCGTCCCGTGCCCATCCGTTTCGCTCCCACTTTGTGCAGCCGAGGCGCGCGTGCTGAAAACCGTTGGCATCATCCTCGCCGTGCTGCTGGCCGCGCTGCTGCTCATGGCGTCGCGCCAGCCGGACTCGTTTCTGGTGGAGCGCGCCGTGACCGTCGCGGCGCCTCCGGAGGCGATCTTTCCCACGATTGCCGACCTGCATCAGTGGAGCCGCTGGTCCCCGTATGAAAAGCTCGATCCGCAAATGAAGAAGGTGTTTAATGGCACCCCCGGCGCTGCCGGTGCGAGCTACTACTGGAGCGGCAACAGTCAGGCCGGCGAGGGCACGATCACCGTGCGCGAGCTGATGCCGCCGTCGAAGATCACGATGCAGCTGGACATGCTGAAGCCGATCGAGGGACACAACGTGATCGAGTTCAATCTCGAGCCCACGGACGGTGGCACGCGTGTCATGTGGTCCATGCGTGGTGCGAATTCGTATCTGTCCAAGGTCGTCGGGCTCTTCATGAATCTGGACACGATGATCGGCAAGGACTTCGAAGACGGACTGGCCTCGCTCAAGTTGGACGTGGAGAAAAAGTGAAGGCGTTCGGCATGGCCCTCGCCGGTTACCTCGTGATGTTCGTGGTTCTCTTCACCACGCTCACCGCGATGTACTTCGGGCTGGGTAGCGAGCGCACGTTTCTGCCAGGCAGCTACGCCGTCACGCCGTTGTGGATCGCGGTGTTCTGCTTCTTCCAGTTCGACGCCGGACTCGTAGCCGGCGTTGTCGTGTCCAAGCTGTCGCGCGATCGAAAGGTGCCGTTTTTGCTGGCGGCGATGACGATGGGCCTCGGCGTCGTCATGGCGCTGCCGGCGGTGCTGGGCACGGTGCCCGACGCCGGACCACGCATCGGATCACTCACCAACATGGACGCGATGATGCAGGCGCAGACTCCGGTGTGGATTCAGCTGATCGCACCCGCGCTCGCGGCGCTCGGCGTGACCGTCGGATCGATGCTCCTATCGCTCGTCGGACGCCGCCGCCCGTGAGCGAGCATGCGGCATCGCTGTGGGCGTCCGACCGCGACGACCGGTGGTCTGGCGCGCTGGCGGGGTACGACGCGGCCATCGCCGCCGTGCCATCGGGTCGGCTCGTGGAGCACGATGCGTGGTACCGCACCGTGTTGCCGTCGCTGATCGAATCGCGCACGCCGGGCTATGTGTTGCATGAGGAAATGGTGCGCATCACCGAGTGGAAGATGGCGCGCGGCGTGTGGCGCGCCCCCAATCTTGTGCTGGTGCGGAACAACACGCCGGACGCGGTGGTGAGCGCGAGTCGGTCGGCCGCCGAGCAGATCCCGCACCCCACGAAGCCGGTCACCGCGCTCGTGGCGCTCAAGGGCGTCGGTGCCGCCACGGCCTCGGCGTTGCTGGCCGTCATGGCGCCGACGGTCTACCCGTTCTTTGATGAAGACGTGGCGGCGCAGGTGCCGCTGCTCGGGCCCGTGGCGTGGACGAACGGCTACTACGCCAAGTACGCGACGGCCTTGCGCGAGCGCTCGGCGCAGTTATCGGCACTGTTCGGCCGCGCGTTTACCCCGGTGATGGTGGAGCGCGCCCTCTGGGCGGCACGCGGCAGCGCGACGCGGCAGGTGATCGCGTGACGCCGGCTGACGTGACACACGCCGACGTGGCGCACGCCGACGTGGCGCACGCCGACGTGGTGATCTGCGGCGCCGGCATTGCGGGCATCGCGACGGCGCACGCGCTGGCCGTCGCGCACGGCGTGCGCCGTGTGGTGCTGGTGGACGAGCGCCCGCCGCTCACGCTCACGAGTGACAAGAGCACCGAAGCGTATCGCAACTGGTGGCCGGGTCCCGACGACGCGATGGTGCGGCTGATCAACCGCAGCATCGATCTGCTGGAGCAGTGGTCGGAGGCGAGCGACGACCACTTCGGGCTGAACCGGCGTGGGTACCTGTACGCCACGCGCGATGTGAACACGGCGGCGCGGTTCGTGGCGGATGCCGAGCGGGCGAGTGCGCAGGGGGCCGGCGCGGTGCGCACGTATCGCTCAGCGGCCGACGCTGCGGCCTATCAGCGCAGTCCGCATCGCGGGTTCCGCGGGGTTCCCGAGGGAGCGGACTTGTTTCTCGACCGCGAGGCGATCCGCGCGCACTTCCCATGGTTGCACCACGACATCGTGGCGGTGCTGCACGCGCGCCGGTGCGGATGGTTTAGCGGCCAGCAGCTGGGCATGTATCTGCTGGACGAGGCACGCGCGGCCGGCGTGCAGCTGGTGAGTGGACGCGTGGAGCGCGTGCGGCAGGAATCGGGCGGCGTGGAGGCGGTGGAGGTGGCCTGCACCGACGGCACCACGATGCGCATTGCCACGCCGGTATTCGTGAACGCGGCCGGCCCGTATGCGGCGCAGGTGGGGGCGTTGGCGGGGGCCGATCTGCCGCTCTTCTCGGAGGCGCACTACAAGATCGCAATCGAGGATACCGCCGGTGTGATCGATCGTGACACCGGGCTGGTGATTCTCGACGACGCGCAGTCGTTGGAGTGGAGCGACGAGGAGCGCGAGGAACTCGCGGCGGACGAGGCCACACGCTGGCTCACCGAGCCGATGCCGGCGGGGATTCATCTGCGACCGGAAGGCTACGGGGCGAGTCGCACGGTGCTGATGCTGTGGGATTATCACAGCGCGCACCGGTTCAGTGCGCCGGAGTTTCCGATGCCCGACGATGCGCTCTATCCCGAGCTGGTGCTGCGTGGCATGACGTCACTGGCGCCCGGACTCGCGGCGTATGTCGAGCGGTTGCCGCACGCGTATGTGGACGGCGGGTACTACACCAAGACGGCTGAAAACCGGCCGCTGGTGGGGCCCAGCGGCGTGCGCGGTGCCTATGTGTGCGCCGCGTTCTCGGGGTTCGGTCTGATGGCCGCACCGGCGTGCGCCGAGTTACTGGCGGCGCAGATTGTCGGCGCCGTGCGGCCGGACTACGAGCGGGCGTTTCTGCCCACGCGGTATGATGACCCCGCGTACGTGGCGCAGTTGGCAACTTGGGGGAGCACGGGACAGCTGTAGCGGGTGGCATGGCCTAGGGCCGCGGTGTGTACCGCTTGACCTGCTCCTCCATGAGGCGCAGCAGTTCCTGATTGCTCCACGGCTGCCAACCGTGCGGTTTGAGCGGACGGCCGTAGTCGAACCGGCCGGCGTAGTAGGGTCCCTTGCCCGGCTCCTTCGTGCTCTCGAGAAACGTCTCGAATCGGTAGACGCCGAGGTTGAGGAAGTAGTTGTCCATGTCGCCCACGGCCACGTGCAGCTTGCCCACCAGGCGCGGGCCAATGGTGGCCCAATTGCGCTCCACGTAGTTGCGCAGGTCGTACCCGTTGGCGCGCATAGCGGCCGCCACGCTGGTGTCGATCACCCCGGTCCGCTTGTCCCACAGCGGCTTGGGGTAGCCATCGGCCCCCACGGGCGCCCACGCGGCCTGCCAGCCGTCCCACTGACCGCCGGAGCGTCCCTTGGTGGCGATCACCAGCTCGGCGGTGTTCTCCTCGCGCATCGTGAGCTCGGTCATGCCCTCGGGCGACCGGCTGGACGGGACTTCGCGCGGCAGCCAGCTGCGTTCGTTCATCACGAACGCATTGGCATCGGCATAGATGTTGCCGAACTGATAATTGCGGAAGTCGAGTTGGTCGGGATACAACGACCACGCCCCACCGAAGACGTCGGGGTAGTGCACTTGCAGCGCGAGCACGTCCCAGCCGCCGGTGGAACCGCCAGTGAGGGTGCGGGCATACGACGACGGAATCGTGCGATAGCGCCGGTCGATCTCAGGGATCAGTTCCTGTGTGATGGCATCGCCGTAGGGGCCGTTGTTGGCCGAGTTCAGCACGTAGCTGTCGTCGTAGAACGGTGTGGGATGCTGAATGAACACGGCGATGAACTCGGGCACCTTGCCAGCGGTCCATGCCTGCTGGAATTCACACCCCGGTTCGCGAGCGCTACGCGCCAGGCGCGCGGCCTTGGCCTGCGCGGTCTCCGGCGTGTCGCACCCCTCGAAGGTGAAACCGAAGGGCGCGCGCTCGCTGAAGTGCCCCACGGTGTACACCACCGGATAGCGCTTGGTGGGGTTCTGCTCGTAGCCCTTGGGGAGCAGCACCACGGCGCCGAGCGGCATCTCGTGGTTCCAGAAGGCACTCACCTTCTTGGACGTCATCTTGAAGCGCTGCACCCACGGGGAATCGGTGAGGGTGGCGACGGGCGGCAGCACCTTCGTGAGCGACAGCGCGATGGTGGGATTGGTGGCCGGATCGATGCGCACTTTCTGCACCGCGCTCACCAGCGAGCCCGGCGCATTGTTGAAGCGCTGTCCTTCCCACGCGTCCATGTGCGCCCAGATCGTGTGCCCGTCGGCGCGTGTGAACTGGGTGTAGGGCAGGATCATGCCCTGTACGAAGTACTCGCCGGCGGGTAGCGCCTTGAGCGACGCCACGGGGAAGCCGAGGGTGGTGGCGTCGATCGTGGCCGTTTCGCCCGGGCGCAGCCCGCTGACATCGATGCCGAAGAACGGCTCGCTGGTGCGGTTGGAGCCCGCCTGCAGGCGCGGCTCGCTGCGGTCGGTGCGGGCGATGAACACGAAGGCGCGCCCCGTGACCGGGCCGGACGCCACCGCGGCGTCGTAGCGCAGGTGCACGGTCTGCGCCGACGCCGGCACGACGGACCAAGCGAGGGCGGCGGCGAGGGCCGGTACGCCGGGCAGGCAACGGAAGAGAGGGCGCATGGGGGCGGCGTTGGGGCGGTGGGAGCGGGACGGCGTTAGGGCATTACGGCGTTAGGACGGAACGGCGTTAGGATGTTACGGCGTTAGAACATTACGGCGTTAGGACGGAACGGCGTTAGAACATTAGGGCGTTAGGACGTTACGGCGTGAGGAGGGAACGGTCATCCACGCGGACCTATCAGAAATTTTGTGTGCGAGGCATATCATGACACCTGATCGGAGTCTGTATGCCACGCAAACCGAAAGAAACCACAGCGGCCGAGGGGGGTGGCTCGGTGCCCATTCCCGCGGCGTTGCTGGATGAACTGG
>JARIEV010000092.1 GCA_031127225.1 Gemmatimonadota bacterium | reverse complement strand
AGCCCGATGAGCCGTTCGATGGCTTCGGGCGGCATCGCACTGCGCGCCACCATGCGGCCGTCGATGTACGCCGCCAGCGCCGAGGACTCCGGCGCGCGCGGGTCGTCGAGACGCGACACGACCAGCGCGATGGGCTCGCGGGTGGTCACGAACACCGCGGGGCGCGATTCATCGTCGCCACCGTAGGACTCCGCGTCGGGCGCGTCGTCGTCGGGTGAATACTCGTCGGGCGGATCGAATTCAGCCGGCATGGCGTGGCGTCGCAGAACGTGAGAACCGCTGGAAATCCCCGGCCTCACAGGTTACGCACCGGAGCACGCCGCAGGAAGGGCGGTCACACGGTGGCCGCCACCTCGCTCACGTCGATCCGTTCGAAGACGCCGCCCAGCCAGTGCAGCAGCGGCCACAGTTCGGCGATCACCACCACGCTGGCCAGCATCGTGGCCAGCAGCACCGACCACCCGCCCCAGTCGTTGGCGATCCAAAGCACCAGCGCGCCCACGCCTACCGGAAATACGAGTGCCACGGCGGCCACCAGCGTGGTGGCGCCGGTGGTGAGCAGGTTCTGTCCCATGGTTTCGAAGCCGCGCGCTTCGGTGCCCAGACGGACCCACGCCGGAAAGAGCAGCGCCGTGCCGTTCTGGATCGTGAACATGAGCGCGTTGAACACCGGCACGCCAACGGCGATCGACACCACGATCGGCAGCGTGGCGCCGCTCTCCAGCAACAGGGCGGGGTCCTGCAGGAACATCACCAGCGGCACCGTCATGAGCGACCACACGGTGAGGGAATGCAGCATCGTCACGGCCGCGATTTCGGCGGCCACGATGCGCCAGCCGGGGAGCGGCATGGTTTTCAGCATGGCGAGACGCGGCAGGTCGAGGCGCAGGTCGAAGCGCATCCAGAGGGGGCCGATGAATAGCAGCATCGCGCCCCAGCCGAAGGTCATTCCCATGAACACGTCGCCGGCGCGCTCGGACGTGGAGCGTGTGACGGCGGCCAGCACGGCCAGTCCGACGGTGAAGGAGAGCAGCTGCGTGCGCCATGCGCCGCCGCGCAGTGCGGCCACCACGTTCTTCCAGGCGATCGCCGTTTCCGGACGCCCGGTGAGCGCGAGCGACGGCACCGCGGCGAGCTTCCCCTTCCGCGAGCGCGAGGTCCCCATCTGCGACGAGCGGAATCGCTGCAGCCGCTCGGCGCGGTGCTGCGTGGCTTCGAGTGCGGCTTCTTCGAAGGCCCGGTCGAGGCGCACCACCCAGAGGTACTGGAGCAGCAGCATCCCGATGGCCCAGGGCACCGTGGCCAGCCAGTGCGCGGTGCTGGCCATGAACACCGGCTCGAGCACCGCGCGTACCGGAAACAGCGCCGCGTGCGGCACGGGTTGCCGCAGGGCGTCGGTGATGCCCAGCAGCACGGCCTTGAGGCCCGCGTCGCTGGCCACGCGCAGCTCGGGGAGACGGACGCCGAGCCCGTAGATCACGGCGAGCAGCGCCATCCCGAACAGCATCGCCGGCACGATCAGCCGGCGGCGCGCGGTGCCTTCGTGCTCGGTGGTGCTGGCGTGCACGATCGAGGCACCCAGGCGGTGCAGCGCCAAGTTGCTGAACAGCAGCCACAGTGCGATACCGCGCTGCCATCCTTCCACCGACCCGCCGCCGCCGCGCAGCAGCACACTGAAGATCATGGTGTTGAGCAGGATGGCGAGCTGCATGCGCACCAGCTTGGCGTGCACCAGCTGCCGTCGGCTCACTGGCGCCGGAAACAGGAACTGCACTTCGGCCGGTGTAAACGCGAGCGCCCCGCGCTCGCTGCCGAAGAGCCACCAGCGGGCCGCCGAGAGCAGCAGCACGGCGCTGACGATGGGCACGGCGATGTCGGTTTTCACGAGCGCGGCGAGCGGACCACCGCCCAGCTGCGTGTTCCGGAACAGCGCCCACCAGATGTACAGCACGCCCATGACTACGGCGGCGATGTAGCGCGGGCTGCGCGCCCGTGCGATCTGGCGGCGCAAGCGATTGACCGCCGTGCGCTCGTACAGGAAGAGCAGCGCCGACACGGGGGCCGGCTGTCCCGTCATGCGTCGTCGCCGGTGAGCAGGATGAACATCTCTTCCAGCGACTTGCCGGCCAGATCTGGGCGCGCCTCGACGATCTCGCCGATCGTGCCCAACGCCACGGCTTGTCCGCGCCGGATCACGAGGATGCGCGTGCACAGCTCCTCGACCAAGTGCAGCAGATGCGAGCTGAGAATCACGGCGGCGCCGTCGCGCGCGCGGGCCGCGATGGTTTCCTTCATGCGCCGGATGCCCACGGGATCGAGTCCCGTGAGCGGTTCGTCGAGCAGCAGCGCGGACGGATCGTGCATGAGGCCGCACGCGATGGCGAGCTTCTGCTTCATGCCGCGCGAGAGCTCGGTGGGGAGCGCATCACGCTTCGCGGTGAGTTCGAGTTCCTCGAGCAGCCGCGGGATGCGCGGTGCCGCGTCGCGCACCCCGTAGAGCCGCGCCGAGAACTGCAGATGCTCGGTGACCGTGAGGTAATCGAAGAGCTGCGGTTCGTCGGGGATGAAGGCGAGCCGTGCCTTGGCCGCCACTGGATCCTGCTGCAGGTCGATGCCGGCGATGTGGATGCTCCCCGACGTGGGCTGCAGGATGCCGGCGAGCGCGCGCAGCGTGGTGGTCTTGCCGGCGCCGTTGGGGCCGACCAGACCGAGCACGTCGCCCGGGGCCACGCGGAAGGAGAGCGACTGCACGGCGACGGTATCGCCGTAGAGCTTGGTGTAGTCGAGAACGTCGATCACTGAGCGGGCATCACGGGAAGACGGGCGGAGCGGTGCCGATGACGGGGCGGGTCGCCCCCGCCAGACGTTCCCGGAACGGTACCCCGGAGACCGCGGTCAGGCATCCGTCTGGGCGCATTCCTTTCGCCGCCGGTCTGGACAAGTCACCACTTTGTGTGAAAATTTGTTCATTGTGCATGCTTGCAGTGACAAGTTGCCCCAGTGGGTCGACGCTAGTCAAAGAGAACATGCCGCAGCTGATCCGATCCCGATGACGTACCCCGAAGTGACCGTGACGCTGCCGGCCACCGCGCGGCACGTGTTCATCGCCCGGCAGCCGATCTTCGATACGAAGCGGGAACGGATCGCGTACGAACTGCTGTACCGGGCGGACCGTGAGGCCACGCAGGCCACGGGCCCGACCACCTCAACGATGTGCGGGGACACCGCGCTGCACGCGCTGCTGTCGATCGGTCTCGACCGCCTCACGACGGGCACCACGGCGTTCGTGAACATCACCCGCGAGCACCTGCTGGGGGAGCTGTACAAGATTTTCGATCCTGCCGCGGTGGTGCTGGAGATTCTCGAAACGGTGGACGGTGATCCGGCGGTGGTGGATGCCTGCCGCCGTGCGGTGGACGATGGATACCGGCTGGCGCTGGACGACTACGACGGACGCGCCTCGCTGGAGCCGTTGCTCGAGTTCGTGAGCATCGTGAAGCTGGACGTGCTGGGACGCTGCGCCGCCGACCTCGCGCCGATCGTGGCCCGGCTCTCGGCGCGGGGGCTCATGGTGTTGGCCGAGCGCGTAGAAACGGCGGAGATGCTGCAGGCGTGCGACGCGATGGGGTGTGTGCTGTTTCAGGGGTATGTGTTCAGCCGTCCGGAAACCCTCGCCGGCCGCGCGGTGCACGTGCAGCACGCCACCATGTTCAGCATCATGGCGCTGCTGAACGAGCCGCACGCGACGGAAGCGGCGCTCGAGGACGCGTTCCGCAGTCATCCCTCGCTGTCGCTGTCACTGCTGCGCATCGTGAACGCCGCCTCGTTCGGCGGTCGGTCGGTGGATTCGATTCCGTATGCGATCCGGCTGATCGGCCGCGAAGCGCTGTCACGCTGGTTGCTGATTATGCTCGTGGCCACGGTGGGGGCCCAGAGTCCGGTGGCACACGAAGCGGTAATTGCGGCGCTGGTGCGCGGGCGCTTCTGCGAGCAGGTCACGGTGCACACCGGGAGCGGTGATCCCGACGCGCGCTTTCTGGTGGGGCTGCTGTCGCGCATGGACGCACTGCTGGGGTTGCCGATGGCGGAGGTGTTGGAGCGGCTCCCTGTGAGTGACGAGGTCCGCGAAGCGCTGCTGCACGGCACCGGGCCGCACGCACCGGTGCTGCATCTGGCCAACGCCTACGAACAGGCCGCGTGGCAGACCGTGGAGGCCGACGACGCCGTGGCAACCGCGCTGCGGGCCGAGCTGGCGAGCGTGTACGCGGACGCGGCGCGGTGGGCCGGGGAGCGCATGGCGAGCGCGGGGTAACGACTTATGACTCCGAACTTGGACTCGAGACTCGAGACTCACGTGAGTTTCGAGTTGCGAGTGGGAGTTTGGAGTTGTGAGTACTTATGACTCGGAACTTGGACTCGGAACTCGAGACTCACGTGAGTCTCGCGTTCCGAGTCGAAGTTTGGAGTTTGGAGTTGCGAGTCCTTCCAGCTCCCAACTCCCGTTCCTACTGGACCCGCTTGGCGATGTCCGCGCGCATCGAATCTGTCTTGAACTGCGCCATTGTTGCCGCGTCCGGTGCGCCGTCGGGCGTGATGCTGAACGGCAGCAGCATGGAGATGCGACGGTTGGCCGGGGACAGGGGATCGTCCACCACGCGGGGCTTCGTGGCGGCGTAGCCACGGACTTCCACGATGCGGCCCTCCTGCAGTCCCGCCCCTTCGAGGATGCGGCGGGCGGCGTTGGCGCGGTCGGCACTGAGCTCCCAGTTCCCGTAGGCGCCGTCGGCCCCGAATTTCGCGGCGTCGGTGTGCCCTTCGAGAATCACCGGGTGCTGCAGGATGGCGAGCTCGGTGCCGACCAGTTGCAGCGCGAGCATCGTGGCCGACTTCATGCGCGCGCTCCCGAGCGGGAAGTACACGTCGCCGCGCCCGCTTTCCACGAGCTCGATGCGCAGCCCCTCGTTGGTGATCTGCACGTCGACCAGGGCGTTGAGCGCCTTGAGCGAATCGTTCTGCGCGAGCTTGTCGAGAATGGCCTGCTTGACCTGTTCGAAGGTGCGCTGCTCGGTGTTGCGCACGATCATGCGCAGCGGCGTCTTCTGCACGTTGGTGGGGGCGGTGCCGGTGGAGAGCGGGCTCGAGCCGGCGCCGTATCCCTTCTTGTAGCCGACGGGGTTGGCGAAGTAGCCCTCGATGGCCTGCTTCGTCTTGTCGTCCATGCCCAGAATCCACATCACCATGAAGAACGCCATCATAGCGGTCACGAAGTCGGCGTAGGCCACCTTCCATGAGCCGCCGTGATGGCCGCCGTGTCCGGCGACCTTCTTCTTGACGATGACGATCTTCTTGCCGCCGCGCGGTGCCATGACCGGTTACGCGGCCTTCTTGCGGGTGAGCTCTTCGAGTTCCGTGAAGCTGGGGCGCTCGTGCGGCTCGACGTTGCGGCGCGCGAACTCGACGGCGGTCATCGGCGCATCACCACGCGCAAACGAGAGCAGCGCCGTGCGCACGCAGAGCATGTAATCGTGCTCGGCGGCGATGCGGTTCTCCATCGCCTTGGCGATGGGGCCGAACACACCGTAGGCGAGCAGAATGCCGAGAAATGTGCCGACGAGGGCGGCGGCAACCTTTTCACCGATTTCGGAGGCGGCGCCACCGATCGAGCCCATCGTGATGATCACGCCGAGTACGGCGGCGACGATGCCGAAGCCGGGCATCGCGTCACCGACGGCGGTCACGGCGCTGGGCACCAGCATGGCCTCGTGATGATGCTTCTCGAGGTCCACGTCGAGGATTTCGGCGAGGTTGTGATCTTCCACCGTGCCCGTAAGGAGCACCTTGAGCGTATCACACAGCAGCGACACGGCGTGGTGATTGCCCATGAACGACGGGTACTTCTGGAAGATGTCGCTGGATTCCGGGTTTTCGATGTGCGACTCGAGACCGACGAGGCCGTCCTTGCGGGCCTTCTGGAAGATCTCGTAGAGTACCTGCAGCAATTCCGCGTAGGCGGTGGCGCCGAACGGATTGGGCTTGAGCAGGGCCAGGGCCTGCGAGACGACGCCCTTCAGCACCGCCGGCGGGTTGGCAATGATCATGGAGCCAAGTCCCGCACCACCGAGAATGAGAAACTCGTTGGGCTGGATGAGCACGGCGAACTCGCCATGGTGCATCAAATAGCCACCGATGACGGAGCCCATCACGATGACCAGACCAATGATGACAAACACGCAGGGAGTCCTGAAGAACGAGTGGAGAAATCAGCGTTGAGCCGCGTCAGCGCTTCGGCGCGCTGGCTCACGGTACATGACGATCTACTGCGCGGCTTGGCACACGATGTAAGCAACCGCGTCGCGACGATCTCCGCCATTGGCACCTTGCTCGACCCGGCCCGGCTGCCCGACGAGCGGGTCCTGGCCGGCCTGCGCACGGATGCCGAGCGGTTGGAGCGGCTGTTGGAGCAGTTGCGGCAGCTGCCGCGACGCGCGGATGCCGAGCCGGAGCCGATGCTGGTGGGCGACGCGGTCCGGATGGCGCTGGCGTTGTTCGCGCATCATCCCGATTTCCGGGATATGGCATACACGGTCGTCGCGGCCGATGATGTGGCTCCGGTGCGCGCTGATCCGACGGCGCTCACGCACGCCCTGTGCGTCGCGCTCGCCGCGGCGGCGCGCGTGGGGGCGGGGGTTCGCGTGGCGCTGAGTACCGAGGGCGACGTGGTGCGCCTCGACGTCTCGGCCGATGGCAGCAGCGGGGAAGGCGACGCGGACGATCTGGCCGTCGACGCAGCGGCCGTGACGTGGCTGCTGGAGGGCAGCCGCGGGCAGGGCGAGGCCCATGCCTACGGCTGTCGCATGGAAGTGCCCACGCTGCAGGCCTCGCGCCGCGCGCGCTGACATCAACTCTCCGCGGGGGGTGTCAGGGCCGGCGCCCCGAGTGCGGCCAGCCACTCGGGGCTCACCGGGACGGCGGCCGCCCGCTCGTTCTCCGTTTTGACCTGATCGGCGATCTCGCCGCGCAGAATCTTCACGTTGGCCGGCGCTTCGATGCCGATCCGGACGCCGCCGCGGTCGCAGGAGACCACGACGATGCGGATCCCGCCGTCGATGATGATCGAGTCGCCTTCGCGACGTCCAAGGATGAGCATCGCGAGTCAGATCAGGGAGAGGAGCGTCTGCATCATGTCGTCGGCCGCCTTGATCAGCTTCGTGGCCGCCTGATAAGACTGCTGCACGCGCATCATGTTCACCAGTTCCTCGTCGGTACTCACCCCGCTCACGGCCTGACGCCGGGCGTCGGCCTGATCGACGAGGCTCCGGTAGACGGTGGCGTTATCGGTCGCTGAGGCCGTGTCGAGCCCGACCCGCGTAACGATGCTGCGGAAAAAACCGAGAAAGGAGCCCGACTCGGCGGCACCACCGGATCCCGTCCAGGTGACCGTGCCGTCGGCAATCCGCAGGGCGGACACGCCTTGGGCGATGCTGTTGTCCGTAGGGCCGTTGGCGTTGCCGCTGGCGGCGATCTTCGTGGCATCGATCGCGACGGCGCTGGACAGCTTAAGCGTGGCCGCGCTGACCGGGATCGCGGCCGAACCGGGATCGAAGAAATTGCCGGCGGCGGTGCCCGGGATGGTGTTGCCGGTAAACGTGTAGCCCGTGGTGTGCACGGTGTTCACGGCCTGCGCGAACTGCGCGGCCATGGCATCGAGCCGGCTGCGGGTGTCGGCGATGTCGGTATTGATGACATCCACCATCGACCGGAGCTCACCGCCCAGCGGGGCCAGCCGGTCGAGCGAGCCGCCGAGCTGAATTTTTACGTCGACGTCGGCGAGTGGCGTGGTGGGCGTCGGGACGGGAACGTCGAGCGAAATCGTGAGCGGACGGGCGGACCCGCTTTCGACGAGCGTGGAGTTGCCGATCAGCACGGTCACGTTGCCGTTGGCCTGCTGCAGCACCCGCGTGCCCGCGATCTTCGACAGCTCGTCGAGCTTCATGTCCCGCAGATCGCGCAGGTCGTTGTTCGTGTTGCCGGCGCTCTCGGACGTCACGATGCGCGTATTGAGCTCGGCCACCTGTTCGGCGATCGCGTTGATCGTGCCGACGGTGTTCTGCAGTCGCTCGAGCGTGGAGTTGCGCTGCTGCGTGAGCTGTGTGTCGTAGTCGTTGAACAGCGTGGCGACCTGCCGGCCGCGCTGTTGTACCACCGCGCGGGCGGCCACACTGTTCGGTGCAGCGGAGAGGTCGCTCCAGGAGCCCCAGAAGGCGTCGAGGGCGCTGGCCATGCCGGCGTCGGAGGGCTCGCCGAACACGCTCTCGACCTGGCTCATGAGGTCGCGGCGCATTTCGGTCCCGCCGGCCAGCGTGCTGGCCGAGCGGTAGTTGTCGTCGAGCAGGATGTCGCGCCGGCGGAGGATCGTTTCGATGTGTACGCCGGTGCCGACGCTGCCGTAGGGCATGCGCAACGGCGTGTTGGCCACGAGCACGGCTTCCTGACGCGAATACCCGGGCGTCTCCGCGTTCGCGATGTTCTGCGACACCGTCTGGAGCGTGGATTGGTGCGTGAGGAGCGCGGTGCGCGCGATGCTCAACAGGCCGGAAGACATGTCAGGCGGTCCGGTTCACGAGCACACCGCGCGGTGCGCCGCTGGCGGGCGTGGCGACGCCTTCGGTGGCGTACGTGGTGGGCTGGGCGGGTGCGCCCACGAGGGTCCGCACGTGCTGGTCGGTGTTCGTGAGCGCTTCGCGCAGCAGCTTACGGTTCATGCCGACTTCGCGCGTGAGCATGTCGGCGGCCTGCGTGAGCCGCTGGCGCGCGCTGCGCAGCCGTTCGTCGACTTGATCGCCGAGCATGTCCTCGAGTTCGCGCAGCGTGCAGTCTTCATTGCCGCCCAGCAGGACGTTGAGCTGCCGGCGACGCGTGCGCGCCTGACCGAGCGTGGCCAGGATGCGGTGCGTCGCGAACGTGCTCTGGTCCACCCCGTCGATATCATCGACCGCGACAAATGCGCGCTGCTGTCGCATCTGCGCGATGAGATCGTCGAGCAATTTCCGCTCGCTGTTCAGAGCGTCGTGCAGCGCGTCCAGCAGCGCCCCCGTGGGGACGCCCTTGCGGGGGGCTGGTTCGTTGGCGAAGTGTGTCATCGGCGACATCAGCGGTTCGTTGAATCAGGAGTCGGCCCGGGGGCCGGGGGTGCGTCTGCGGTGGAGCCGTGACGCAATTGACGGTAGAGCGCCTGCGCGATGCCGTGCTCCCACTGCTTGGGAGTCTCGGCAGCAAGGTGCTGATCCAGCAGTCCCGTGAAGATGTCTTCACCGGCACCGCCAGAGACGATGCCCTCCTGCTGGGGGACGGTCTCACGCATGGCCTTGTACAATTGCTGTACAAACATGCCTTCTAATTGGCTCGCTGTCTTCTTCAGGGTCGCGTCGCGTTCGTCTTTGGGGGACAGAATCGCGGGCGTGGCCCCAGGCAGCCGGCCGGTTCGGGCGGAAATGCCATCGATCATCGAACGACGACCTCGGCCGTGATGGCCCCGACCTCGCGGAGGGCGGCGAAGATGGCGGCGATCTCGTTGGCGGGGGTCCGGACGGCGTGGAGGGCCGAGGCGACGCGCTGGACGGGAATGCCGGCCGGCAGGCGGACGCTCCCCGGGATGGCCGTGGTGTCGTTGGCCGTCTCGGTGCCGATGGCGAGCGTGACGGCGCCGTGGCTTACGGTGGCCGCGCCGACGATCATCTCGCCGCCGGCCACGACGGTGCCGTCCTTGCCATCGATGATGAGCCGCAGGCGCGACTCGGGCTTGATGGCGAGGTCGCGGATCCGGGCGAGGGCGGTGGGCTTCTGGACCGAATCGGGGAGGGTGACGATCACCGAGCCTTCGTCTTCCACGGTGGCCGTCTTCTCGCCGTAGGTGGCGTTGATGGCGGTGGCGATGCGGGCGGCGGTGCCGAGGTCGGGTTCGCGCAGCAGCAGGCGCGAGGTGGCGACGATGGCGGGGCGGGGCAGGTCGGCCTCGAGGACGCCGCCGGTGGGGATGCGCGCCGAGGTCTCGTGGGACGGGGTGTAGCGGGTGGTCGTGCCGCCGTCGCTGACCATCAGGGATCCCTGGGCGGAGGCGAGCGGCGGTCCGCTCGCGTCAGCCACGAGCGGCGTCATATAGAGGGTGCCGCCGCGCAGCGAGCGGGCGTCGCCCATGGAGGCCACGTTCACTTCGAACCGGCCACCGGCGCGCAGGTAGGGGGACACTTCGGCCGTGACCAGCACCGCGGCGACGTTGCGCATGCGGATGAGGTCGGCCGGGACTTCGATGTTGAAGCGCCGGAGGATGTTGACGACGCTTTGGATCGTGGGGCCGGCTGACTGGCCGCCGATGGCGCGATCGCCGGTGCCGTCGAGGCCAACGGCCAGTCCGTAGCCCACGAGCCGCACGGGGAGGGCCCCCTCGGCGCTCGTGAGGTCGCGGATTTTGACATCGTTCTGGGCGTGCGCGAGGGCCGGTGCGAGGAGCAGACCGGCGGCGCTGAGGACGTTCAGGAGAGACTTCACGGCCAGAGTGCTCCGAGGACCTTGGTGACCATGCCCTGCTTCGGCTTGCCGAGCGGGCCGGGGGAGGCGTAGCCGATGGTGGCGTCCGCGACGCGGCTGGACTCGATCACGTTGGTGACCGACACGTCCTGCGCGCGCAGCCATCCGGTGAACACGATGTCCTGGAGGGCTTTGTCGATGTCGATCTGCTTGGTGCCCTTCACTTGCAGCAGGCCGTTCGGTCCGGTGGCGACCACGCGGACGCTCATCTCATTCTGGAAGCGGTTTTCGCGGCGGGCCTGCCCGCGCTGCTGCTGGTCGGCGTTGTTCCGCGCATCGAGGCCGACGCTCTTGGAGCTGGTGGGGAGCTTGGCGTTCACCGAGAGGCCGCGGGTGCGGGCGTCGGTGGCGTTGTTCTCCTTCACGGCCGTGGAAATGGTGTAGTCGTCGATCAGGATCGTGATGATGTCACCGACCGCGAAGGCACGGCGATCGGCGGTCCACGATTCGCGCGGCTTGATGGTCGGCACAGGGGGGACCGTGGGCGCCGCCGTCGCGGCGGCTGCCGCCGCCGGGGCCGCCGGCGGGGCCGCGGGCGGTGTGGCGGGCGGGGTCGCGCCGGCGGCCTGGGCCGCGAGCGGCTGGGCGGCGAGAGCGAACGCGGTCGCGAACGCGGCCGTGAGAGCCGTGCAGACGACGCGGCGTGTGGGATTCATGATCGTGGACATTGATGGCTGAGGCGTCAACGGAGGCGGACGGTGTTCGGTCCGGCGGCAATGCCGTCGAGCCGACGTGTGGGATCGATGCGCACGCCGACCGGTGCTCCGATGGCGGCGGTGTTGGTGGCGATACCGGTGAAGACCAGACGGACCGGTCCATCCTGCCAGATCGCCGTGACTTTGGTGCCGCTGGTGACGACCGGCGGCGGCGAGACTGCCGGCGCCCGCAGGACTTCGCCGGCGGCGATGTGGCGGTGTGCCACCCAGCCCGGCAGGGCGCGCGTGGTGTCGGGTGCGATGGTGGTCCAGCGCCAGACGATCGTGGTATCCACGGTCGCGATGTCGCCCGCCTCCAGCGTGTCGCCGCGCGTGATGGCGCGCGCCGCGACGGACACCGAGACCGTGCGCACCTGCGCCGCGAGTCCGGGGGCGGTCACGGCGAGCACGCCGAACGCGACGAGCAGTCGCAGCATCACGGGCGTCATGCGCGTGGCTATCGGGTGATGTTGTTGGCGATCTGACCCATCTCGTCGGCCGTCTTGATGGCTTTCGAGTTGATCTCGTAGGCGCGCATGGCGGCGATCATCTCGACCATTTCGGTCACGATTTCGACGTTGCTCCCTTCGAGGCTCCCCTGCTGCAGACGTCCCATTCCTTCGTCGTTGGGAAAGCCGATGACCGGCTGTCCGGAGGCGGCGGTGGGCGCGAGCAAGTTCTGGCCCAGGGACATGAGTCCCGATGGGTTGGCAAAGCGGGCGATCTCGATGCGTCCGAGCTCGGTGGGCTGGATGTCGTTGCCGCGCCGCACGGAGACGATGCCGGTGTTCGAGATCGTCAGCTCGGCGGCGTCGATCGGAATCGAGATGGGCGGCTGCAGTCCGTACCCGGAGCTCGTGACCAGCTGCCCTTGATCGGAGATCTGGAAGCTGCCGTCGCGCGAGTAGGCGGTTTCGCCGTTGGGCATCTGGATCTGGAAGAACCCTTCGCCCTCGATCGCGATGTCGAGATTGCGGTTGGTCTGCTCGAGCGGCCCCTGCTGATGCATCCGCTGCACGCCGGCCAGTCGCGTCCCTCGTCCGACCTGAATGGCGGCGGTGGTATCGGTAGCCGTCTGGCCGAGCACGGCCTGATCCTGCACCGTCTGATAGAGCAGATCTTCAAAGTGCGCGCGGCTCTTCTTGAAGCCGGGCGTGTTGACGTTGGCCAGATTGTTGGCGATGACTTCGGTGCGAGTCTGTTGTGCCATCATGCCGCTGGCGGCGGCGCGCAGTGCCGGATCCATGTCGTATTCTCCTTAGACGGGCTTGGCGAGGTCGTTCACGGCGATCCCGCGCACCGCGTCGATGGTGGACAGCGTTTTTTGCGCGGCACCGTAGCGATGCAACACCGCGAGCATGTCGGTCATCGCCGACATCGTGTTCACGTTTGATTCTTCCAGAAATCCCTGCTTCACCGAGCGTTCGGCCGGGGGAATGGCCTGTCGGCTGGCGTCGGGTACGAACTGGGTGCCGCCCTCGTGCTGGAGCTGCGTGCCGGGGGCGACGCGCTCGAGGCGCAGCCGTTGGACGGCGTGGTTGTTCACCTTGACCATGCCATCGGCGCCGATCTCGACGGTGCCCTGCGGCAGCACGATCGGGCCGCTCTCTCCCATGACCGGGTTGCCGCGCTCGTCCACCAGTTGGCGACCGGCATCGAGCCGGAAGCTGCCGTTGCGGACGAAGCGTTCGCCGTTGGGGGTCTGGGTCACGAAGAAGCCATCCCCCTCGACGGCGAGATCGAGACTGTTGTGCGTCTCGGTCAGGTTGCCGGCGGAGAGGTCGAGGGCCGTATCGGTTTTGGCGAGCTGGTTGTCCATGAGCCGCGAGAACGCCGTTTCCGCTTTGAAGCCGCGGGTGGAGGCGTTCGCGAGGTTGTTGGCGAGCACCTGCTGCTTCCGCTCCAGCATCTGCATGGCGGCGGCGGCACTGCTCATTCCGTTGGTACGGACGGGTCCGGGCATAGTCGTGGTCGGGAAAGAGGACACGGATACACCAGGGGAAAAAGCAACGGTCGGGCCACAAATGGCCCGACCGGAGAAATTTTCATAAGTTGTTGTACTGCTTCGCTTTGCGTGGTGCTGCGGGATGCCGAGTCGGCAGTCCGGGGAACCCGGAGGTCGGCAATTCGTGCCGTTGTGGCCAGGATGGCGGCTCGGCATCGGCGGGAGTTGCCGCCGGCGGCCAAACCTCGGCGGCTAGACCGTGGTGGGCACCGCGCCGCCGGCGAGCCGGAGCAGCATCGAGACGGCGTCGAACGACAGGCCGGTTTTCCGGGCGATTTCGGACGGGTCAGCCCCGGCAGCGGCCAGCGCCGCCACGGCGCGCGGGGTCCGCGTGTTGCGACCACCGCCGAGTTTGATGGTGGGCGCCGCTGTCGGGCGCGCCGACCGCGGGGTCCGGGCGGGGCGCTGCCGGAG
This sequence comes from Gemmatimonadota bacterium, assembly GCA_031127225.1. Taxonomy (GTDB): domain Bacteria; phylum Gemmatimonadota; class Gemmatimonadetes; order Gemmatimonadales; family Gemmatimonadaceae; genus Gemmatimonas. The sequence goes on along the minus strand of JARIEV010000092.1, from coordinate 1,134 downwards.
GGTCCGCCGCACCAGCCGGGCCGCGAAGAACACCGCGGCCACCAGGGCCAGCACGCCGATTCCCAGCAGGCGCTGCGTCGGGGAGACGGCCGGCGACACGACCACGGCGCCGACGAGCAGGCCGATCACCGTGACGCCGACGCCCACGGCGAGCATCTGCAGCGACTCGCGCATCATTGCACCGCCCTTCATTCCGCGTCGCCGCGGAGCGGGGTGAGCTCGACGCGCAGTTTGCCCAGCGCTTTGGAGCGGATCTGGGAGACCCGCGACTCCGTGAGCTCGAGCACCTTGGCGATCTCGTGCAGCTTGAGCTCTTCGAAGTAGTACAGCGACAGCACCACGCGTTCCTGCTCCTTGAGGTGCTGGAGGGCCGCCTTGAGGTGCGTGACTTCCTGCTCGTGCGTGAGACTGTCGTCGACACTGCTCTCGCCGTCATTGGAGAGCATGTCGGCCGGTACCGGCGCCGAGTTTTCGCGGTCGCCCGGCGCGCGGTCGAGCGGCACATGGTGCGCGCCTTCCACGTCGGCCTGCCACCGCCAGAGCGTGTCCATGTCAACATTCAGCGACTCGGCCAGCTCCCGGTCTTCAGGTGCCCGGCCATGCGTGCGCTGGAACGCTTCGCGAGCGGCGCTGATCTCGCGCGTCTTGCGGCGGATGCTGCGCGGCACGTGGTCCTGCTTGCGGAGCTCGTCGAGAATGGCGCCACGGATGCGGGGGGCCGCAAACGTGCTGAAGGCGAGTCCGCGGGAGGCATCGAAGCCTTCCAGCGCCGCCATGAGGCCGATCGTGCCGGCGCTCACCAACTCGTCGAAATCGGCGCGCACCGAGAGCGTGCGGGAGATCTGTCGTGCGACGTGATGCACCAGGCCGAGGTGCTCCTCGAGCAGACGGTCACGCGCCGTTTCGTTGCCGGCGTGATACGACTGCCAGAGTTTCGCGTTCATGCTGGCGGGTCCTTGAGGAGAAGCGAGTGACACGGTCAGGCACCAGAACGGGAGAGTGAAGCAGCGGCCAGCGCGCGCATCACGACATCGTGAGCTGCAATCGCTGCCGGCGAACCGGCGGCCGCGTCTGGAAATGGCATGCCCGCGCGGAGCGCGGTGTCGAGCGTCGGATCGTTGGGAATTGCGCCGG
>JARIEV010000091.1 GCA_031127225.1 Gemmatimonadota bacterium | reverse complement strand
CCCGACAGATGCACTATGTTTGTCGTTCTGGCACAACAGTAACCGTGTAATGACTGCAACATAGGCGAGAACGTCACACCCCTGTGGTGCCCATGCATCGGTCGTGCTGTGGTTTCCACGCACGGTGTTGCGCTCAGGACGCATCAGCCGTCCTAGGGCAGACATTCGCCAGACTTCAGCCCGCATTCCTCAATGTCCGGTCAGCAGATTCAGCCCGTATCGGCGCGAGACAGCGCCCTCGACAGCTATCAGGAAGGCGCGCCGCCTGCGGACTGGGGCGGCGGGCAGGAGCCCGCCCCAGAACCGAAGGGGCCGAGCCTGGCCCGGTATGTTGGTGCCGTAAACCGGTTCAAGTGGCTGATTCTGCTGCTTGGCGTGCTGGGTGGTGCCGGCGGCTACGCGGCCACCCGCTTCATTGAACCTGAGTACGAAGTCCGCGCCACCATTCTTTTGGAGCAGGGCACCGGGACGAAAGAGAACGGTGGCAACAGTGGGCCGATCCAAGCGGCAGAACTGTTGCAGGCATCGGGGTGGCAGGACCTGCTCCGGTCGTTTGCGATTGCCGATCCGGTGGTGACCGAACTCGGACTCTTCGTGACCCCCGCGGTGGCGGCCGACAGCACCCTGTTCCGCTCCCTGCGTGTGGAGCAGGGGCAGCAGCGGCTCCGCGCGGGCACGTATGTCATGGCAGTGACCGGATCGCAGTATACGCTGTCGCTCAAGCCGGGGCTCGAAGTCGAAAAGGGCGCCGTGGGCGATTCCATCGGCCGTGCCGTCGGGTTTCAGTGGCAGCCGCCGGCGAAGTCGCTGGAGGGGCGGTCTGAGATCGTGTTCACCGTGCAGACTCCGCGTGAAGCCTCGATCGCGCTCATCAAGAAACTCGACTTGAAGCTCGAGAACGGCAGCTCGTTCCTGTTTCTCACGTTGACGGGGCAGAGCGCGTCGCGCACGGCGGCCACCCTGAATGCGTGGGTGGAGCAGTTCGTGGTGGTGGCCACCGCCCTCAAGAAGAAGAACATCACGTCGGTCGCCGCCATTCTGGAGGGACAGCGGCAGTATTCCGCGGATAATCTGTCGGCGGCGGAAAATGCGCTCGAGAATTTCCGGGTGCGCACGGTCACCGAGCCCAATGAACGTCAGTCGATCACCCCGGGGATCGAGCTGACGACCAGCCCGGTGTTTGAGAACTATTTCCGCGATCAGGTGCTCGTGGACAATTACCGGCGCGACCGCGCAGCGCTGGAAGGCATTTTGGCCAAGGGGCGCCAGCCGGGCGGCGTGATTACGCGCGAAGCGGTGCTCTCCATTCCCAGCGTGAATTCCGATCCGGCTGCCGAGAACCTGCGGCGTGTGCTCGCTGACTACGCTGAACGTGAGCTCGCGTTGCGCAAGCTCCGCGAGAGCTACACCGATGAACTGCCGCGTGTGCAGAACGAAGTTGCGGCGCTCGCGTCGTTGCGCAGTTCGATCCCGGCGGTCCTCGACGCATACCTCACCCAGCTTCGGCTGCGTGAGCAGGCGCTTACGGCGACGATTGATCAGAGCAGCAAGGATCTGCGCAAGATTCCCACGCGTACCATTGAGGAGCAGCGGCTCAAGCGACAGGTGGCGGTGAGTGAGGAGATGTACAAAAACCTCAACCTCAAGGCCGCCGAGGCCAAGCTGGCCGAAGCCGCCACCATTCCTGACGTGAGCGTGCTCGATCCCGCGGTTGCGCCGTTGCGCCCCACGCAGAACACCGCGCCGGTCATCATTTTCGGCGCGATCGCGGCGGCGCTTGGCCTTGGCATTATGCTCGCCATTCTGCTGGATCAAGTGGACAAGCGGTTCCGCTATCCCGAACAGGCCACCGATGATCTGGGTCTCTTCATTCTTGGTGTCGTGCCGGTCATCGACACCAAGGGTCGGCGTACCAAGACCAGTGGCGCCGCGCAGGTGGTGGAGGCGTTCCGCACCATTCGCATGAATGTGCGGTACGCCGCCGACCCTGCGCGCCCGCTGGCGATCACGATCACGAGCCCCGGTCCCAACGACGGTAAGTCGCTGATTTCGTCCAATCTGGCGCTGTCATTTGCTGAGTCTGGTGCGCGCACGCTGCTCATTGACGGCGACATCCGGCGCGGTGAGCTGGCAAACACGTTCGGCGTCGCGTCGCGTCCGGGGCTCGTGGAGTACCTGGACGGGACGGCGCTGATCGCCGAGGTACTGCACCCGGCCACATCGCACCCCAATCTCACGCTGATGCCGGGCGGCGCACGCCGCCGCCGGGCGCCGGAATTGCTGGCCACGCCACGGCTGCAGCAGCTCATCAACCAGATGTCGGCCGAATACGATGTGGTCATCGTGGATTCGCCGCCGCTGGGGGCTGGGTTCGATGCCTACGCTTTGGCCACCGCCACCGGCAACATGGCGCTGGTGATGCGGGCGGGTATCACCGACCGAAAGATGGCCGCCGCCAAAATGGCCACGGTGGATACGCTGCCGGTTCGGGTGATGGGTGCCGTCCTGAACGGGATCGCGCTGACCGGCGTGTACGAGTACTACTCGTACTACCAAGAGTACGAGGCAAAGGATGAAGAGCCCACCGCGCGCCTGTCGGAAGGCGGCTCGCGGGTGGACACGGCACTCCCCTCGGCGCGCTCCTGACCCATGCGACTTCCCGTCTCCCGGTTTATGCCAACGCGTTCCCGTTGTGGTACCCGTGCTGCGATGTGTGGCGCGGTGGTGACAGTTGCCCTGCTGGTCGCGTCCGGCACGGTGCGCGCGCAGGCTGTGGTGGCCAGTGGCGCGCAGCGTGCCACGCGCCCCGAACTCATGGCGCGTGTCGGCGAGCTCGAGCGGACGACGGCGCCAGGGCAGCTGTCAGGCGTGGCCCGCTCACGGGCGGTCGCCGAGCTGGCAGCCATCCGTATCCGATTGCAGCAGGGTGACTTCCGCGTGGGCGACCGGTTCATCATCACCGTGCAACAGGACGCCGTGGTGTCTGATACCGCATCGGTGCGCGACAGTCTCAACGTCACCATCGCGGGACTGCCCGACGCGTCGCTTCAGGGGGTGTTGCGTTCCGAGCTGGACGAGCGCATGAGCACACACGTGGCGAGGTTCTTGCGGAACGCAACGGTGCGCACCAATGCGCTGACACGGATCGCGATTCAGGGGGCCATTCGCACCCCCGGCTTCTACTATGTGGATCCGGATCGTCCCGTGAGTGATCTGGTCATGGTGGCCGGTGGTCCCGGCGAGCTGGCCAATTTGAATGAGGTGGAGATCAGTCGCGGGGCGGCCAAAGTGCTGACGACCAAGGACTCAAAGCGGGCCATCAAGGAAGGGCGCACGCTGGAGCAGATCGATGTGCAGTCGGGTGATGAGGTTCGGATTCCCGCCAAGCGGGGGCGTCCATCGTTTCAGGCGGTCATCCAGTTGCTCTTCGTGTTCTCATCGCTGTTCTTCGCGTTTCTGCAGTTCCTGCAGTGGTACTACAATCGGCTGGATCAATAACGCCCCGCCATGGACAACGACGCCAAAGCCTCCATCATCCCGTTCCCGGCCCGTGCGGACCACGCGCCCCGGCGCGTTCGCGGCACACCGGGCGGTTCGGTGGCGCGTGTCGGCGGCGGACCGGGCGAGCATCCGGAGCGGCCTCCTCTGACGGCGAGCGCACCGCACGATGCGTTCGAACCGCGGCCTCGCTCGGAAGTGGCGTCTCGTCTCGTCAACTTCGTGCTGGCGCTGCTCATGCTGGCGGTGGCGTCTCCGGTCATGCTGCTCGCGGCGATGCTCGTCAAGCTCACCTCGCGCGGCCCCGTGCTGTACACGCAGATCCGGGTGGGTATCGATCGCCGTTGGAACCGGACGTGGGCGCTGAATGAGCGTCGCCGTGAAGATCTTGGTGGAAGTCAGTTCACGATTCTCAAGTTCCGTTCCATGCGCGTGGACGCCGAAATCAACGGGCATGCCGTCTGGGCCACGCAGGATGACGACCGGGTGACGGGCATCGGCCAGTTCATGCGCCGCTCGCGGATCGACGAACTGCCGCAACTGATCAATGTGCTCCGCGGCGACATGAATATCGTGGGCCCGCGACCGGAGCGCCCCAGCATTTTTGTGCGTCTGCGCGAGCAGATCGACGAGTACCCGGTGCGGCAGCGGGTGAAGCCCGGTATCACCGGGCTGGCGCAGGTGTCCAACCCCTACGACCGCGACATCGATGACGTGCGTCGCAAGGTCAATTTCGACATCCAGTACATGCGCCGGCAGTCGCTGTGGACCGATCTGTGCATCATGGCACGCACGGTACCGGTCATGATCTTCCGCGTGGGTGGTTGGTAGCGCCCGCGCTCGTTCTGGCATAACGTGCCGGACGTGACCTGCCATGTAATTCCCCTGCGTGACGGTGGCTGGGCCCCGGCCGCGGACGTGTGGAATGCGGTGTACCAGCGGATGCCCGATGCCGGACCGTATCTGGCGCCGCTCTGGGCCAAGACGTGGGTCGAGGTATTTGGCCCTCGTCTGGATCCACACCAGTTCATCGTACGCGATCCGGACGGTGCGGCGATCGGTACGGGATTGCTGACGCGGACCGTGCGCCGTCATGCGATGTTGGCCCATTCCCGTTTGCACCTCAACACGGACGGCGAACCCGCCGCCGACAGCGTGATCGTCCAGCACAATGCGGTGCTGTCGATGGCGGGACAGGAGGGCACGGTGGCGAACGCGCTGGCCCGATGCGTGACCGACCAGGGCACCGATGAATTCCAGGCGGCGGGCGTGGGGGAGGCCGAGGTGCGTCGATTGATCGAGGCATTTGACGGCTGGATCCCCGACACCGAATGGCGAGAGGCGCCGTATGTGGATCTCGATCGACTCCGCGCCGTCGGCGGGGACCATCTTCGAAGCCTGAGCCCCAACACCCGGCAGCAGCTTCGGCGCAGTTTGGCCATGTACCGCCGCCGCGGAGAGATCGTGCTGGAGACGGCGCAAACGGACGACGACGCGGAACAGATGCTGGGAGAAATGATCGCGCTGCATGACGCGCGCTGGCACGCGCGCGGCGGGGGCGGTGGTTTCGCCAGCCCCCTCCGCCGTCAATTCCACACGGCATTCGTACGCGCGGGGGTCACCACGGGGAATGCGCAGTTGCTGCGGGTGCGTGTCGCGGGCGAGACGATCGGTGTGTTGTACAATCTGGTCGCCAACGGCCGGGTCAATTTTTATCAATCCGGGCTGCGCTACGAGGACGACCGTCACCTCAAACCGGGCATGGTCGTCCACCATCTGGCCATTATGCACAATCTCGGCGAGGGGCATGCCGAGTACGATTTCCTGACGTCGGGTCCGGGTGCGGGGCGCTACAAGACTTCGCTGGCCAATAGCCGGCGCCAACTCGCGCTCCTGACGCTCTACCGCCCAGGGGCGCGCCGTACATTTTTCACGGTGGCCCGTGCCGTGCGCGATACCTCCCTTCGACTCCAACGGCAGATGCGTCTTTTCACCGCGACATCGGGCTCGATGATGCACCAGCGGCGCGGTGCATGAGGCGTCTGCTGAAGAGTTCGACGCTCGACCTGATGGCCCGTCCGTGGTTCAGTCAACTGTTGAGTCGCATCGGTGGGCATCGGTGCGCCATCCTGATGCTGCACCGGTTTCAGCGGCACGGGAGCACAGAAGAGAGGCATGATCCGCAGGCGCTCAGGCGGCTGCTTGCCGGCTTACGGCAGGGTGGGGTGGCGCTGGTGGACGTGGATGACGTGGCGCGCGGGCGGACTGACGGCGTTGAATTGTCGGGTTCGTCGCGTATTTCCGTTGCCTTCACGGTTGATGACGGCTACGCGGATCTGATGGAGGTGGCTGCCCCTATCTTCGCCGAGTTTGACTGTCCCGTGACCGGGTTTGTGGTGCCGGATGTGGTCGCACGGCATCGGTGGTACTGGTGGGATCAGATCGATTGGATTCTACGCCATGCCAAGTCGTCGTCGATTCCCACGGAGCTGGGCGGGACCCCCTACGCACTAGAGTGGGCGACCGCTCTGGAGCGGCACTCGGTCCAACGGCGCCTTGGGGAACGGCTCAAGCGGGAGTCCCCGCGGTCACTGGCGGAGTTCATCGATCAACTGTCGCAGGTCGCGGACGTTCCGGTACCCGGGCAGGCCCCACCGGAGTACGCCACACTCACGTGGGAGCAACTCCGGTCGGCGGAACGCGCGGGGGTCCGGTTTGGGGCGCACAGCATGACGCACCCCATTCTCAGTCGGTGCGATGATATGCAGGCCGCCCACGAGGTCGTCGAGTCGGTGCGTCAGGTGCGGTCCAATCTGGCGCGCCCCTCGGAGGTGTTTTGTTATCCCAACGGACTGTCCGGTGACTTCGGGGCGAGGGAGCGCGCGTTGGTGCGTGAGGCTGGGGCTCAGGCCGCGCTCACGTCGATCCCGGCGTTGGTGAGATACCGCGGGAAGGAACCGGCGGAGATGGAACAGGTTTTCGCGCTGCCCCGGTTTGCTTACGACGAGCGCCCCGGGGGAGTGGCCCGGATGCTGCTGGGGTAGCGTACCGTGAGTTCCGAATCAGAAATGTCTGGGGTCGCAACGAAGAAAGAGGGCCCCGCTCACCGAGCAGGGCCCTCTTTCTTTGTCAGCAGCGGCGATCGTTAGCTGATCTTCTTGCGACGCGCCGCCACGAGCCCGGCGAAGCCGGTCGCCAGCAGAAGGACCGCTGCCGGTTCCGGCACGGTGAGCGAGCCACCCTGAACCTGAAGGACGCCGTCGTTGTAGTCGTAATCACTCGAGCCACGCGCGATGTCTTCCGCGCCCACCCAGCAACCCGACGCCCCGCACGCTGCGGAACTGCCGCTCACCGCACCGGCCGCAAACCCGGCAAACTGGCTGCGTACGCTGGACGTCCACGAGTAGTAGTTCGGCGTATTCGAGAACGGATCGTACGTGCCGATACCAATGTCGAAGTACATGTCGCCCGTGAGCGTGTACGACCGGCCGATGTTCCCCACATCATCAACATCACCAAACTGCCACACAATGGCGCTGGTGTTCAGGTCGCGAAGGAACAACGGGCGAAGCGGATCGGCACCGGCGATGCCGCCCCAGTACGTCACCGTGGTGCCGGCGCCACCGTAGAACGCGAAGCCGACCGTGCTGTTCACGTCGCCCCACGCATGCGCAAAGCTCGCACCGGACAGGTTGGCAGCGAACGGCGCCACGTAGCCACTCCGCAGCTGGTTGTCGCGGCATCCATTGGCGACCTGCTGGCCGCCCAGCACGTAGCCGATGTTGCAGCCGCGACCGTCGTCATCGGAGGTGACGTCCCAGAACGGCGATCCCGACGATCCCGGTGTGGTTGCCGGCGAAAAATACTGGGCCTGCAGTCCGCTAGCCGGCAGAGCCGTCAGCAGAGCCGTCAGGACAAGCGATGAAACGCGCATTCGGTGTCTCCGGATGAATTTGGACCAGCAATCGACTCGACGGCCTAGCATACAGCATGGATCGTGCCGAGACGGCCAAAGTGCCCCATTGGTTTGCAAAAGCATTTAAAGCGTTGCTGCGAAATACTTTAGCTGTTTTCCATCGCGTGACACAAGTTGATCGGTGTGTAGCGAGCATACAGCACCCCACGTGCGCCGATGCAACAGCCGTTTGAGACGTCTTCGCCTCCGCTCACCCCCCAAACACCTCCAGCGCCAGCTCGATCTTCCCGAACGGCGCGCTCACCTGGACCCCTTGCACGGCCCCCCGCACCCGCTCGAGGCTCTCCCGTGCAATCGCGATCCCCTCGGCCAGGGCGTGCTCCTTGCTCTGATCACTGGCCCGGCGCATCCGCTGCAACACCTCGGGCGGCACGGTGACCCCTGGCACTTCGTTGGCCAGAAATTCGGCGTTTCGCGCTGAGACCAAGGGCCAGATGCCGGCGATGACCGGAATCCGGACATCCTCGATGCTGGCTAGAAACGCCTCCAACTGCGCCGGATCGAACACGGGCTGCGTGATGGCGTATTCGGCGCCAGCCTCGACCTTCCAGTGAAAGCGCCGCAGCTCGTGCGCCGGATCCAGCGCCACCGGATTGACCCCAACGCCAATCACGAACCGCGTGGGTTCCCCGATCGGGTTGTTGCCGGGGTCGAGCCCGCGGTTGAGCTTGCTCACGAGATTGGTCAGGCCGATCGCGTCGATGTCGAACACCGCCGTGGCGTCGGGATACGGCCCCATCTTGGGCGGATCGCCCGTAATCAACAGCATGTTCCGCAGCCCGAGCGCCGACGCCCCCAGCAGATCGCTGAGCATCCCCAGCAGGTTGCGGTCCCGGCAGCAGTAGTGCGTGACGGCCTCGATGCCGTGGCGCTCGATGATCAGGCTGGTGGCGATCGCCCCCATGCGGCTCTGAGCCCGTGGCCCGTCGGGGACGTTGATGGCATCCACCCCCGCCGCGTGCAGCGCGGCCGCATCGGTTTCCAGGCGCGCCGTGTCCACGCCACGGGGCGGCACGATCTCCACGGACGTCACGAACTGACCCGCGGCCAGCTTGGCGCCGAAGCGCGAGCGGACCGCCAGGGGCGTGGGCTCGCGCCCGGCCGGGGCTTCTGTTGCCACCGACGCGGCGGCGCTGCGGTCGTTGCCCAGCGTGACGCGGGTGCGGGGCGCCAGCGGTCGCACCCCTTCCACCATGGCCTTGATATGCTCGGGCGTCGTGCCGCAGCAGCCACCGACGATCTTGGCCCCCGCCTGGACCAAATGGCGCGCGTAGGTGGCCATGTACTCGGGGCTGGCCATATACATGGAGCGGCCCCCGACGTCGCGGGGCATGCCGGCGTTGGGCTGCGCTGACAGCTTTCTGGTGGTCACCGCCGTCATCCGCTCAACGGCCTCGAGAATGGTCTGCGGGCCGACCGAACAGTTGAGGCCGATCACATCGACCCCCCACTTATCGAGCACGCGCGCGATGTCCTCGGGGCTGGCACCGTACGCGGTCCGCAGGTCGGGTCCCACGGTGGCCTGCGCGATCACCGGCATGGCGGCATCCACCGCCCGCGCCGCGAGGATGGCCTGCTCCACCTCCTCGAGGTCGGCGAAGGTTTCCAGCAGGAAGCAGTCGGCGCCGCCATCCTTGAGCGCCGTCATCTGCTCCACGAACAGCGCCTGGGCTTCCTCGCGGCCCAAGGCGCCGTACGGCTCCAGCCGCACGCCGAGCGGTCCCACGGCGCCGGCCACGAGCCGCTGCTCGCCCGCCGCGTCGCGCGCCAGCTCTGCCGCCCGCCGATTGATCGCGCTCACCTGCCCCTCGAGCCCGTACTGCGTGAGCTTGAGCCGGTTCGCCCCGAACGTGTTGGTCTCCAGCACCTCGGCGCCGGCCTTCACGTAGGCCGCATGGATCTCCCGTACCAGATCGGGGGCGCGCAGCACCAGCTCGTCGTAGCACTGGTTGATGAACACCCCGCGGGCGTACAGCATGGTGCCCATGGCACCGTCGAACACCACCACCTGCTCGGGGTCGAGGAGGCGGGCGAGTTGCTCGGCGCGGGCTCGGCGGTGAATAGTCACGGGAATCCGGTACTGGGTCTGATCTTGGAGTAAGGCCGCTATGCTCTGGGCTGAACAGGCGCAAGATTAACATAGGTTGCGTGCATCCACGGCGCACATGATGCTCGGCCCCCACGAGTGTATCGCTCCGTTCAATTCTTTGGCCGCGAGACCATGACGATTGCCAATACCCTCATCGGCTAGAACTTGTGACCACCTCCGGTCGTCTGCTTTTCGTCGATGGACTGCGCGGTGTCGCCGCGTTGATGGTTGTTGCGTTTCACTTTCACGAAAACATTGCGCCTGCGGTCCAGGCATGGCTGCCATCCCTGGCGACGCAGCTATTCCTGCACGGCAATCTGGGTGTCGAAGTGTTTTTCGTACTCAGTGGCTTCGTGATTGCGCAAAGTATCAGCGCTGGAGAGCGGTCACTCCGGTACCTCGGTCGGTTCGGGCTTCGCCGGTCCATCAGATTGGATCCCCCGCTTTGGGTGACAATCCTGCTAGAGTGCATGCTGATCAGTCTCACTCTCGTTGTCGCTCCCTCGCGAACTGCAGTGCTGCCGTCGTGGTCTCAGTTGCTGGCGAATGTCACGTATACCCAGCACTTCCTGGGTTACAAGGACATCGTTCCGGTTTTTTGGAGCCTGACGTTTGAGGTGCAGTTCTACGTGGTCGCCGTGTCGGCGCTCATCGCACGACGCGCGCTCGACATCGGGCGTATCCCTGGCGCACTGATCTTCTGCGCTGCTTTCACCTATTCTCTGAGCATCTGGCTTGAGCTTGTCCGAGCTCCGCTGCCGGGCTTGTTCATTGACCGATGGTTTCAGTTCTCGCTCGGGGTCGCCGCATGGCTGGTGTGTCGCCAGATGATTCCGGCGACTGCCGCCCTGCTTGGCGGTGCCAGCATTCTTGCACTCGTCAGCGTTTCCGGAGCACCGGTGTATCGACTGCAATCGACCATCGCGTGTCTCGTCACGGCGGCAACGATGATTGCCGTTGGGCGATCGGGTCGTATGGGCTCACTGCTTGATGGCAAAGTGATACAGTTTTTTGGCAAGATCTCGTACAGCCTGTATCTCGTCCATCTGCTGGTCGGCTGGCGCCTGATCACACTGTCCCGAATCGCGCTCGGGCCCGAGTTCGGGCCCCTGCTTGGGACGGCTATCTTTTTGGCTGCCGTGATCTCAAGTGTCGCGGCAGCGTGGCTCATGTACCTGCTCGTCGAGCGTCCCTCGATCCGCTTCGCGCGGCGAATTTCGCTGCCGCTGAACGCGCAGCTGGAGCGCTCTGCGTCAGTGGTGCGATGAATCCTCCGCAACGAAAAGGGTCGTTGATCGCTTGATCTGCTGCTAGCTTTGCATGACGGTTCCCGCTGACTCAGTGCTCTCACAACCACCCATGCGCAAAACGCCCGGTCTCCTCCCCGCCCTCCTCGCCGAGCGCATCCTGCTCCTCGACGGCGGCATGGGCACCATGTTGCAGGAGTACCGGCTCGGCGAGGCCGAGTACCGGGGGACGCGCTTTGCCGACTGGCCGCGAGATCTCAAGGGGAACAACGACCTCCTCGTGCTCACGCAGCCGGAAATCGTGGGGGCCATTCACGCCAAGTACCTCGAGGCGGGCGCCGACATCCTCGAGACCAACACCTTCAATGCGAACACGATCTCCATGGCCGACTACGGCATGGAGTCCATTGCGTACGAATTGAACGTGGCCGGGGCGGCGCTGGCCCGCCGCGTGGCCGATGCGGCCGAAGCGCGTGACCCCAGCCGGCCGCGCTTCGTGGCGGGCGTGCTGGGCCCCACCAACCGCACGGCTTCGCTGTCCCCCGAGGTGGAGAACCCCGGCGCCCGCAATGTGACGTTCGATCAGCTGGTGGCCGCCTACGCCGAGGCCACCCGCGGCCTGCTGGACGGCGGGGCCGATGTGCTGTTGGTGGAAACCATCTTCGACACGCTGAACGCGAAGGCCGCGCTGTTCGCGATCGAACAGCACTTCGAGCAGACCGGCACCCGCGTGCCCGTGATGATCTCGGGCACCATTACCGACGCGAGCGGCCGCACGCTGTCCGGGCAGACCACTGAGGCCTTCTGGACCTCGATGGCGCACATCCGCCCCATCTCGATCGGCCTCAACTGCGCCTTGGGCGCCGATCAGCTGCGCGCCTATGTGCAGGAGCTGTCGCGCGTGGCCGACACGCATGTGAGTGCGCATCCCAACGCCGGCCTGCCGAACGCGTTCGGCGGGTACGACGAATCGCCGGAGACCATGGGGGCGCAGATCGGCGAGTGGGCGCGCAGCGGACTGCTGAACATCGTGGGCGGCTGCTGCGGCACCACACCGGCGCACATTGCCGCGATTGCCAAGGCCGTGGCGGGCGTCGCACCGCGCCGCATTCCTACGGTGGCCCCGCAGCTGCGCCTGTCCGGGCTCGAGCCCATGACGATCGGCCCCGCCACGAATTTCGTGAACGTGGGCGAGCGCACGAACGTGACCGGCAGCGCCCGGTTCGCGAAGCTGATTCTCGAGGGGAACTACAGCGAGGCGCTGGTGGTGGCCCGCCAGCAGGTGGAGAGCGGCGCGCAGTTGATCGACGTGAACATGGACGAGGGGCTGCTGGACGCCGAACACGCCATGGTCACGTTCCTTAACCTCGTGGCGAGCGAGCCCGACATCTCGCGTGTGCCGATCATGGTGGACTCCAGCAAGTGGAGCGTGATCGAGGCCGGACTCAAGTGCCTGCAGGGCAAGGGCGTGGTGAACTCCATCTCGCTCAAGGAAGGCGAAGCGGAGTTCCTGCGGCAGGCACAGCTGGTGCGCCGCTACGGCGCCGCGGTGATCGTGATGGCCTTCGACGAGCAGGGGCAGGCCGACACCGCCGCCCGGAAAGTTGAGATCTGTACGCGCGCGTACACGATCCTCACCGAGCAGGTGGGCTTTCCGCCGCAGGACATCATCTTCGATCCCAACATCTTCGCCATCGGCACGGGCATCGAGGAACACGCGCGGTACGCCGTCGACTACTTCGACGCGACCCGCGAAATCAAGCGGACGCTCCCGCAGGCGCTGGTGTCCGGCGGCGTCAGCAACGTGAGCTTCTCGTTCCGCGGCAACAATCCGCTGCGCGAGGCGATGCACGCCGTGTTCCTGTACCACGCCGTGCGCGCGGGCATGGACATGGGTATCGTGAACGCGGGCCAGCTCATCCCCTACGAAGACATTCCCGCCGATCTCCGTGAACGAGTGGAAGACGTTGTGCTCGCGCGACGCGACGACGCCACGGAGCGTCTGCTCGAGGTGGCCGATCAGGCCAAGGGGCGCGCCGCGAAAGCCAGTGAAGATCTCGCGTGGCGCACCCTGCCGGTGGACGACCGCCTCGCGCATGCGCTCGTACGTGGGCTCGATGCCTTCGTGGTGCAGGACACCGAAGAAGCGCGGCTGGCGGCCTCACACCCCATCGAGGTGATCGAGGGGGCGCTGATGCGCGGCATGAACGTGGTGGGCGATCTGTTCGGCGAGGGGAAGCTGTTCCTGCCGCAGGTGGTCAAGAGCGCCCGCGTGATGAAGAAGGCGGTGGCGCATCTCATCCCGTTCATCGAAGCGCTAAAGACCGTGGACAGCAAGCCCGCGGGGCGGGTGCTGATGGCCACCGTGAAGGGCGACGTGCACGACATCGGCAAGAACATCGTGGGCGTCGTGCTGCAGTGTAACGGCTACGAGGTGATCGACATGGGGGTGATGGTGCCGTGTGCGAGCATCATCGACAAAGCCATTGAGGTAAACGCCGATGTGATCGGGCTCTCGGGGCTGATTACCCCGTCGCTGGAAGAGATGACGTTTGTGGCTAGTGAGATGGAGCGGCGTGGACTGCACATTCCACTGCTCATCGGCGGCGCCACCACCAGCAAGGCGCACACGGCGCTCAAGATCGAGCCCAGCTACAGCGGACCGGTGGTGCACGTGCTCGACGCGTCGCGCGCCGTGGGGGTGACCAGCTCGCTGCTGAGCGACGAGCGCAAGGCGGCGTTTGCGGCCGATGTGCGCGCGGAGTACGAGCATATCCGGGTTGCGCGCGCGGCGCGCGGTGGCACGGAGCGTCTGGTGCCGATCGAGGTGGCGCGCGCCAACAAAGCGCCGATCGACCTGACGGTGCCCGTGCCGGTGCCCACCTTTACCGGCGCGCGCACCCTCACCGCGTATCCGCTCGCCGATCTGGTGCCGTACATCGACTGGACGCCGTTCTTTCAAACCTGGGAGCTGGCGGGTCGTTATCCGGCCATTCTCGATGACGCCGTGGTCGGTGAGACCGCACGCACCCTGTATGCGGACGCGCGCGAGATGCTGGACCGCATGATTCGTGAAGGACGGATCGAGGCGCGCGCGGCGTTTGGGTTCTGGCCCGCCAACGCGGTGGGCGACGACATCGCACTGTACGCCGACGCGACCGGTGCAAACACCGTGGCCACGTTGCACATGCTCCGGCAGCAGCTCGACAAGAAAGGAGACGGGCGCCCCAACCACTGTCTGGCCGACTTCGTGGCACAACACGACAGCGGTGTGATGGATTACGTCGGGGCCTTCGCCGTGACGACGGGTCATGGTGTGGAGGCGTTGGCGGCCGAGTATCGCGCCGCGCATGACGATTACAGCGCGATTCTGGTGCAGGCGCTCGCCGACCGGCTGGCCGAGGCGTTCGCGGAGCATCTGCACGAGCGGGTGCGCCGCGAGTTCTGGGGCTATGCCGCCGCGGAGTCACTCGATAACGAGGGGCTCATCAAGGAGCACTATCAGGGGATCCGGCCGGCGCCGGGGTATCCGGCCTGTCCGGATCACGCGGAGAAGGGCACCCTGTTCGAGTTACTCGACGTGCCGGCGCGGGCCGGGATCACGCTGACCGAAAGCTTCGCGATGTATCCGGCAGCGGCGGTGAGCGGGTGGTATTTCTGGCGGCCGGAGAGCCAGTATTTCGGTGTTGGGCCGACGCGACCGGATCAGCAGGACGACTATTCGGCGCGCACGAAGCGTCGATACAGCGTTTCGTGAGCCGCGAGCCAGTCGTCGGGACCGAACACCGCAGCCACGCGCGCGCGGGCGCGTCGCGCCAGTGTGGCGCACAGTGCGGTGTCGGTGCCCAGGCGGCCGATGGCGGCGGCGATGGCGGCGGCATCTCCTTCGGGGCACAGTAGGGCGTCGTCCGCGCCCAGCACATCGGGCACGCCACCCACCGCCGTCGCCACGATCGGTACACCCGCCCACATCGCTTCCAGCAGCACCATCGGTGTCCCCTCGGTGCGCGACGTGAGCGCGAGCACATCGAAGGCGGCCAGGTCGCGACTCGCCTGCGCGCGCAGGCCGGTGAAGTGCACGCGGTGTGCGATGCCGTGGCGCTGCGCCTGCTGCACTAGGGATTCCCGCAGCGGTCCGTCGCCCACGATCACGCCGTGCACCCGGTCGCCGGCGAGCGCGAGCGC
>JARIEV010000090.1 GCA_031127225.1 Gemmatimonadota bacterium | reverse complement strand
GGATCGCAAGGAAGCGAAGCGTGCCGATGTCTACGCGCAGTATGCGGTGGCCGCGTCTCTGCAGGCCGTGGCTGATGCCGGGATCACCCCCGGCTCGATCGTGCCCGAAACGATGGGCGTGATCATCGGCAGCGGCATCGGTGGGATCCGGAGCTTCGAGGATCAGCACGACGTCTACCGCTCGCTCGGTCCCGGCAAGATCTCGCCGTTCTTCATTCCGATGTTCATTGGTGATATCGCGGCGGGAATCGTGTCCATGCGCCTTCAGGCGAAGGGCCCGAACTACGCCACCGTGTCGGCCTGCGCGTCCAGTGCGCACGCCATCGGCGATGCATTTCGGACCATCCAGTATGGCGACGCCGATGTCATGATCGCGGGCGGCTCCGAAGCGGCCGTGACACCGATGGCGATCGGCGGTTTCGCCAACATGGGCGCCCTCTCGGCGCGCAATGATTCGCCGTCCACCGCCTCGCGTCCTTTCGACAAGGACCGTGACGGCTTTGTGATGGGGGAAGGGGCTGGCGTGGTGGTGCTCGAAGAACTAGAGCATGCGCGTCGGCGCGGCGCCCGCATCTACGGGGAAGTGGTGGGTTACCGGGCCACCGGCGACGCCTACCATCTCACGGGACAACCGGAGGCGCACGAGGGGCTCCAGCGCGCGATGCGCGGCGCCCTGAAAGATGGTGGACTCGAGCCTTCCGACGTCGATTACATCAATGCGCACGGCACGTCGACCCCGCTCAATGATCCCAACGAGTCCAAGGGAATCCAGGCGGTGTTCGGCGAGCACGCGCGGGTGCTCTCGATCAGTTCCACCAAATCAGCCACGGGCCATATGCTCGGCGCCGCGGGGTCGGTGGAGTTCATCGCCTGCGCCCTGGCCATGCGCGACAGCGTCATTCCGCCCACGATCAACTACCACACGCCGGACCCTGAGTGCGTGCTCGACTACACGCCGAACACGCCGCGGGCGCGTGCGGTCAATGTGGCGGTCTCGAACAGTTCGGGTTTCGGCGGGCACAACGTCTCGATCGCTCTCCGACGGTGGCACGACTAGGCCCGTCGGGGCGTTCATCGCGGTGAAGTGCCGCGCGAATACCTCGCGCTCTTGCCCGAGTACGTCCTGATGCCTGTGCCTATCCCGTTCGATCTCAACCGTCTCCGCGACGTCGCGCTGCTCCCCATCGGGGAGAAGCTGCGCGCGGGTGAGCGGCTCTCCATGCAGGATGGCGTAACGCTGTTCCGGTCGCCCGATCTGCTGGGCGTCGGTGCCATGGCCGACGCGGCCAACCGCGCCCGCCACGGCGACCGCGTGACGTTCGCTTCCAACCAGCACATCAATCCCACGAACGTCTGCGTGCTGCGCAAGACGTGTGTGTTTTGTGGTTACGCGCGCCTCCCCAAGGAGGACGGCGCGTATCGGTACACGATTGATCAGGTGCTCGCCGAATCGGATCAGGCCGACGGCACGATCACGCGCGAGTTTCACATCGTGGGCGGCCTCGATATGCAGGCCGGTCTGGAGTATTACCAGACGATGTTCCGGGCGCTGAAGCAGCGCCACCCGCACGTGCACATCAAGGCGCTCACCGCGGTCGAGATCGCCCACATTGCGCGCATCGAGAAGATGAGCCGCGAAGACGTACTGATCGCGTTGCGCGAGGCGGGACTCGACACGATGCCCGGTGGCGGTGCCGAGACGTTCAGCGCCGCCGTGCGTGACGTGATCGCCGACAAGAAGCTGGGCGGCACGGACTACATCGACGTGCACCGCACCGCGCACCGGCTGGGAATCCGCTCGAACTGCACGATGCTCTATGGTCACGTGGAAACCATCGAGGACCGCCTGCAGCATTTAACGATGCTACGCGATTTGCAGGATGAGACCGGGGGGTTTCTCGCGTACATCCCGCTCGCGTACCACCCCGATGGCAACGAGCTCGGCAAGACGCTGGGCCGCGAGGGCACGTCCACTACGGGCTTCGATGATCTGCGGAACCTGGCAGTGGGACGTCTCTTCCTCGACAATTTCGAGCACATCAAGTCGCACTGGATCATGGTCTCCACGCCGGTGTCGCAGATCGCGCTGCACTTCGGAGTCAACGACATCGAGGGGACCGTGGTGCGCGAGAAGATTTATCACGCCGTCGGGGCGCACACGCCGCAGGGGATGACGCTGCCACAGCTGCTCACGCTGATCCGTGGCGCGGGCAAGGTGCCGGCTGAACGCGACTCGTTCTATCGTGTGATCCGCGAGTTCGCCCCAGACGACACCGGCGCGGCCGAGCCTGCTGGATCACCTGCCGTCGCGGTGGCCTGACGCCATGCTGCGCGTCGGTCGGATCCCGTATATCAATTGCTATCCCGTCTACGGCGGGATCGATCGGGGGATCGTGTCGCTCGACGGGTCATTGGTGACCGGCTTCCCGACCGCGCTCAACGGACTCATGGCGCGGGGCGAACTCGACGTCAGCGTGGTCTCTGCCGTCGAGTACGCGCGCGATGCGACGCGCTATCTCTTGTTGCCGGAGCTCGGGATCACGAGTGATGGGCCGGTGCGCAGCGTAATGTTGTTCAGCAAGCGGCCACCGTCGGCGCTCGGCGGGCGGAAGGTGATTGTGAGCCGCAGTTCGATGACCTCGGTGGCGCTGCTCGAACTGCTCTTTGAGCATGTCTGGCGCTGCCGTCCTGAGTTCGTGCAGGGGGACGCTGAGCTGGCCGACGTCGAGCGATTCGAGGACGAACCGCACGATGCCCGCCTCGTGATCGGCGACGCCGCGCTCAAGCTGTTCGATCAGGCCAACCGTGGCGGCGACTGGGCCCAGCGCTACCCGCACCGTGAGGATCTTGGTGCAGTCTGGAAAGGATGGACTGGCCTGCCGTTTGTCTTCGCTGTCTGGGTGGCGCAGCGCTCGACGCCCGTACGCGATGCCCTGTCGGCGCACGCGTCGTTGATTGCCTCGCGCGACTGGGGACTCGAGCATATCGACCAGCTCGCCCTGCAGGCGGCGATCGCCACGGGGGTGCCGCGTGAGACGTGCGCTGTGTACTTCTCAGGGCTGGACTACCGCCTGTCGTACCCGCATCTCGCGGGTCTCACGGAGTTTTTCCGCCGCCTTGTCCTGGCCGGCCGCGTACCCGATGGGTCGCTGGCTTTTCTGCCGGCGGCATGAGCGGTCCACCACGTTCTGCCGGTGCGTCCGGAGCTTCCGATGCGTGACCTTCTCGACTTTTACACGAACGCCCCGCTGCTCGAACTCGGTATGGAAGCCGACCGGGTGCGGCAGGCACGGCATCCGCACGGGGTGGTCACGTACATCGTCGACCGCAACATCAACTACACGAACGTGTGCGTTGCGGACTGCGGCTTCTGTGCCTTCTATCGCCGCCCGAAGCACGGTGAGGGGTACACCCTCTCGTTCGAACAGATCGGCGAGAAGATCGAGGAGACCAAGGCACTGGGCGGCGTCCAGATCCTGATTCAGGGCGGCCACAACCCGTATATCCCCTTCGAGTGGTATCTGGACCTGATGCGCTACATCAAGCGGCATCATCCGATTCACATTCACGGGTTTTCCCCCAGCGAAGTCGACTTCTTCGCCACGCGCTTCCGGATGGATGCCCGGGACGTGATCCGTGAACTCAAGGCGGCCGGTCTTGATTCGATTCCCGGCGGCGGCGGCGAGATTCTCGTGCAGCGCGTCCGGGACATTGTCGCGCCCAAGAAAGCGGGCGCCGATCGCTGGCTCGAGATTATGGAACTCGCGCACAACGAAGGCATGAAGACGTCGGTCACTATGATGTACGGGATCGGGGAAACGCTGGCCGAGCGTATTGAGCATCTGCAGCGTGTGCGCGATCTGCAGGCGCGCACCGGCGGCTTCACGGCGTTCATCACGTGGCCGCTGCAGCCCGAGAATACGCCGTCCATGTCGCACATGCCCAAGACCGATGCCGTGACGTACCTGCGGACCGTCGCGATGTCACGCATCGTGCTCGACAACGTGCCCAATCTGCAGTCCAGCTGGGTCACGATGGGCATGAAGGTCGGGCAGATGGCGCTCAACTACGGTTGTAACGACTTCGGATCGCTCATGATCGAGGAAAACGTGGTATCGGCCGCGAACACCACGCACCGGACCACGACGGATGAGCTCGACCGTCTCGTCCGCGATGCCGGGTTCACGCCGGCGCGTCGTCGTCAGGACTACTCGCTCCTCCCGACCGCCGACACACCGACGCCAGCGGCCGCATGACCGCGGCGATGGCGCGAACCGGTATTGGCTACGACTCGCACCGGTTCGGGGACGGCGGGCCGATGCGTCTGGGCGGGATCGACATTCCGGCCGCGATGCACTGTGCGGGGCATTCGGATGGCGACGCGATCTGTCACGCTGTCACGGACGCCCTTCTGGGTGCAACCGGCCTCGGCGACATCGGCGAACTCTTTCCCGACACCGATCCGGCGAACAAGGGGAAGGACTCCATCGTCATGCTGCAGGCCGCGTTCGGTCGCGTGCAGGCGGCCGGCTATGTCGTGCACAACGTGGATATCACCGTCATCGCGCAGCTGCCCAAGATCGGTCCGCACCGACAGGCGATCCGCGAGCGGCTGGCGTCCGTTTTAGGCATGTCCAGCGCGGACGTGTTCGTGAAGGGGAAAACGAACGAAGGGATGGGTTGGATCGGCCGCGGCGAAGGGCTGGCCGTCATCGCGGTGGCCACCGTCTCGCGCGCCGGCTGATCGATCGGCGCGGGCACCACGCCTGCCGGGGGGCGCCATGAATGACCTGCTCGCATGGTTGACGACGCTCCCGGCGCCACTGCTCTACGGTGTGCTCGCCCTCGCGGCGCTGGCCGAGAACGTGTTCCCACCGCTCCCCGCCGACACCGTGATTGCGCTCGGCGCGTTCGTCGCGGCGCGGGGGGCTGGGACGGCGGTTGGAGTCTGGGCGGCTACAATGGTCGGCAACATCGGGGGCGCCATGCTCATGTTCGGTCTCGGGCGCCGCTACGGACTGCCGTGGCTCAGGCGTCGGTTTCCCTCGCTCGTACCCGAGGGAGCCACCGATCGGCTCACCGCTCGTTTCGCCAAGCAGGGCATAGTCGCCGTCGCGGTCAGCCGCTTCGTCCCAGGTGTGCGCGCGGTCGTACCGCCCCTCGCCGGCGCCATGGGGCTGGGCGTCATCCGTTCGGCCGTGGCCATGGCCGTCGCCTCTGGCGTGTGGTATGGGTTGGTGTGCGTGATCGCTTTCCGAGCCGGGGCCAACGCCGACGTCGTGTTGTCGCGTATCGCCGCCAACCAACGCACACTCGGCGTCGTCGCCGCCGTCCTTGTGATCACCGCGGTCGGAATCCTGTGGCAACGGCGAGGGCGGCACCGGCCGTGAGCCAGCCCGCCCAGGACCACTCCGCCCTCCCAGGCCCGATCCCCGGATCGGAGGAGCGCGCGCTACGCCGCGGCTTTCACCTGCAGGCGTTCGAGGACACGCTGTCACTTGAAGCCGGTGCATCGCCGAGGACCATCGATGCCTACCGCCGTGATGTGATCCGATGCGCCGTGTTCATGCGCTCGCAGGGGATCGAGAGCGCAGCGGCGATCACGCCCGCAGCGCTTCGGGAATTTGTCTACCACCTCAAGGATCTCGGACTCGCTGGGACGTCGATCCGCCGTAACATTTCCGCGATCCGGACATGGTTCCGCGTGTTACTCGCGGACGGATTGGTGGCGCAGGATCCCACCGAGCGCCTCGACACGCCCGCCCGGTTTCGCACGCTGCCCATCGTGCTCAGCATCGACGACGTGCTCAAGCTGCTCGCGGCGCCCAGCCTCGACGAGCGGCTTGCCTTCCGGGATCGCGCCATGCTTGAGCTGGCGTACGGCGCCGGCCTGCGCGTCTCGGAATGGATCGGCGTCTCGCTCAAGGATGTGCTGCTGGAGGAGGGACTCGTCCGCGTGCTGGGGAAGGGAAACAAGGAGCGTCTGGTACCGATCGGCCGCACGGCCATCGGTGCCGTAGCGGTTTACCTCCGCGAACTTCGCCCGGTGCTCGAGCGCGGCCACGGGAAAGGCATCCTGTTCCTGAACGGGCAGGGGAAGCCGCTCACACGGATGGGGGCATGGAAAATCCTCCGCAAATACGTCACTCTGGCCGGAATCACGGAGCACGTGTCACCGCACACGCTGCGTCACTCGTTCGCGACACACTTGCTGGAAGGTGGGGCTGATTTGCGCGCGGTGCAGGAAATGCTCGGGCACGCCGATATCGCGACGACGCAGATCTACACGCACGTCGATCGCGAGTATCTTCGAACGGTGCACCGCCAGTTTCACCCGCGCCCCTGACCGCGACGCCCATGCTGCTCGTCATCGATAACTACGACTCGTTCACGTACAACCTGGTGCAGTATTTCGGCGAACTCGGCGAAACACTGGAAGTACACCGCAACGATGCCCTCACCGTAGACGAGATCGGGGACATGGCGCCGGACGCGATCGTGGTGTCACCGGGACCGTGCTCGCCGCGCGAAGCCGGGATTTCCGTCGAGGTGATCCGCCGGTACGGCGCGACGATTCCGCTGCTCGGGGTCTGCCTCGGGCATCAGGCGATCGGTGAGGCGTACGGGGGGGTCGTCACCCGGGCTGGCCGCGTCATGCATGGCAAGCTGTCGCAGATCCTACACGATGGCACCGGGCTCTTCGCGGGCGTGCCGTCCCCGTTCGGTGTGATGCGATATCACTCGCTCATCGTGGAGCGGGCCTCACTGCCGTCGGAGCTGGAGGTGACCGCGGTGGCGGCGGATGCCCCCGAGGAGATCCATGCCCTCCGGCACCGTACCCACCCTGTGTGGGGGGTGCAATTTCATCCGGAGTCGATTCTCACGGAGCACGGGCGGGAGTTGCTGGTGAACTTTCTTGCCATGTCACGGGCGACTCGCAGCATCGCGGACTAGCGCGGGCGGACTAGCGCGGAGTGTTCTCCTCGGTGCCAGCGCTCCTCGCAGGTACTGGGACCTCGGCGGTGGCCACCGCCGGTGTCACGACCAGCGACAGGAGGACGCTGCCCAGCAGGAGGGAACCGACGATCGCCAACGACGTCCCGATGCCGATCGGCCAGATCTCCGACAGGAGCATCTTTGCACCGACGAAGACGAGGACGAGCGCGAGACCGTACTTGAGCAGGTGGAACGTGCCGATAAAGCCGGCGAGCACGAAGTACATGGAGCGCAGCCCCAGAATCGCGAACACGTTCGACGTGTAGACCAGAAAGGGATTCTGCGTGACCCCGAAGATGGCCGGAATCGAATCGACGGCGAACACGACGTCGGTGGTTTCCACCAGAGCCAGCACGACAAACAGCGGCGTAGCTACCAGTCGGACCGTGCGCCCACCGACCGCCTCGCGCACGAAAAAGCGCTGTCCATGGAAGTGCGTCGTGATGGGAAAGACACGACGGACCAGGCGAATCACCGGGTTGGCCTCAGGCTCGATCTCACTCTCGCCGCCGAAGGCCATCTTGGCGCCGGTGAACACGAGGAAGGCGCCGAACAGGTAGATGATCCAGTGAAACTGGGCGATCAGGACCGCGCCCGCACCGATCATGGCCCCGCGCATGAACAGCGCCCCGAGGATTCCCCAAAAGAGGACTCGATGCTGCAGTTCGGGAGCGATGCGGAAATAGCCGAAAATCAGGATGAACACGAACAGGTTGTCCACCGACAGCGCCTGCTCGACCACGTAACCGGCGTAGAACTCCAACATGGCCTGCCGCCCCATCGACGCCCCGATCCACAGGCCGAAGCCCACCGCCAGCGCAAGCCACACGGCGCTCCAGCCGAGTGCTTCGCGCACGGAGACGGCATGCGCCTTCCGGTTAAACACCCCGAGATCGATGGCCAGGAGGGCCAGCACCATCGCGTTGAACGCGATCCACCACGAAATCGTCGGCATGCGGGGCGCGGGAGAGTAAGAGGGCGTCCGGTTTGCCTTCGAGCGCCGGAGATCGTATCTTAACTGGCGTGAATTTTGCTGCAACCACGCCTCAACCAACCCGGCGATGTCCGTCCTCGCGGTAATCCCGGCGCGCCTTGGCGCGACCCGACTGCCGCGGAAGCCTCTTCGCCTGCTTGGCGGCGAGCCGCTGATTGTCCGCGTCTACCAGCGCGTCCTCGCGCTGGGCGTGGCCGACCACGCGGTCGTGGCCACCGATCACCCGGACATCCTCCGGGCGTGCGCCGACCGTGGCATCCCGGCGGTGCTCACCCGGGATGATCATCCGAGCGGCACAGACCGCGTGGCCGAGGTCGCCGCGCGCCCCGAGTTTGCTGGGCACGCGGTCATCCTGAACGTGCAGGGCGACGAGCCCTTCGTGTCCCGCGAGGCGCTGGCGGGTGCGGTGGCCGTCGTGGCGAGCGGGCGGGCGCCGATCGGCACCGCGGCGGTCCCGATCGCGGCCGAGTCCCTGCACACGTCGGATGTCGTAAAAGTTGTCTGTACCGACGACGGCCGTGCCCTCTATTTTTCTCGGGCACCCATTCCGTTTCTGCGCGACCTCCCCGAGGCGCCCCTTCAGCAGTCGTTGGCACGCCAGCACGTCGGCGTGTACGCGTACACACGCGAGGCGCTGCACGCATGGGTGGCATGGGCACCGCACCCGTTGGAACTCGTCGAGCGACTGGAGCAGCTGCGCCCGTTGGCACACGGTCTCGTGATCGGCGTGGCCATGGTGTCGGCCGCCGAGGGTGGCATCGACACCGAAGATGATCTCATGCGCGCGAACGCGCGCTGGAGTACCCTGACGTTACCTGCGCTGTCGTGATGTACGTGATCCGACAGGGCTGCTGTCTCACCTGCGCGAGAATCTGCTGATGTCCACCACACACCCGAACACGAACCAGACGACCACCCCGAAGTACATCTTCGTGACCGGTGGTGTCGTGTCATCGCTCGGCAAGGGCATCGCGGCCGCCTCCCTCGGACGACTGCTGGTCGAGCGCGGATTCCGCGTGACCATGATGAAGCTCGATCCGTACCTGAATGTCGATCCCGGCACGATGTCGCCGTTCCAGCACGGCGAAGTATTCGTTACGGACGACGGCGCCGAAACCGATCTCGATCTGGGGCACTACGAGCGCTTCATCGACCGGCCGTTGTCGCAGGCGAACAACATCACGACCGGCCGCATCTACTCCAATGTCATTACCAAGGAACGGCGCGGCGAGTACCTCGGCTCCACGGTACAGGTCATTCCGCACATCACCGACGAGATCAAGGGGGCGGTGAAGCGGATCGCGCCGGGCAACGATGTGGTCCTGGTTGAAGTCGGCGGCACGGTGGGCGACATCGAGTCGCTGCCGTTCCTTGAGGCGATCCGTCAGTTCCGCCGCGAAGTGGGTAAGGAAAATGCGCTGTTCGTGCATCTCACACTGGTGCCGTACATTGCGGCCGCCGGTGAGGTCAAGACCAAGCCCACGCAGCATTCCGTGCGCGAGCTGATGGAGATCGGCATCCAGCCCGACTTCCTGATCTGTCGCAGCGAGAAGCCGTTACAGGATGACGTCAAGCGCAAGATTGCGCTGTTCTGTAACGTCGATTTCGGCGCGGTCATCGAGAGCCCCGACGTGCCCACGATCTATGAGATCCCGCTCTCCTTCGAGCAGCAGGGCTTCGCGGAGCGCGTGATGGAACGACTGCGCCTCACCGCTCCCACGCCGGACCTGTCCCGGTGGCGCACGATGGTGCAGCACATCACGAACCCGCATGAACGCGTCAAGATCTGCGTCGTCGGCAAGTACACCGATTACATCGACAGCTACAAGAGCGTGCAGGAAGCATTGATTCACGGTGGGATCGCCAACGACGTGGGCGTTGATCTGGCGTGGACATCGAGTGATCTGTTCACGTCCCCGGAACGGGCACGCGAAATCCTCGCCGGCTATCACGGGTTGCTGGTGCCAGGCGGATTCGGCGTGCGCGGAGTCGACGGGATGGTTGCAGCGATCCGTGCGGCACGCGAGCTCTCGATTCCGTTCTTCGGCATCTGCCTTGGCATGCAGGTGGCCATCATCGAGTTCGCGCGTCACGTGATGGGGCTCGGTGACAGCCATTCCAGTGAGTTCGCGCCCGAATGCAGTGATCCGGTCGTGTCGCTGATGGACTCGCAGCGCGACGTCACCGACATGGGCGGCACGATGCGTCTCGGGGCGTATCCGTGCCGCTTGCAGCGCGGGTCGAAGGCCGCCGAGGTCTATGGCCAGCCGGAGGTGAGCGAGCGGCATCGTCACCGATACGAGGTCTCGAACCGATATCGCGATGCCTTGATCGAACACGGCATGCGGCTCAGTGGCCTGTCGCCGGACGACTCGCTGGTGGAAATGATTGAACTCCCCTCGCATCCGTACTTCATCGGCTGCCAGTTCCACCCGGAGCTCCAATCGCGCCCGCTGCGTCCGCACCCGTTGTTTGCGGGGTTCGTCGCGGCGGCGGCGCGTTACCATCATGCACAGCAAGCGGCGAGGCCGACGGATGACCAGCATGCCGGTCCGCCGGCTCTGACGCACGCGCACCCGTGAGCGAGGCGACGGCGCCGGTGACGACATCGCTCTTTCCTGCCGACCGGCTGTTTCTCATTGCCGGCCCGTGCCAGCTCGAGGACGACACGCTCAACCTGCGCGTCGGTGAGACACTGGCGCGGTTGGCGGAGCATGTGCCGGGCGGCGTCATTTTCAAGGCCAGTTTCGACAAAGCCAATCGCTCCAACGTGGACGGTGTACGCGGCCCCGGGCTCGAGGCGGGGCTCGCCGCGCTTGAGCGGGTGCGGGCCGCCACCGGATTGCCGATTCTCACCGACGTGCACGAGGCATCGCAGTGCGCCATCGCCGCACAGGTTGTCGATGTGCTGCAGATCCCCGCGTTTCTGTGCCGCCAGACCGACCTCCTGCTCGCCGCCGGTGCCACGGGCAAAGCCGTGAACGTGAAAAAGGGGCAGTGGATGCACCCCGACGGAATGCGTGGCGCGGTCCGCAAGGTTGAGGCGGGGGCGACTCTTGCCGCGGTGGAGGCGGGGGCGCTTGCCGTCACCGAACGCGGCACCTTTTTCGGATATGGCGATCTGGTCGTAGACATGCGGAATTTCGCGCGGATGCGTGAGGCATGTGACGTGCCGGTGATCTTTGATGCGACGCACAGCGTGCAGCGCCCGGGGCAGGGGGCTGGCGGCACCAGCGGCGGTGCGCGGGAGTTCATCCCGTCGCTCACTCTGGCCGCGATCGCCTCCGGTGCACAGGGGCTTTTTCTGGAGACGCATCCGGACCCGGACCGGGCCCCCAGCGACGGACCGAACATGATGCCGCTGGACGCGATGAAGGATCTCATGGCGCGCGCGACGGACATCTGGGATCGTGTCCGTCCGTGAGTCCTCCACCGAGTGCGCCCGTCGATACCCTGCCTGAACTCCGCGTGCATCCGCCGCGTCTCGATCCGGCCTTGGCGCGCCGGATCCGCGTGGTCGGCCTCGACGTGGATGGAGTCCTGACCGACGGCGGTGTTTACCTCGGCTGTGCACAGTCATCGGCTGGTGCGGTGCCGTTTGAACTGAAGCGCTACGACATTCAGGACGGACTCGGTATTCAGCTCCTGCGCGACTGTGGACTCAAGGTGGTGATCATCACCGGGCGGGTATCCGACAGCGTGGCGCAACGCGCGGCGGAGTTGCGTGTCGATGCCGTTGTTCAGGATCCGCACGCGCGGAAGCTGGCGGCGCTGCGGACTCTCGCCGCCCAATTCGACTGCTCTCTTGAGGAAGTGGCGTTCGTTGGTGACGATCTGCCGGATCTGGCCGTGCTACGGGAGGTCGGTCTGCCGGTTGCGGTCGGCAATGCGGTCGCCGAAGTTCGACGCGTGGCACGGCTGCAGCTTCAGGCCCGTGGTGGCGGTGGCGCCGTGCGGGAATTCGCCGAGGCGCTACTCGACGCGCGCGGTGAGTGGATCGATGCCGTCGAACGGTATGTTGCCAGCCGGAGCGCTGCACCGGATGAACACGAGGCTGCGCGTGAGGGCGCGTCCGCATGAGTGCTGAGTTGATTCTCGAACGCGGTCGCCGGGTGCTGCAACTCGAGGCCGATGCGCTCACCACCGTGGAGCAGGCGCTGGGTGACGACTTCGTGCGTGCCGTGCAGCTGCTCGCCGCCTGTGCCGGGCGCGTCATCGTGGCCGGCGTCGGCAAGTCGGGGCTGGTCGGCCGGAAGATGGCCGCGACGTTCACGTCGACCGGGACACCGGCGATGTTCCTGCATCCCGTTGAGGGCGTTCACGGGGATCTGGGAATTGTCGGTCCCCACGATGTCGCCATTCTGATCTCCAAGAGTGGCGAAAGTCAGGAGTTGCTCGGCCTCATCGAGGCCCTCGCGCGCTTGGGGGTGGGGATGATTGCCATGACCGCCGAACGCGAGTCTCGCCTGGCGCGGCACGCTGACGTCACTCTCGACTTGGGCGTACGCGAAGAGGCATGCCCGCATGACCTCGCCCCCACCACGAGTACCACCGTGACCCTCGCCCTCGGCGATGCGCTTGCGGTGGCTCTAATGGAAGAAAAGGGGTTCCGTCCCGAGGATTTCGCGAAGTTCCATCCCGGTGGCGCACTTGGACGTCGGTTACTCACGCGCGTGAGCGACGTCATGGTGTCCGCCGATCTTCCGGTCCTCGATCGTCACGCCACGATGCGCGAGGCGATCGTGCTGCTGGCTGAACGTCGCGGAATTGCGGTCGTCGTGGAACACGGTGGCGTGTTGGGGGTCGTGACGGCGGGCGATTTGACGCGCCTGCTTGAGCGTCATGCAGACGTCCTGTCCGTACCGGTCGCGTCGGTGATGACCACGACGCCGCGCGTGTCGCATGATCACGAACTCGGGAGTGCTGTGGTACATCGCATGGAGACCTTCGGCATCATGGCAATGCCGGTACTCGACCACGAAGACCGGCTCGTGGGGATCGTGCACTTGCACGATCTGCTGCGCGCGGGGGCCGCGTGACGTTGCCTCGGGCACTGCTTGTCGCAGCCGGTGCGCTGCTGCTGTCGGCCGCCGCATGCCCCCCGTCCACGGGGAAGACGCGAGTCAAGGCCAAAGTCGCGCGAACCAGTATCCCGGACTCGGCCGACCAGATCATCTTCGGTGGGCGGATCGTGCTCACGGATCAGGGGGTGGCGAAGGGGCTGCTGCTAGCCGACACCGTCCTCAACTACGACGACGGCACCCGCATGGAGCTGCGCCGCGTCAATGTCACGTTTTTTACGTCGCAGGGGCTCAAGGACGGCGTGCTCACCTCGAAGGCCGGCACCTACAACTCGCGCCTGTCGCGGCTCGATGCGCGAGGGGACGTCGTGATCGTACGGGAAGACGGGAAACGACTCACGTCGCAGTCGCTGGTGTACGATCAGGTGCGCAATCAGGTCTTCACGGACAGCGCGTTCGTCCTGAATGAACCGACGCGCCAGTTCACGGGACTCGGCTTCGAATCCGATCCCCGGCTGACCAATTTCAAGTGTCTTCGGGCGTGTAAGGCGATGGCGCCCGTCAAGATTCCCACCAAATAGCGCGTGCTCACTTTCGGTACGCGCCAACGTGCGCTCACCCTGCTCGTCGCCGTGACGGTCCTGAGTCTCGTCGCCGGCTGCCGTGGCGCGCGCCGCGCACCCGCAAGTCCATCGACCGTCGCGCCGGCGGCTGACGCGGTCCAGCCGAACCGCGCGCGCGCGGAATCGCTGCGGACAGATTCGCTGCGGACAGACTCGCTTCGTCGCGATTCCGTGCGCGCTTCGCTGCGCGCGGATTCCGCGACGCGGGTGAAGCCCGTCGCGAAGGACAGCGCAGCGGCACGCGACAGTCTGGCCCGCGCCGGTTCGAAGAAGGCCACGAAGAAGTCCGCCGACGCCCCCACCAGCCGCAATTGTATTCTCGATTTTGCCGACAGCCCGCCGGAAACGCGGATGCTGTACTCGCGGATGTCGGACAGCACGGCGAACACCTTTATCGGCGGCGGATTCATCGGCCGGTGCCAAGGGGAGAACAACCGCATCAGCGCCGACAGCGCCGAGCAGTTCGAGGCGGCAGGCATCGTCAACATGTACGGGAACGTCGTCTACGAAGAGCCGGGCAAGATTCGGTTTACGGCGGCGCATGCCACGTATTTCACGCGCGAGGGACGCCTCTTCGCGGACGGTGGCGTGGTCGCCACGCAGTCCGCCACGGGCAGCACCTTCCGCGGCTCGAACATCGAGTACTATCGCGTGATGGCCGGTCGTCCTACCCCGCGGCTCGTGGCACCCAATCGCCCGACCGCAGAGATCATCGAAAAGGACAGCGCCGGCACGCCCCGACCGCCGGTGATCCTCACGGCCGACCGTTTCGAGGACATCGGCGACACGCTCATTTTGGGATGGGGGGACGTCATCATCCGGCGGGAAGCCATCGTCGGCCGCTCGGACTCCTCCGCGTTCAACAAGATCACGCAGCAGGCGCGACTCGTCAGGACCGCGCGCATCCGCAGCACGGACACCGCGCAGGCCTTTACGCTCAACGGCGATACCATCGACCTGTTCTCCGCGAACAAGCAGCTCGACCGGGTCCTCGCTTCGCACAGTGCCACGGCGACGAATAAGGAGTTGGTCATCAACGCCGAACGCATCGACCTGCGCCTGAAGGAGCAGCGCATCGATGAGGCCTATGCATTCGGGAAGGGTCGCGCGAAAGCTCGGACGCCCCAGCAGAACGTCGAGGCGGATTCCATGCGGATCGTGATCAGGGACCAGCGCCCGCGTGAGGTCCGCGCGATCGGCGCTGCCGTGGCGCTGGGGCTTGCCGACACCACGAAGATCAAATCCACCGATCGTGACATGCTGCGCGGTGACAGCCTGTTCGCGTATTTCGACAGCGCCGCGGCAACCGGCGACTCGGCGCGGCAGTCGCGGATCAAGGAAATCCGCGCCTACGGCAACGCCAGTTCCCTGTTCCAGATACCCTCCGCCAAAGGGCCAACGGCGCCGCCGGGACTGAACTATGTGCGCGGTCAACGGATCTTCGTCCAGTTCGAT
>JARIEV010000089.1 GCA_031127225.1 Gemmatimonadota bacterium | reverse complement strand
GCGCCTCGGCGCCATCGTCGCCGTGGCGGTCATCTTCATCACCATGCTCTGGGTGTTCACCGGCATCCCCACACCGGTGGCCACGGCCATGAACGATGCCTTGTGGGCGCCCTGCCCGGCCCAGTACGCCGCCGCGCGCACGGCCCAGGACAGCGCGCTGGCCGACGGCTACATCTTGCGCCCGCGCACGCGCTTCGAGCGCGCGATCACCTGTGGCGGCGAGCGCGCCAAGCGCGCGGCCAAGAGTACCGTCGGCACCACCCCGGCGCGCTAAGCGGCATCGGCCGCGCGCGTGGCCGCGACGCGCCGCTGGCCGTCCACCGCGCGCGGGTCGATAATACGGGATGACCTCGACCCTCCCCCGCGTTCCCACGCTCGACGATATCCGTGCCGCTGCGGCGCGCATCGCGCCGCACGCCGCCGTCACCCCGCTGCTCACCTCACCGGCGCTCGATGCACGCGCCGGCGGCCGGGTGCTGCTCAAGGCCGAGGTGCTCCAGCACACCGGTTCGTTCAAGCTGCGCGGCGCCCTCAACCGGCTGCTGCAGCTCACCGACGACGAGCGCTCGCGCGGCGTGGTCGCGTATTCGTCGGGGAATCACGCGCAGGCGGTGGCGTACAGCGCGTCGCTACTGGGCATGCGCTCGGTGATCATCATGCCGAAGGACGCGCCGGCGCTCAAGATCGAACGCACGCGTGCGTTCGGCGGTGAGGTCGTGCTGTACGACCGCTACACCGAAGACCGCGTGGCCATCGGCGGCGCGATCGCACAGGAACGTGGGCTCACGATCGTGCCGCCGTTCGAGGATCCGCACATCGTGGCCGGCCAGGGCACGCTGGGGCTCGAAGCGCTCCGCCAAGCCGCCGAGATGGGGTACACGCCCGACACCCTGCTGGTGTGCTGCGGGGGCGGTGGACTCACGGCAGGGTGCGCGCTGGCCGCGGAGGGCGTGTCGCCGACCACGGTGGTGCACCCGTGCGAGCCGGCTGACTTCGACGACACCACGCGCTCGCTCGCGCTGGGGCACCGCGTGGGGAACGAGCCCGGCAAGCGCTCCATCTGCGATGCGATCGTCACCGAGATTCCCGGCGAGTTCACCTTTTCCATCAACCAGCCACGCGTGGGTGCCGGGCTCACCGTCACCGACGACGAGGTGCTCGCGGCGATCGCCTTCGCAGTGCGTGAACTCAAGCTGGTGGTCGAACCGGGCGGGGCCGCCGCGCTGGCCGCACTGCTCGCGGGTCGGGTCGCCACCGCGGGACGCACCACCCTCGTGGTCGTGACCGGTGGGAACATCGACCCCGCCATGCTGGCCCGGGCGATTGGTGCGCCCTGACGCGGCGCCGCGCGTCGCGCAGCACGCGGACGTGCCGGCACTCACGGCTCTGATCGACGCCTCCGTGCGCCGCCTCGGCGCCGGGTACTACACCGAGGCACAGATCGCGTCGTCGCTGGCCTACGTGTTCGGCGTGGACTCCAGTCTCATCGACGACGGCAGCTACTTCGTACTGGAGCAGCACGGCGTCATCGTGGCCGCCGGCGGCTGGAGCGATCGCGAAACCCTGTTCGGCGGCGATCAATGCGACCACCGCGCCGACGGACGGCTCGATCCCGCCACGTCGCCGGCCCGGATCCGTGCCTTTTACGTGCACCCTGACCACGCCCGCCGTGGTCACGCCACGCGCCTCCTCGGCATCTGCAGCGCTGCCGCCCAACGCGCGGGCTTTTCGAGGTTGTCGCTCATGTCGACGTTGCCGGGCGAGCCGTTATACCGGGCGCTGGGTTTCGTACCCGAAGCCGGCGTGGACTACCCCATGCCCGACGGGACGACACTGCCGCTGATCCCGATGACCAAGGCGATGGCGTAGGGGGCTACACCAGCAACGGCAACTGCCGGAACACGGAGCTCGCGGATCACACCGAAACGGCCACGGATAAGCCAACAGCGCTGTTGGCTTATCCGTGTTTGTTCGGTGCAATCGGTGGCATCGGTGTTCTGGCTGTTACGGAGCTTTCAACCACACCGCCAGACGCGGAATACGCACCCAGCCCCTCCCTGACCAGGGGCGCCCACAGGCGCGCACCCACACGCGTGACCGAATCCGTCGGCGGCGATACATTCCAGCCATGACTACTCGTCGCGATTTTCTCGTCACCGGCGGTGCCGCACTCGGCGCGCTGGCGATCGGTCCCAGCGCGCTGCGTGCCCTGCCCGGGTTCAAGCCGCTCCCCGCGCTGTACACCGACGCGGCCACCCGCGAGCTCATGATGGAGGCGCTCGACGCCGCCAAGCGCTACGGCGCCTCATGGGCCGACGTGCGCATCTCGCGCAATCGCAACAACAGCATCCAGACGCGCGAACGCCAAGTCACCGACGTCGTCGACACCGACACCATGGGCTGCGGTGTACGCGTCTTGGTCGACGGCTGCTGGGGGTTCTGCGCCACGCAGGAACTCACCAAGGAAGGCGTCGGCGCGGCCGCGCAGGAAGCCGTCGCGATCGCCAAGGCGAATCGCATTGCGCGCGACCGTCGCGTCGAACTCGCGCCGTCGCCGGCGCATCCGAACGCCACATGGCGCAGCGCCTATCAGATCGACCCGTTCACTGTGCCGGTGGAAACCAAGGCCGATCTGCTGCTGCGCGCCAACGCCGAAGCGCTGAAAGTGCCCAACGTGCGCTTCGTGAACTCCGGCCTGTCGTTCGTGAAGGAAGAGCGCAACTACGCGAACACCGACGGCTCGGTGATCACGCAGGACTACGTGCGCAGCTGGGTGACCATGAGCTGCACCGCCGTGGCACCTGACCGCTCCGGCACTGCCGTGCGCGGCCCCGAAGTGGTGCAGCCCGCCGGCCGCGGCTGGGAGTACGTGCTCGAAGCCGACATCGTGAAGAACGCCACCAAGTGGGGTGAGGAAGCGGCGGAAAAACTCACTGCCAAGCCGGTGGAGCCGGGCCGCTACGATCTCATTCTGCACCCGTCGCAGCTGTTCCTCACGATTCACGAGGCCTTGGCGCACCCCACCGAGCTCGATCGCGCCATGGGATACGAGGCCAACTACGCCGGCACCAGCTTCATGGCGCCGCCGGAGAAGGTGCTCGGCTCGCTCAAGCTTGGCCCGCCGATGATGAACCTCGTGGGCAACCGCGACGAAGTCGGCGCGCTCGCCACCATCGGCTACGACGACGATGGTGTGCAGCCCGACACCTTCCACATTGTGAAGGACGGTATCCTCAACGACTACCAGACCACGCGCGAGCAGGCGCCGTGGCTGGCGTCGTGGTACGCCAAGAACGGCAAGCCGGTGCGCTCGCACGGCTGTTCGTACGCGCAGAGCTGGGCCGACGTGCAGTTCCAGCGCATGCCGAATGTGTCGCTGCAGCCGGGTGAGAAGGATCTGAGCTGGGATGATCTCATCGCCGCCACCGATAAGGGCATCGCGATGATCGGCCGCGCCTCGTACTCCATCGACCAGCAGCGCTACAACGCGCAGTTCGGCGCGCAGCTCTGCTACGAAGTGCGCAAGGGCAAGATCGTGGGCCAGGTCAAGGACGCCGCCTACCAGATGCGCACGCCGGACTTCTGGAACACCCTCGACATGCTCGGCGGCAAAAGCAGCTATGAGCTTGGCGGCACGTTCAACGACGGGAAGGGCC
Organism: Gemmatimonadota bacterium; assembly: GCA_031127225.1. Taxonomy (GTDB): domain Bacteria; phylum Gemmatimonadota; class Gemmatimonadetes; order Gemmatimonadales; family Gemmatimonadaceae; genus Gemmatimonas. The sequence goes on along the minus strand of JARIEV010000089.1, from coordinate 11,681 downwards.
AGCCCGGACAGGCCAACGCCGTGAGCCACGGCTGCCCGCCCACGCGCTTCAAGAACGCGAACATCATCAACACGGGACGCACCGTATGAGCGAGTCCATGCGCGACACCAAGGCCATGGCCGCCATCGGCGTGCTCTCGCGGGAGCAGGCGCAGGCCATCGTTGAACGCGCGGTGAAGCTGTCCAAAGCCGACGCCGTGCGCGTGTCGGTGAACAGCTCGCGCGAAACGAATCTCCGCTTCGCCGACAATCAGATGTCCACGTCGGGTGTGACCACGAACAGCACGATCCGCATTCAAAGCGTGTTCGGCAAACGCAAAGCCAGCGTGGTCACCAACGATCGCAGCGACGACGGACTCCGTCGTGCGGTTGAACAGTCGGAGGCGCTGGCGCGCTTGGCACCGGAAGACCCCGAGTATCTCGGCGAGCTGCCACCGCAGACGTACGCGCCGGTGAATGCGTGGTTCGATCGCACCGCCGATCTCTCGGCCGAAGATCGCGCCACGGCCGCCATGACGGCGCTCGCGCCGGCGCGCGCCGCCAAGGATCTTACGGTGGCCGGCTTCATCATCTGTAACGCCAACGCCAGCGCGATCGGCAACAGCGCGGGGCTGTTCGCGTATCACCGCGGCACGAGTGCCAACTACACGCTCACCGCGCGCACCACCGACGGCACGGGCTCGGGGTGGGTGGGGAGCGAGAGCAACGACTGGAGCAGCATCGACTTCCAGTCGGTGGCCGACCGCGCCATCGACAAGGCGCGTCGCTCGCGCAATCCGGTGGGCATCGAGCCCGGTCGCTATACCGTGATCTTCGAGCCAGAAGCGACGGCCAATCTCGTGAGCCTCATGGGCGGCGCTTTCCAAGCCCGTTCCGCCGACGAAGGACGCTCGGCGTTCTCGAAGGCCGGCGGTGGCACGCGCCTCGGTGAGAAGATCGTCGACGAACGCGTCACGCTGCTCACCGATCCTGCCGATCCGCTCATCCTCGGTTCACCGTTCGATGGCGAAGGGATGCCCACGGGGAAGCAGACGTGGGTGCAGAACGGCGTGCTCAATCAGCTCGCGTACAACCGTTTCTGGGCCAACAAGCAAGGCAAGTCGGCCACCGGCGGCGCGCAGTCACTGCGCATGGCGAGTGGCAAAGACACGATCGACTCGATGATCGCCAGCACCACACGCGGCGTGCTCGTCACACGGTTGTGGTATCTGCGTCCGCTCGACGCGCGCACGCTCATGTACACCGGGCTCACGCGAGACGGCACCTTCCTGATCGAGAATGGCAAGATCGCGCGTTCCATCAAGAACTTCCGTTTCAACGATTCGCCGCTGTTCATGTTGAACAACCTCGAAGGCGTCGGCACGGCCGTGCGCACCGCCGGCGGTGAAGGTGGCCCCGGCGTCGCGATGCCCCCCATCAAGGTGCGCGACTTCAACTTCTCCAGTTCCTCGGACGCCGTATGACGGCGGCAGGCGGCACGCGCCGCGGTCAACGGTCGGTGCGTGTCTTCCTGCTGCTCTTTGTTCTATGGTCTGTCTATCGGGCCGGACCGCAGCCGAGCGTGGATTGGGATGAGCCGAGCACGTATCCGGCCACGATGCACGTGGTTGCGTCGGGGCTGCCCGACAGCCTCGCCGCGTTTCCGGCGTGGTTCACGGCCCAGGAGCGTGCGGCGGGCGTGACGGACCCCGATGTAGCGAAACGCGTCGTCTTCGCTGACAGCGCGAATCCCGCGAAGACGGCGTGGAGTGTGGTGTATATCCACGGCTTCTCCGCGACCCGTCAGGAAACGTCACCGCTCAGTGAAGACGTCGCGCGCGCGCTCGGCGCCAACCTGTACGAAACGCGTCTTCACGGTCACGGCCTCCCCGGTGACTCGCTCGCCAACGTGCAGGCACGCGACTGGATGAGCGACGCCGCCTTCTCGCTCGACGTGGCGTCGCGACTTGGCGATTCGGTCCTGGTGATCGGGACCAGCACCGGCGGCACACTCGGCGTCTGGCTGGCCGGCTTGCCCAAACCGGTACGCACCCCACTGCAGGCGCTCGTGCTGGTCTCGCCCAACTTCGGCCCCAAGGATCCCGCCGCCGGCCTGCTCACGCTGCCGTGGGCACAGGTCATCCTGCCACGATTCATTCCACAGCGGGAATGGGTCGCGAAAAACGAAGAGCAGAAGCGCTTCTGGACCATGCGGTACCCGTCCACCGCGCTCTTCCCGATGCAGGCGCTGGTCGAGCACGTCCGCGACGCGGCGCTCACCGGCTACGACGTGCCCACACTGGCGTTCTACCACGAGGGGGATCAGGTGGTGGACGCGGCGCGCACGGTCACGTGGCTCGATGCCGTGGACGACGAGGGGCGCGTAACGACCGAGCGCGTGACGGTTATCCCGACGGCCGGCGAAGACGGCCACGTGATCGCCGGGCGCATTGTGGCCCCGAGCCAAACGGCGGCGCTCCGCGACCGCATTGTGGCCTTCGTGCGGCGTCGGTAACACCGGCGCCGGCGATCGCACCGATCAGCCGTCGCGAAGCCTGATCAACCCTTCCTGCGCCACCGACGCCACCAGCGTGCCGTCCTGCGAAAAGATTTCGCCGCGCACGAAGGCGCGAGCGCCGGCCGCGGCGGTGCTCTCCATGCTGTAGAGCAGCCACTCGTCGGCGCGGAAGGGCCGGTGCATCCACAGCGTGTGATCGAGCGACGCCAGCTGCAGCCGCGGATCGCGGTACGACACCTGATGCGGCAGCAGTGCCGTGGGCAGCAAGCCGTAGTCCGAGGCATACGCCACGATCGCCTGGTGCATGATCGGGTCGTCGGGGAGCGTTTCCACCACCCGGAACCACACGAACCGTGACGCGCCGCGCGACTCGTCGGTGCCAGGGACGTGGGAGGTGAACGAGCGGAAATCGATCGGCCGGTCCTGCGTGAGCACGGTGCGCAGTTCCGGCGGCAGCACTTCGGCCCGCTCGCGGATCTGATCGAGCTCCGGCATCAGATCTTCCGGCGGCGGCACGTCGGGCATCCGGCTCTGATGCTCCATGCCGTCGACCTGCACGTGAAACGAGGCCGAGAGATGAAAGATCGCTTCGCCGTGCTGAATAGCGGTCACCCGACGGCTGGTGAAGCTGCCGCCATCGCGCGGGCGGTCCACGAAGAACACGATCGGCGCCTTGAGATCGCCGGCGCGCAGAAAGTACCCGTGCACCGAGTGCGCCTCCCGCGCGTCGTCGACGGTGCGTCGCGCCGCGACCAGCGCCTGCGCGAACACCTGACCGCCAAACACCCGGCCGGTCCCGAGATCACGGTTCTGGCCGCGATAAATATTGACCTCGAGCTTCTCGAGCTCGAGCAATGACAGCAGATCATGGACGACGCTCATGACCGCAATATGGGCCACCGGGATGCCGCGCGCACGCCGCCCCCGGGCTCGCGGGGGCGGCCGGGGTAGGTCCACGGCCGGGACCGATTAGCTTAAAAGGTTATGTCCCAACGTCCTGACTCCATGGAAGCCAGCATCCGTCTGGCTGAGCGCGTGCGCGCGGCGACTGAGCTGCTCGAACAGTTCGCCGTCAACCGCGCCGAACTGCTCGATCTCACCGACGACGACCGCAACCGTCTGCTCAAGGCCGCCGGCGAAGTGTCGCGCCCGGATGCCATTCTGCGCCGTCAGATGGTCAAGGCGACCAAGCGGAAGAAGCGCGTGGAGCGGACCATGCGCGTGCAGGAGGCCGAATCCCAGCTGCAGGAAACCGGCATCCGCCGGCTGCGCCGCCAAACGGTGTTCACGACGCCCAACTATCTGCCGCCGGCCTCCGACGAGCAGGTCACGGTGGACGTCGAACCCGATTTCCGCGAAGCGCTGGAAGAGCAGCACTGCTACGTGTGCAAGCGCAACTTCACCGTGCTGCACCACTTCTACGATCAGCTCTGCCCCACCTGCGCCGAATTCAACTACCGGAAGCGCGGCGAACTGGCCGACCTCTCGGGACGCACCGCCCTGCTCACCGGCGGCCGCGTGAAGATCGGCTATCAGGCCGGCATCAAGCTGCTGCGGTCGGGCGCGCGCCTTATCGTGACCACGCGCTTCCCGCGTGACTCCGCCGCGCGCTACGCCGCCGAACCTGATTTTGAGCAGTGGTCGCACCGCCTCGAGATCTTCGGACTCGACCTGCGCCACACACCGAGCGTGGAAGCGTTCTGTCATCACCTGATGGAAACGCACGACCGGCTCGACTTCATCGTGAACAATGCCTGTCAGACGGTGCGGCGTCCGCCCGACTTCTACAAGCACATGATGGACGGCGAGACGGCCGCCCTCAGCAGCATGCCCGACCAGGTGCGCAAGCTGCTGGGCGCGTACGAAGGGGTGCGGGGCTATCACATGCTCCCGGGCTCCACCGACGCCGAAGACGGCGAGATGCTCACGCCGAAGACCCTGCCGCGGGCGTTGGCCGAGGTCGCGGGCATCACGCACGCCGCCGAACTGTCGCAGGTGGCGCTGTTGCCGGAAGAGCACACCGATCGCGGCCACCTCTTCCCCGAAGGGAAGCTCGATCAGGACATGCAGCAGGTGGATCTGCGGGACCGTAATTCCTGGCGGTTGCTGATGCATGAAGTGCCGAGCGTGGAACTGCTGGAAGTGCAGCTGGTGAACGCGATCGCGCCGTTCCTGCTCAACGCGCGGCTCAAGCCGCTCATGCTCCGCACGCCGGATCGCGACAAGCACATCGTGAACGTGTCGGCGGTGGAAGGCCAGTTCTATCGCAAGTTCAAAACCACGCGTCACCCGCACACGAACATGGCCAAGGCCGCGCTCAACATGATGACGCGCACCTCGGCCGCCGACTACGAGTCCGATGGCATCCACATGAACGCCGTGGATACCGGCTGGGTAACAGACGAAGACCCCGTCCACATCGCGGAAAAGAAGGTGGCGGAGCACCGCTTCCATCCGCCGCTCGATATCGTAGACGGCGCCGCCCGCATCGTCGATCCGATCATCGACGGCATCAATACCGGCGAGCATGTGTGGGGCAAGTTCCTTAAGGACTACACGCCCACCGACTGGTAGCCGCGCACCGGACGGTGCGCGGCCCCGGCGCGCCGTCCTACTTCACGCGGATCGTTTCGGCGTAGAGCAGATCACCGGTGAGGGCGTCGAAGAACTGAAAAATCACCTGCGGGTGCGGGTAGGTCACCCAGCGGTTCTTCCCCGGCTCCTTGGGGTTGTTGAACACGTTGTTGATCTGCACCGTCGTGTAGATCGGCTGCCGCACCAGCGGTGCCGGCACATCCGGCAGGAAGTAGCTCGACCAGCGGATGTCCGCCGTGCGGCCGCCCCACGTAAAGCTCCCGTTCGGCGGCGGATCGCCTTCGGCGTCGGCGCGGTGGTTGCGCGAATTGTGCGGCCCCGAGGCGAACTCCCACACGCGGTCGGTGACCTTCACAGAGAAGCTGTTGTGCAGGTCGCCGGTGAGTACCATCACCGACTTGCCCAGCGAATCCCAGAACGTGATGAGTTCCTCGCGCTCCGCCTGGAACACCGGCCAGGCCTCGTCGTGCTCGACCACCATCTTGGCGGGGCCGGCGGCCCCCGCGCCCGTGGGCGTCCCACCCACATGCGGAATCATGAGCGTCACCTGCGACACCACGAAGAACATGTCGGCGTCGCTTTTCCGCATGGCCTCCTTCAGCCATGCCTTCTGTCGCGCCCCCAGCATGGTCAGGTCGGGACGGGCGGCATTGGCCACGTCTCCCACACTGCGGTAGCTGCGCGTATCGAGGTAGAAGAAGTGGGCGTTGCCCACGCGCTGCTCATAGTACGAGCGGCGCCCCAGCGAATACGCCGCGGTGCCCGTGCGTGTGGCCGCCGGCCGGATGCGCAAGCGGCGCGCATCGATGCGCTCCACGATCTCGTACACACCCGCGTTCGGCTCACCCGCCTTGTCGGCCTGATTGAGCACCTCCTTCTCCGGCAGCCCCGCGGTGCTCCCACCCCAGTGCACGTGCAACGCGCCGGCTTCGTTCAGGTCCACCGGCTTCCCCACAAAATCCGCCTCCGCGTCGGTGAGGATGTCGCTACCGGCCTTGAGCTGCGCCATGCCGATGCGGATGTCACCGGGGGCCACCGGATTGGCCCACCCGAGATAGTCGTACCACGCCTGCGAGCCGATGTCGCGGAACACCGCCTTGCGATCCCGACGCCCCACCGTGCTCGTGCCTTCGATGTTGTCGATGATCTCGTGATCGTCGAAGGTGAAGAAGCCGGGCATGTTGCGATGCCACGCGGCCAGCGCTTCGCCCCGCTTCATGTACAGCTTGTAGTTCTCCCACACGCCCACGATGCTGGGCGCCAGCGCCACCACGCGCGGTGATTTCGCCGTACCGGTCAGCCCCACCTGCGCGCGCCAGTCAGCCTCGGGCAGATCACGCTTCTCTTCGTAGATGAAGTCGCCGTTCTGAATGGCGAAATGCACCTTACCCTGCAGCTTGTCGAGCATCGTCTTGAACGCCGGCGGCCACGGCCCCGTCCCGCCCGGGTTCTGGTTGTTCCCCGTGCCGAACTCGAACCGGAAGTTGAACAGCCCGTTCGGATTGTGCTCGGCGTTACGCACCGACTCGGCGTCGGGGAGTGTCAGAAACGACCCATCGGGCCGCACGGCCATCGTTTCAGATCCCAACGGCACCACTTGGTAGTAGTACGTGGTGTTGGGCGTCAGGCCGGGGATCAGCACCGAGCCCGTGTTGTCGTTGGCCAGCACCGTCGTGCCGGCGGCCGACAGGGTGCCCAGCGCCGTCGGTGACGTCCCGTAGCGCACGCGGAACGTGCCGGGCGCCGACGTGCGCACCCACACGGCGACCTGCGACGCCGTGAGCCGTCCCAGCATGGGGCCGTGCGTCACCGCGATCGCAGCCTGAGCGGGCAGCACACGCGGGAGGACCATCGAGGGCACGGACAACACGACCGCCGCATACAGCGCGAGCGAACACCGACGCATCACAGACTCCGGCGAAAAAGAGGAAAAGAGCACGGGCTACTTCGGCGCATCGAGCGTGGTGGCAATCCCCGCGCGGAGCGCTTCATCACCGTTCAACCACGTCACTTTGGTGGTGCGGTTTCCCGACATCAGCGCGACCACCGCCTGCGCGCCCGCCGGCGACAGCATACGTGACAGGTACGGCACCGTCATCGCGTTGAATCCCTTGTCCTTGTCCGCGTCGGTCTCGTCGGTGTGCCGCGAGTTCGGATAGTGATAGCCCAGCCCGCGGGCGGCATCGACACCGGTGGTAATGGTCGTGGCCCCCGCATAATGCCGCGTGACGCCCGCCGCGAAGATGTGCGTGCAGGCACTCGCGCAGCGGTCCTTTGCCCCGTCCACGTAGGTGTGGTAGCCACGCTCACGAATGATCCGGCCCATGGCCTGCGCCGCCTGCCCGTTCCCGCCGCCACTGGTCAGCTTGATCGTGCGGATCGACGAATCCACCGTGGCCAGAAACGCATCGAACTTCACGTTGTCACCGGGGCAGATACCGCCTTTGAGCACGATCAGCGACCCCTGCACGGACAGGGTGATGCCCCCTTGTCCCTTGGCGCACACCGTGGCGGAGTAGCCTTGCGCCGTCCCTGTGCGCGGCGTGGCGGCCGCCAGCAGGGCGCCCAGCGCCACCGTCAGGCGCCATACGGTTATCGGTTGCTTCTTCATATGCCGCTCTCCATCGGTCCGGGTTAAAAGCGCAGGCCGCGCACGTACTCGAAATTCTGCTTCGCGCTCGCCAACTCGTCGGCGGTGCCTTCCTGCTCCACGAAGCACGGTTTCTTCGCCAGGTCGGGCACGGCGGCGAGGAACGTGCGCACATCGAAGATGCCGGCGCCCAGCTCCGTATCCTGCGTGCGGTCGGCGATCACATTCTTGAGATGAAAGGTGCCGCAGCGGTCCGGATACCGGCGCAAAAACGCCAGCGGATCGCCGCCACCCATCAGCATGTTCCCCACGTCGAGCTGAAAGCGGACGAACTTGGGCTCCGTGCGCGCCAGAAACACCTCCAGCGGGAACTCCCCCTGGATCGCGCGCTGATGATCGGGCTCGTTGTGGAACGCGAGCCAAATACCGGCGCGCCGCGCTTCCTCTCCCGCCACGTTGAAGCGGTCGGCCCAGATCTTCCACGCGTCAATGGAGCGCTTCGCCTCACTGGGCAGCCCGGGGACCACGAGGTATTGATGGCCCAGCAGCTTCGCGGTGCGCAGATGCTCCGACCAGTCGCTCAGGAGCAGCTCGGGCCCCATGTGCGCCGAGGTCGCGGTCAGCCCCTCGGCCTTGAGCGTGGCGCGCACCTGCTGCGGGGTGCGGTCAAAATTCTTGAAACTCCAGAGGAGCTCCACGTCGGTGTATCCCATGGCGCGGATCGCGGCCAGCGTCTGCTCCGGGTTGGCCTTCATGGCCTTCCGCACGGCATAGAGTTCGAGACCGATCCGCTCGAGGCGGTCGGCCGGCGCCGGGGGTACGCCGGCCCACGCGGCGCGGGACGACAGGAGGGTGCCGGCACCCACAGCACCGGCGCCGAGGGCAGCGAAAAAGGCACGACGGGGGATCGGGTTTCTCATGCCTCCACGTTACGGGCGAATTCGTGAACGCGCGACCGTGCCGGTGCGTAAACTTCCGTGAGTCTCTTCCACCTCCGGAGCCGAGCATGTTTGTGATGTCCCCCCGACGCGACGCGTCCCGCCTGCGCGCGGGCCACGTCGTACACACCCTCGTCGCCACGGCGCTTGTCGTCGCGACCCCCGCCGTCACGACCGCCCAGAACGCCACCGCCCCCTGGGACGCGCAACAAATCCTGCGCACGGAATCCTTTGTGAAGCCGCCCGAGAATCTCGTGCGGATGATCACGACGCCGCGCGTGGACATCGCGTTCACCAACCCGAGTCCCGACCGGCGCTGGTTCCTGCGCGCCACCGGCAACGACCGCGGCGACATCAAGGCGTACGGCGCCCCGCACATCTGGCTCGGCGGCGTGCAGGTCGACACGCGCGCCAACCGCGCGCGGTCGCTCACCACCAGCAATCGCAACGGACTCACGCTGGTGGACCCGGCCACGGGCACCACGCGTGCCATCAGTGTGCCGACCGGGGCCTCGATCTCGTCGCCGGTGTGGTCGCCTCGCGGCACACAGGTGGCGTACATCGCCAACCTTCCCACCGGCTCGTACGTGTATCTGGCGGATGTTGCCAGCGGCAAGTCGGTGCAGCTCTCGCGGCGCCCGCTGCTGGCCACGCTGGTCACCGGCATCGAGTTCACGGCCGACGGCCGCTTCGTCGCCGCGGTGCTGGTGCCGGAGAATCGTGGCCCCGTGCCTGAGCACGGAGATGGCGGCATCGAAGACGGTCCGCAGGTGCGGCTCACCGATGCGCGTACAATTCCGCAGCCCGTGCATTTCAGCCTGCTGCAGGATCCGCATGACAAGGCGCTGCTCACGTACTACACCACGGGGCAGGTCGCACTGATCGACGTGAGCAGCAAGGCCGTCAAAACGATCGGCCAGCCGGTGATGGCGCGCGACATCGACGTCGCCCCCGACGGCAGCTATCTGCGCGTCACGCGGATGACGGAGCCGTTCTCGTATCTCGTGCCCGTCTCCAACTTCGGTGCGATCGAGGAGCTGTGGAACGCGGCCGGTGCGAAGATCGCGACGCTCGCCACCACGGCGCTGCGCGAGGGGGCCGCCGCGGATAACGCCAATGCACCGGCGGCTGCGCCCGCGACGGCGCCGGCCGCTGCGAACGGCGCGCGGCGCGCGCCCGGTGCGGCCGCCGATACCGCGCGACGCAATCTGCAGTGGAACCCCATCGGCACCGGCCTGCTGTACGTGCAGAGCGGCAAGGTCGTACACTGGCGCGCACCGTTCGGCGCCAATGACACCACCGTGCTGTATCGCGGCAGTACGCAGCTGAGCACCGTGCTGTACAGCACCGACAGCAGCACCATGTTCGTCACCGACAGCGGCGCCACGATCGCCGTGCGCGTGAAAGACACGGCCACGCGGTACAATCTCGGGCGCGCCGTGTCGCTGCCAGCCGCGATCACGGGCTTCGGCGGCGGTGGCGGCGGCGGTGCCCGCGGCGCGACCGACTCCACGCAGGGCACGGTGCTGGTGCGCACCGGCACCAACGGCCGCCGCTATGTGCTGCTGGGCCGCGACGGCAAGTCGATCGCGCTGTCCGGCACGCGCGCGTACGGCGCCAAGTGGGCCACGCAGGCGCCGCGTCCGTGGGTGGACAAGCTCGACATCGAGTCCAAGAGCCGCACGCGCGTGATGGATAGCCCCGCCACCATGTACGAAGAGTTCGTCGCCCCGCTCGACGACGACCTGTCGCGCTTTCTCGTGACGCGCGAGTCGCGTACCGTGCTCGCCGATGCCTGGCTGCGGACCGCCGGCAGCACCGACGCGACCAAGCTCACCGCCAATGTGGATGTGGCCCCCGAAGTCACCGGCGCGCAGTTCAAGCGCCTCGAAGTCACGCGTCCGCGCGACGGCACCAAGTTCTGGGTGGAAGTCACCCTGCCCCGCGACTGGACGCCGGGCACCAAACTCCCCGGCGTGATCTGGTTCTATCCGCGCGAATACAGCAGCGCGCAGGACTACGAGCGGTCACGGTATACCACCAACATCAACAAGTTCCCCGAAGTCCCGTCGGCGCGTCCGGCTACCGCCACCAAGTTGTGGGTGAGCCAGGGCTACGCGTTCATCGAACCTGATATCCCGATTTTCGGTGATGCCGGCCGGATGAACGACAACTACACGCGTGACCTCAAGGAAAACCTCGACGCCGTGCTCGACGCCGTGGTAGACGCCGGCTTCGTGGATCGCGATAAGATGGGCCTCGGCGGTCACAGCTACGGCGCCTTCAGCACCGTGAACGCGCTCTCGCTCATGCCGAACTTCAAGGCAGGGATCGCCGGCGACGGCATGTACAACCGCACGCTCACGCCGTTCGGCTTCCAGAGCGAGCGTCGTAATTTCTATCAGGCGCAGGAGACGTATCTCGACATGTCGCCGTTCCTGCGGGCCGACAAGATCTCGGGCGCGCTGCTTCTGTACCACGCCATCGAAGATCAGAATCAGGGCACCGATCCCATCAGCTCGCGCCGCATGTTCCTCGCCCTGCAAGGACTCGGCAAGCAGGCGGCGTTGTACATGTATCCGTACGAAGATCACAGTGTGGCCACGTACGCCAGTGACCTCGACCTGTGGGCGCGCTGGGTGGCGTGGATGGACACGTACGTGAAGAACCCGAAGCCGGCGCAGGCCAAGGCGGCGCTCGTTCCGTAAGTTATGGTGGTGACCACGCCACCAACTCCGCACTACTTCGCCAGCGCCGCCGACTTCCGGCGCTGGCTCGAAACCCACCACGACGCGCACCGTTCCCGCGGCCCGCAAGGATGACGAACGAGTCGGCGGGCACGCTGTCACCCGCCAGTCGCTGCGCACGCGGTCGGCGGACGCGTCGTATACTCGACGGAGAGTTGACCCGCTCCGATTAGAATTCCCATCCCTTCCCGGCCACGAGCGGCGCTACGCCATCGACCCCACCAAAGGTCGCAGTCGTCTGGCCTTCACCACCAGCGAAGCGCTGCAGTCGGGGCTCTCGCGCGCGGTAAACTGGTCGCTGGCCAACGAGCCGTG
>JARIEV010000088.1 GCA_031127225.1 Gemmatimonadota bacterium | reverse complement strand
ATGTGCGCGAGAATCGGGGGGCACTTTCCCTGACACGCCGGATAGAACGACCCCGCCCGACGGTCGCCGGTGCGCGGCGGCGCGCCCCACCAGAATTCAGCGAGCGCCAACGGGCGCAGTCCCAGCGCGTACGCCTGCGCGAGCAGCTTGGGCGCGGCGCAATCCCCGGCGCCACCTGGTGGTTCCTTAGGCGCGAATAGCTCGCGCAGCGCGCGCACTTCGCCCAGCGCGTTCGTAAACCGATACGTGTCCTGAATCGCCGGCAGCAGCACGCGCGACTGTGCGGTGCGCGCCTCGTCGTCGGCACCCAGCTCGTACAACGCCGCCTCGCCCGGAATCCACACCGCATCGCGCGCGGCCACATCGAACGTGGGCGGCGCCCAGCCCTCGTGCCCCCAGCGCGCCGCCATCATCCCCGAAAAGGCACGCAAATATCCCATGCGCCCGTCCGGCGCCGACACGACTAGCACGCCGAACATCTTGCCGTGGCCGGGCGTGTCGAGCGCCCACGACGACCACGCCGACGCTTGCAGAGCCGCCATCGTGTCCCGCGCCGCGCGGTGCGCGAGCGGATGTACCGCCGCGCGGTCGAACGGGCTTGGAAAGCGTGTCGGCACGTCGTCCGCGGCCGGTGGCGTGGAGAAGGCGATCACGGGCGCGTAGGACTCACAACTCTCGCGGGCGGAATTGTCGTACAGGCGTGTAGCGGGTATCTTACGAAGAGTAACGCCGATGATCAGGCGCTGCCTCCTCCGCGGATACCGCACGGTCCCGCGGAGATCAATGTTCGTCGATGGTCCAGCCAGCGCCGGTCGTCGACGCCCTGCAAAGGGGTGTAGTACCATGCCATTGTCCCAGATGCATCCGGCTGAGTCGGCACGCCACCCGGCGCCCGAAACGGCGCCCCACGACGCCGAGTGGCAACTCGCCGCCTACCGCGCCGCGCTCGACGAGCACGCGATCGTGGCCACCACCGACGCGCGCGGGATCATCACCTACGCCAACGAGAAGTTCTGCGCCATCTCGCAGTATACGCGTGAGGAGTTGCTGGGCGCGGATCACCGCCTCGTCAGTGCGCACCACCATCCGCCGGCCTACATCAGCGCGCTCTGGACCGCGATCCGCAGCGGGCGCACCTGGCACGGGGAATTCATGAACCGCGCCAAGGACGGCTCGCACTACTGGGTGGACACCACGATCGTGCCGGTGCTCAGGGCCGACGGGACACCGCAGCAATACATCGCCATCCAGACGGACATCACGGCCGCGAAGCACACCCAAACGGCGCTCGCCGACGCCGCCGGCCGCCTGTCACTCGCCACCGTCGCTGCCCACATCGGCATCTGGGAGTGGGACATCGCCCGGAACACGCTGCAATGGGACGACATCATGTACGAGCTGTACGGCATCACTTCCGACACGTTTTCCGGTGCCTATGCGGCATGGGAATCCGGCTTACACCCCGAGGACCGTGAGGGCGCGGTGGCGGCGCTGCAGGGCGCCGTGCGCGGAGAGCGCGCCTTCCGCTCCGAGTTTCGCGTGATCTGGCCCGATGCGTCGGTGCACCACATTCAGGCGGACGCGGCCGTGATCCGGGATGCCGACGGGCAGGCGCTGCGCATGATCGGCACGAACTGGGACATCACCGAGCGCAAGCGCTCCGAAGCGGAACAGGCCGCGCGGCTGGCGAAGGCGCTCGGTGAGGTGGAAACCCTGAGTAGCCTGCTCCCCAAGTGCGCCTGGTGCCAGCGCGTGCGCGACGATCAGGGGTACTGGGACGACGTCAGCGCGTTCTTCGCCAAACGCGAACACATCCGGTGGTCGCACAGCATCTGCCCGGACTGCGCGACCACGCACTTCGAGCGCGGCGGCGACTGACGCCGGAACGATGGCGGCGCGGCCTACGGCGCCGTCATCGCGTGGCGCACCCGCCCCCGCACCGCGTTGGCCCGGGCGCTGTACGTGATCTGCCCCTGCGCGTCGGCCGGCAGACACGCCCGCAACCGCTCCTGCAGCCGCCCGATCACGTCGGGCGACAGGCTCGCCAGCGCGCGACCGATACTCGGCCCACCGAGCATCGTCGCCCAGTAGTCGTCGAAGGAGGCGAAGGTGCGCGGCACCGTGATCTCATGGGTGGCCACATCGACCAGGCCGGCGCCGCGCCACAATTCACGCAGCATATCAAGGCGCGAGGCCTCCACGCTCGGCGGCGCCGGCACCACCGCGCCGAGGTCGCGCATCTCGCGCTGCAGCACGTGGTACGGAAATCCGCCACCATGCATGTCCCACGCATAGGCCGCGACCAGGCCACCGGCACGCACCACGCGCGCCATCTCGGCCACACCCGTCGCGGGCTCGGGCACGAAGAAGATCACGAGCGGCATCACCGCCACGTCGAACACGTCGTCGGCATACGGCAACGCCATCGCATCGCCCTCGAGCAGCGCGGCGTCACGCAGCGTCGGCCGTGCGCGCGCATAGGCCAGCTGCGCCGGCGACGGGTCGATGCCATGCAGGGTGCGCGGCGCGCAGCACGACGCCAGCACCTCGGTAAACGCACCATTGCCGCACCCCACGTCGAGCCAGCGGAGCTCCGGGGCCGGGGCCAGCCAGTCGAGAAACGCCGCACCGGCCAGCTGGCTCCACACCCCCATGTAGCGCTCGTACGCGGCGCCGTCGTCGAAGCGGATCGGGTTGGTCACAATGATTCTCCCCTGGGTGACGCGATGCGCGTTGTCCGGCGGTCCTACCCTCGACTCGGCCGTGCGACTCCACGCTGGCCGCTTATTTCGGCATCACCTTGGCGTCTTCGACAAGCAGCGCGAACGTGTAGCCCGCGCCCACATCGCGATTCAGGTGCACCGTGCCGGTGATGGTCACCGTGGCACCCACGGACACCACATCCATCGTTGTCACGGTGAGGTCGTGCGTGCCCTTCGTGGCGTCGCCGCTGCCGTCCTGCAGATGAAGCCAGTTCTTGCCCATCACGGCGGCGTTGTACTTCACCACCGTACCCCGCACCGACACCACCGCGTTGGCCAACCGATCCTTCTGCGTCCACAGCTCCGCAATCGTTCGCGCGTCCGCGCCGGTCGCCTTGGCCACCGGAGCGACCGGCGCGGCCACGACAGCCGGGGTCGCGCCGGCTGCGCTTGGTGCGGCTCCCGTGGCCGTGCCCGTGCCCGCCATCTCGGTGGGCAGCGCACCCGGCGCGTCGAGCGACCCGAAGTAGATCCGGTCGAAGGTGCGCTTGAGCGTCTTCGACTCGAACTGTTCCATCAACAGGGCGTTGTACACAGTCACCCGCGCGCCAACGGTGAGCGGCGCGTCAAGCACCGCCACCCACAGGTCGCCCGTGGCGGTCGTCAGCCGGAGGTACACATAGGGCGAGACGGCGATGCGCTCGACCAGCGTACCGGTGAGCGCGTGGCCGAGCGGTTTGGCCGATGCCGTGGCCGCTGTGCGCAACGCCGTGCCGGGTGGGACGCCGTCCGCCTTGGTGACGTCCGCCTTGGTGCCGGCGGAACAGGCAACGGTGAACACCACGACCGACACGAGCGGAACAGACCAACGCATGGAGGACTCGCAGAAGAGAGACGTAATGGGCGTGGCGACGCGCCGAGGAATCCGGTGCCGCGCCGCGCTGGTGCAAAGCAACGCTCTGCGGCGCGACGCGTCAGACCATGTCCACCGTCTCGCCCAGCGATCCCGTCACACCACGTACGAGGAAGATGATGACGATGGTTCCCGATCGCGCACCGGCGTGCAGACGTCACGGCGCCACGCGGTGAATCCGCGTTGGGCAGACGCCCCGCCGCCCTACCCCACCCGCACCACGTCCCGCACACAATCCACAAACGCGCGGGCCGGCCCCGACTGCCCCGCTCCCCGTCGCCACACCGCCACGATCTCGCGCTGCAACGGATGCTCGGCCAGCGGCACGTACGCGCACTGCGGCGTGTTGTGGCGCACGGCGGCCATCGCCGGCACGATGGAGATGCCCACCCCCGCCCCCACCAGCTCCAGCACCGTGGCCAGCTGCGCGCTGCGACACACCACACTCGGCGACACCTGCCGGCTCGAGCAGAACCCCGCCACTTGCTCGCCGAGACAGTGCGCCGGATCGAGCGTGACCGCCGGCGCATCGCGCAGCTGCGACATCGTGATGCGACCCGCGCGCGCCGCCGCATGCGAGGCCGGCACCGCCACCACCAGCGCATCGGTGCCCAGCACCTCGGTGTCCAGGTGCTCGAAGGGGTACGGCAGCGCCGCAATCACCACGTCGAGCGCGCCGTCCAGCAGCAGCCTTGCCAGCACGGCGCTGTAGTCCTCGCGCAGCTCCACGCGCACCGCCGTATGACGCGCCCGCAGCCGCTGCACCGCCGCCGGCAGCACGTACGGCGCCACCGTGGGGATCGCCCCCACGCTCAACGTGCCCACCCCCGCCACCCCCGCTCGGCGGATCGCGTCCTCGGTGTCACGCACGTCGTCCAGAATGCGGCGCGCCCGCGGATACAGCGCCTCCCCCGCCTCAGTGAGCGTCACCCCGCGCCCATGCCGGTCGAACAGTGGCGCCCCCAGATGCGTCTCGAGCCGCTGGATCTGCCCCGTGAGCGACGGCTGTGACACCCCCAGATGCCGCGCCGCCCGGCTCAGCGAGCCGGCGTCGGCGGTCTCCACAAATGCCCGCAGCAGATGCGTGTCCATACCGAAGTATAAGCCTCGGCTATGGATTGTATAGCGTTTCCCCGATTGCGGGCTATATCAGACACTCCTAACTTCAACGTCTTCAACGCTGTCCGGATCTGTTTCTGGGTTCAGGACCGAGCAGGTCAACACCCGTAGCCCGATTGGAGTCGCATATGGAAGGCAGTTCAGGGACCGGCGGCAAATGCCCCGTCATGCACGGTGGTACCGCGCCCAAGGCCACCGCGGTCGGCGGCCGCTCGAATCGTGACTGGTGGCCCAACGCGCTCAACCTGGGCATCCTCCATCAGCGCTCCCCGATGTCCACTCCCCTGGACGCGGGCTTCACCTATGCGGACGCCGTCAAGACGCTCGACGTCGAGGCCCTCAAGCAGGATCTCGTCGCGCTCATGACCGACTCGCAGGACTGGTGGCCGGCCGACTACGGCCACTACGGCCCCTTCTTCGTGCGCATGGCGTGGCACAGCGCCGGCACCTACCGCACCGGCGACGGCCGCGGCGGCTCGTCCGCCGGCACGCAGCGCTTCGCCCCCCTGAACAGCTGGCCCGACAACGGCAACCTCGATAAGGCCCGCCGCCTGCTGTGGCCCATCAAGCAGAAATACGGCAACGCCCTCTCGTGGGCCGACCTCATGATCTTCGCCGCCGACTGCGGCATGGAGTCCATGGGCTTCAAGCCCTTCGGCTTCGCCTTCGGCCGCGACGACGTGTTCGAACCCGAACAGGACATCTACTGGGGCGCTGAAGCCGAGTGGCTGGGCGACAAGCGCTATCAGGGCGACCGTGAACTCGAGAACCCGCTGGCCGCCGTGCAGATGGGGCTCATCTACGTGAACCCCGAAGGCCCGAACGGCACGCCGGACCCGATGGCCTCCGCCCGCGACATCCGCGAGACCTTCGGCCGCATGGCCATGAACGACGAAGAGACCGTGGCGCTCGTCGCCGGCGGTCACACCTTCGGCAAGGCGCACGGCGCCGGTGACACCGCCCACGTGGGTCCGGAGCCGGAAGGCGCCGGCATCGAACTGCAGGGCCTCGGCTGGGCGAACAGCTTCCGCACCGGCAAGGGCGGCGACACCATCACCAGCGGCCTCGAAGGCGCGTGGAAGCCCAACCCAACCACCTGGGACAACGGCTACTTCGACACGCTCCTCGGCTACGAGTGGGAGCTCACCAAGAGCCCGGCCGGCGCCCAGCAGTGGACGCCCACCGACCCCGCCGCGGCGACCACCGTGGTAGACGCGCACGATCCGACCAAGCGTCACGCCCCGATGATGTCCACCGCCGACATGGCGCTGCGCACCGACCCGGCCTACCTCGCGATTTCCAAGCGCTACCGCGAGAACTTCCATGAGTTCGCTGACGCGTTCGCGCGCGCGTGGTTCAAGCTCACGCACCGCGACATGGGCCCGAACACGCGCTACCACGGCCCGCTCGCGCCGAGCGAAACGCTGATCTGGCAGGACCCCATCCCCGCCGTCAATCACGCGCTGATCGACGCCCACGACATCGCCGCGCTCAAGACCACGATCCTCGCGTCGGGACTCTCGATCGCGCAGCTCGTGGCCACGGCGTGGGCCTCGGCCTCCACCTTCCGCGGCTCCGACAAGCGCGGCGGTGCCAACGGCGCGCGCATTCGCTTGGCGCCGGCCAAGCACTGGGACGTCAACCAGCCCGCGAAGCTGGCCCGCGCGCTCGAGATCTTCGAGACGATTCAGCAGCAGTTCAACGCGGCGCAGACGGGTGGCAAGCAGGTGTCGATCGCCGACCTGATCGTACTCGGTGGATGCGCGGCCATCGAAGCGGCCGCACAGAAGGCCGGCCACGACATCGTGGTCCCCTTCACGCCGGGACGCATGGATGCGACGCAGGAACACACCGATGTGCACTCCTACGCCGTGCTCGAGCCGCAGGCCGACGGGTTCCGCAATTACCAGAAGACCGCGTTCACCATGTCAGCCGAGGAGCTGCTGGTGGACAAGGCGCAGCTGCTCGGCCTGTCGGCGCCGGAAATGACGGCGCTCGTGGGCGGTCTGCGTGTGTTGAACGCCAACGTAGGCCAGTCGCGCAACGGCGTCTTCACCGATCGTCCCGAAACGCTCACGAACGACTTCTTCGTGCACCTGCTCGACATCGGCACCACGTGGAGCGCCGCGTCACAGTCGGGGGATCTGTTCGAAGGGCGCGATCGCGCCACGGGCGACGTGAAGTGGACCGCTACGCGCGTCGATCTCATCTTCGGTTCCAACTCGCAGCTCCGCGCGATCGCTGAAGTGTTCGCGCAGCACGACGGCACCGACCGGTTCCTGCACACCTTCGTGGGCGCGTGGACCAAGGTCATGAACGCCGACCGCTTCGATCTCGCCTGACGCGCCCTCGCACGGTGCGTGATAAAGAACAGGGTGGCGTCTCCGCGGAGACGCCACCCTGTTCGATTTCTGGCGGTGCGTCAGCGCAAGCCGCGAATGGGGAGCATCGGGGCTTCGAGGGCCACCCGGTACACGTTGTTCGTAACCGCGAACAGGACGTACTGCGACACCAGACCGATCAGCTCCAGCATCGTGTCGGTGGGCAGCTGCGATCCGTAGGCCTCCCATGCCGCATCACCGATCGTGCGCCGCTCCACGATCTCATCGGTGAGCACCAACAGCGCGCGCTCACGTGACGACGCAAAGACGTCGTACGCCGCCGCCAGCACGCCATCCATTTCCGCGGCCGTGACGCCGAACTCCTCGGCCACCGGCACGTGGTGCCGCCACACGTATTCGGAGTCGTACAGCACCCCCATGCGCAGGATCACCAACTCCTGCTCGCGCACCGACAGGCTCATCACCTGCTTCGCGGTGACCCAGTATTCCAGAAACGTGCCCAGCGTGTTGGGGGCGTGCATCAAGGTGCCCACCACGTTCACCGGGGCGTTCTCCCCCTTAAGCCCCTTGCCGGGAATGCGCGCCATGGTGGCCTCCCATTCAGGGCGGAGCGCCGTGATCGGCAGGGGCGTGATGCGGGGAGTCGTCATGGGGCGGGTGTGAAGGGTGAGGGGCGGTTCCGCAGGCGCGCCGCGTCAGGAACCGCCCGCTCACGTTAGCGGATGGTGGTCAGCAGCACTATGACGTATTGTTCACAATTATTATCGCCCCACACGCGCGCCCCTCCCTTCTGAATGCCCATGGCTGACGCCGACGCCCTGTCGCGCCGTATCGCCTCTCTCGTCGATTGGATTGCCCCATGTCAGGGCACGCCGATCCAGCGGTGGCGCCATCGGATTCTGGGCGCCACGCTGCTCTTCCTGGCGATCCTGCTGCTGCTCCCCGTCTCGACGGCGGTGCTCGTGGGCGTGCGCGACGGCGCGTACGCGGTGGTGATCACCGACGTTGCGGCGTACGGGGTGCTCCTGTCCATGCTGCTGAGCCGTCGGATCCCGTACGTGTGGCGGGCCGGTGTGCTCCTTGGGCTGCTGGGGGCCGTAGGCGCGTTCTTTACCATCTCCTTCGGTCCGCTCAGTTCGTCGATGGTGTGGCTGCTGGCACTGCCGGTGGCGTCGTCGCTGCTGCTGGGGCTCCGCGCCGGTACCGTCGGGCTCCTCGCCTCGATGACCTGCGTGGCGTACGTGGCGGTGGGGATCGCCCGCGGCACCGAAGCCTGGGCCATCGACGCCAACTTCTCGCTTGGTCGCTGGCTGATCATCGGGGCGTCGCTGTTTGTCATGGGGCTCTTCCTCATGCTGGCCACGGCCGTGATCGCGACGGGGCTCGGCAACGAGGCCACCGCACGGGCGTCGGCCGAATCGGAACGCGCGCGGCTTGTCGATGCCATGGAACAAAGCGACGGCATCGTGATTCTGATCGACCCGGCCGGGCAGGTGACCTACGCCAACGCGGCCGCCCGGGCCGCCGCCGCCGACCGCATGCCGTTCGCCGAGCTGGCGCCGTGGACGACGGTGCTGCGGGGCGACACGTGGTCGGGGACGCTGGAGCTCTGCCCGCCGGGCACCGAGCCAGTGTCGGTGTCGGGCACCCTCTGTCCAGTGCGCGACGCCGACGGCACGCTGGCGCACGTACTGGCCACGCTGCGCGACGTCCGCCGCGAGCGTGCCCTTGAAGACCGTCTGCGGCATGACCAGCGTCTCGCGGCCATTGGGACGCTGGCCGGCGGCATCGCCCACGACTTCAACAATCTCCTGCAGCCCATCTCCGGCAACGCCGAAGTGGCGCGCGCGCAGTTGCCAGCCGGTCACCCCGCGCACGCGGTGCTGGGGGACATCGAGCAATCCGCCGAACGGGCCCGCGTGCTCGTGCGGCGCATCCTCAGCTTCTCACGCACTGAGCGGGAGGCGCGCGGCCCGCTCGACCTCGGATCCCTCGTTCACGAAACCGTGCGGCTGTTGCGGGCCACCGTGCCCCCCGCCATCGAGATCGAAACGGCGGCCGAGTCACGGGTGATCGTGGAGGCCGAGCCTGGGGAAGTGCAGCAGGTGCTGCTGAATCTGGCCAGCAACGCGGCCCACGCGATGCCGCGGGGCGGCACCGTCTGGCTCGACGTCCGCCGCGTGCCGGTGCCCCCGGGCTCCGACCTCGCGCTGGCCATGCCGGGCGTGTCGGACGCCGCCTGCCTGCGCGTCGCCGACAGCGGAAACGGCATGGATGCCGCGACCCTCCGCCGCATTTTCGAACCCTTCTTCAGCACCAAGCGCGGCGGTCAGGGCTCCGGGCTCGGGCTGGCCATGGTGCATGCCACGGTGACCGGACTTGGCGGAATCGTGCTCCCCGAGAGCGCCCCGGGCATCGGCACCACGATGCGCGTGTATCTCCCCCTCACGGCGCTGCCGCTGGCCACGCCGATCGACTCGCCCGCCATTGCCCCCGCCGAGACCGCGGGGTGCATCATGGTGGTCGATGACGAAGACCGCGTGCGGCGCGCCACCGTGCGGCTGCTGGAGCGGCACGGCTGGAGCACCGTGGAGTACGGCGGCGCCGCCGACGCCATCGCGGCGCTGGGCAGCGGGACGCCGTCCATCGATGCCATTCTCACCGACTTCAGCATGCCGGGGATGACTGGCACCGAACTCGCCCGCGTGGTCCGCACACGCGTCCCGACGCTGCCCGTGGTGCTCATGACCGGTTTCGTGGAGAGCGACGATGCGATCCTGCAGCAGGGGGATGCGGTCACGGCCGTGATTGCCAAGCCGTTCACGTCGAGCGAACTGCGCGACGTCATGGAGCGGGTGCTCTCGGCGCGCCCCGGGCGGGCCGACACGGCGGGCGTCAGCGCCGGGTAGCGCGCAGCCACGTCACCACGGCGTCATGACCGGCGGCGGCCGCCGCCTCGAGCGCCGTCTGCCGGTCGTGGCCCACCGCGTACGGGTTGGCTCCGTGATCCACCAGATAGGCCACAACCGCGAGATCACCGCCGCGACAGGCGTGCCATAGGGCGTTATCGCACTCGGCCGCGGTGGGGGCCGGCCGCGCGGCACAGTGCGCCTGGACCCGGTCCAGCACACCCAGTGCGGCAGCCTGCCACAGCGTGGTGGCCGCACCGCGCGCCAGCAGCCGACGGGCCGCGCGCCACTGCGCGAACACCACCGCATCGGACATCGGGGTACCACCCGTGAACACCGCCCCCGGCGCCTCGATATCGGCCCCGTGATCGAGCAAGGCGTCCAGCACGGCCACGTCGTCGCTGCTGGCCGCCCAGTGCAACGCGGTCTCCGGGGAGCCCGTGGGGCCCGACTGTTCCACCGGCGCGTTCACCGCCGCACCGGCCTGTACCAGCACCGCGACCAGTTCGGCCCCACGGGGGACATGACCGGGCCAGTCCGCCACCACATGCAACAGCGTACGGGCGACCCCCCGTTCGTCGACGAGGCGCGCCGCAGCCAGTCCGGGGGTGGCGTCCAGCTGGGCCTGCAACGCGGCAACGTCACCGCCGCGGATCGCGCGCACCAGCGCGACAGCCGGCGCATCGGTCGACGTGAGGATCACGCGTGGGCCGCCAGTTGCCGCCGGCCGGCGCCAAGAGTACTTTGCGATACAAAGCGACAACGGAGCGAACCCACGGACCCACCGTCCGGCACAACAGGAGCGGGGATGGCGCAGTGGGGACGACGCATACGCGGGACCATCGTGATGGGACTCCTGTGGGCCGCCGGCGGGGTCGGCATCGGCGGCGTCATCGAATTGATCGACAATGTATGGCCCGGTGCGCTGTCGTTTGCTTCCCGGGTGGACATGTGGCCGCAGACGCTCGCCATTCCCGGCTTCCTCGGCGGTCTGCTCTTCGCCACCGTCCTCATGATCGCCGGCCGCCAGTACCGCTTTGACCAACTGTCCATGCCCCGCTTCACCGCGTGGGGCGCCGTGGCCGGTCTGGCGTTGGGTGGACTCGCCATGACGATCGGCGCGCCGCTGCTGTTTGTGGGCATCACCACCCTGGCGGGCGCGGTGGCCGCCGCCGGGTCGCTGCAGCTGGCCAGGCGCGCCAGGACGCCCGCACTGCCTGAACTGCCTGAACTGCCCGCCAACGACGAGGCATGATCAGGAAATTTCTCGTTTTATGGCGCTATAGTGTACTGATAATGATCTCTTGATGCGCCAGACAAACATGGCGTTTCCCCAAACGGCATAAGCAGGCGACGCCACCCTAATCGTGCCCAACCCCCGGGCGCCGCTCCGCGATGTGCCACAGGATCCCGCACGGATCGGCCACGTACGCCACCCGCAGCCCCCACGGCTGCATCGCCGGCGCCCGCAGCATCGTGATGCCGAACCGGCCCGGCAGATCCAACGACTCCACATGCGCCCACCACGCGTCCAGATCGTCCACCATGAGCTGCATCATGTAATGCTCGGCGAACGTCGGCTGCTGGTAGCGCTGCAGGATGAACCCGCCGGCACCGACCCCGAAAATCGCCACCTCGCTGTCGAGCAGCAGCTCGAAGCCGAGCGCGAGGTAGAAGCGCTTGGACTGCTCGAAATCCGTGGCGGGGAGGAACGGGCGGGCCAGTTCGGCCCCGGTACGCGGCGGGCGCATGCGGAGGGGAGGAAGAGGGGAGTCAAACCACGCGCGTCAATTAAACACGTTTTTGACGCCATTTTGATGGCGGACGGGTACGCTTGAAAAAGCACAGACCACCCGTCCTCCTCCCCGAATACTGACATCCCGCATGCTGTTGCGCACCCTCGGCACGTTCGATGTCGTCGAGCGCGCCGGCCCCGAGTCGGGTGATCGTCTCCTCGGGCCACGGAAGCCGCTGGCGTTGCTGCTGTATCTGGCGTTACGCCCCGGTCAGCGCGCCACACGCGATCATCTGATCGATCTCCTCTGGGGCAAGGCCGACCCCGAGCGGGCGCGCGCCACCCTGCGGCAGACCGTATGGGCGCTGCGGCAGCGGCTGGGGGCCGAGGCCCTGTCGATGGCCGACGGCGTTGTCGGACTCCACGCCGACCTCGCCATCGACTGCGTGCAGTTCGAGCGCGCGGTCGGCGACGGGCGGTACACGGACGCGCTAGAGTTGTATGGTGGGGACTTCCTCCCGGACTTTGCCGTGGCCGGCGGCGACGAGTTCGATCGCTGGGCGGACCGCGAGCGGCAGCGCCTGCGGCTGAAGTGGATCACCGCCATGGACGCCAGCGTCCGTGCGCACCTCGCCGCCGGTCGCATGGTGCAGGCCATCGCCGAGGCGCGGCGGTTGCGCGATGCCGACCCCGGGCGCGCCGTCCATTGGCGGTTACTCATCGACGCGCTGCTCCTGCATGGCGACCGGGTGGACGCGCGCGCCGAGGCGGACGCCTTGCGGATACGTCTGGCCAGCGAGGGCGGGATGGAGCGCGCGCCTGATCCGGCCTTCGACGCCCTGCTGCATCGCCTGGAGGAGCGGGCCGGCGGTACCACGACGACACCGGCGGTGTCATCGCCGGCGATCTCCCCCGACCCGGCCAGCAGCGGAGACGAACCAACGCCGCAGGGGCCGCTGGCCGGGGCACTGGTGGGACGCGAGGAGATCCTGCGCAGCGTCCTGGACGCGTGGCGACAGGCGCGGCGTGGCCAGGGACGCGTCATGCTGGTGCGCGGCGTGGCGGGATTGGGCAAGACGCGACTGCTTGACCACGCGCGCGATCTGCTGGTGTCCAACGCCGCCGGACTCGTGTCGGTACGCGCACGCTCCGGCGACCGCGATATCGCGTACGCGTTTGTGGCGGCGCTGGCGGAACGGTTGGCCGAGTTCCCGGGGGCGCTTGGCGTCTCGCCGGCCAGCGCCGCCGCGCTCGTGGAAATCGCCCCGGTGCTTTCCAACACCTTCCGGGGCGCCTCCACGGTGGAGCGCTCCGGGGCCGACGCACTGCGGGTGCGCTCGCTCGCGCTGCACGAGTTAGTGCGCGTGGTGGCCGACGAAACACCGCTCGCCATCGTGGTGGACGACCTGCACTGGGTGGACGAAGCGTCCCGCACCGTGCTCGCGAGCCTCGTCGAGCGGCTGGCCGAGTCGCCAGTGCTGCTCCTGCTCGCCTCACGTCCGCTGCGGCGGCTGGAGTTCAGCATCGCGCACGGCAGCGTGGTGGAGTTGCCGCATCTCGACGGGGCCGATCTGGTGCGATGGATGGAGAGCATTGCCACGTTGCCGGCCGACCGCGAATCCAGCTGGGGGCGTGCGCTCTTCCGCGCCTCCGGGGGCGTGCCACTGCTCGCCACTGTGTCGCTCGCGCTCAGCATGCAGCGCGGTCTGCTGTCCATCACCCACGGCACATGGCAGGCGCACGACGACGCCGCGCTGCTCCGCCTGTGGCATCAGGGTCGCGTGCTCGACGACCTGCTGCGGGCGCTCCCCGACGACGGCATGGCCGTCCTGCTGGCGGCGGCCCTCGCCGGTACACCGTTACCGCAGGCGCTGCTCGAGCGCATGGTGGTGCACGGCTCCGTAGACGGGAGCGGGCGCGACGTGTGCGACGACCTCGAACGCCGCGGCGTGCTCGTGCACGGCGGCGGCGATCTCTGGGAGGTGGCCCACGACCGGATCGCGGAGACGGTGTTGTCATCGGCGTCCCCGGAGCTGCGCCGCGACGTGGCCCGCCGTCTGGGGCACGCCCTGCTGCTCGGCGCGGCCCCCGAACCGCGCATGCTGCGACTGGCCGGACGCCTGCTCTCCTCGGCCGGCGACCGCGCGGCACGACAGGCCTTCCGCCGCTGGTTGGTGGTCGAGGGACGGCGAGGGTGGTGGCGTGATCCGGTCGCAGCGGCCGAGGCGTTTCTCGGACGCGACGCCACCGAGACGACGATCGAATCCGTCCGCGCGCTCGCGGTCGAGGTGAGACCCTTCGAACCGTGGTGGCGCGGAACTACGTGGGTGCGCCCGCTCGCACGCCTCGCGGGCGCGGCGGTGGTGTTGGTGGGCGTGGCCGCCTTTGCGCTGCGCACGCCCGCCGCCCGCACGCTGGCGCTGCGGGAACCCGCGCACTCGGCGGGATTTCTGTGGCCGCCCGATGACGCGGGGCGGGGCACGCCGGCGCCGATTGCCATACCGCTCGACGCTGAGCTCCTCGACCAGCGTGGCGCACGCACCTCGCGTGGGCCGGCCACGGCCACGGTGTCGCTGGTGGTGCAGAAGGGGGTGCTCGCCCTGCGCGGTACACGTACTCGGCCGGTTGCCGCCGGCTCGGTGCGGTTCACCGATCTCGCACTCGATGGCTCGGGGGCCTTCCAGCTGGAAGTCCGCGCCGGCACGCTGCCGCCGGTGCGCACGCGGCTGTTGTACGCCATTCACGACGCCGTGAATCCCGTGGTCCTGCACGCCATCCACTTGCAGAGTGGGACGCTGAACGCGCAGGCCGTGGACCGCTCGCATCGCACCGTGCGCGTGTCACCCGGGGCCGTGATCGATGGCGCGCTGGTGTTGCGGACCATCACCGCCTATCGCACGTCGGCCATGCTGCTTGGGGCCGTGGCGCAGTGGGGTGACCGCACCAGCAACTGGCTGGCCCTCGATACGCCCCCCTCGCACGGCGATCAGGTGCGCACCGTCCCATTGCGCGACGCGGTGACCGAGCGCCGGCTCGTGGCACCCACGCGTCCCGGTCGGTACCGGATTCTGATCGTG
The DNA here is from genome assembly GCA_031127225.1 of Gemmatimonadota bacterium. GTDB lineage: Bacteria > Gemmatimonadota > Gemmatimonadetes > Gemmatimonadales > Gemmatimonadaceae > Gemmatimonas. Next base: position 666 of record JARIEV010000088.1, on the reverse strand, counting down.
GCCGCCCCCGAGACTGAGATGAAGTACATCGCAAGCCGCACCAACTGGGCGCTGGCCAATCCCGTGTGGAACGATGGCGACGATCTGGCCGATCTGGGCCCCGCGCAGTGGGCGCAACTGGATACGCAGGGGTGGCTCCTGTGGCCGCGCGTGATCGCGGTTGCACCATCGGAGCGCGCGCGCTATCGCGGGCAGCGTGCGCGGCGCGAGCAGCGCACCACGATCCTCGGCACCACGATCGAGATCGAGGTCACGGCCGGGGGGTGAACGGCGTGCTGGATGACCGGGGTTGTACCGATTGTCCCGCCTGAGTCGCCGTTCACCCCCGCGTTAGCCGACGCTCACAGCTTTTTCACACCCGCCGTGCACGTTCGAGGCTCACACTGTTGGCTGTTCACGCCCTCACGTCACGCTCATGCCCCGCTCGTTCCTCGCTGTTGCCGGCGGCAGACTGCTGCTCGCCACGCTCCTCACCGCCACCGCCTGCGCCGACCCCGCCACTGTGCCGGACTTCGAGCCGGCGCTGGCCAAAGTCAAGCCAGCCCCCGCCACCCCCACCCGGCTCGAGGTGACGCCGGGTACGCATGTCTTGCGGGTGGGATGGACCCAGCAGGCCGCCGCTAAGGCGTTCGATCAGAACGGCGTGCCCGTGAGCGGCGTATCGGT
>JARIEV010000087.1 GCA_031127225.1 Gemmatimonadota bacterium | reverse complement strand
GCGTGGACGTGCCGGCACCGATCGAGCAGGTGGCGCCCGCCGCGTTCGCATGCGTCGCCGTGCCCGACCAGCCCGTCGTCGTGCCCGTGAACGTCAGCGTCACGCCCGACGACCCCGTGGGCGCCGTGAACGACGCGTAGGTGTTGTTGTCGGCGAACGACGCCTCGGCGGCCGACACCATGTTCTTCAGGTCCGACTTCATGGCCGTGACATAGGCCTTCCGCTTCGTGTCGGCGAACTTCGGGATCGCGATCGCGGCCAGGATGCCGATGATCACGACGACGATGAGGAGTTCGATGAGCGTGAAGCCCTTGCGCGTGCGGTTCTGAGTGCGGGTCATGGTGTGCTCCAGTGGGGGTCAAGCGACGGCGGGCTCCGGAGTGGTGCCCGATGAGACACTGCCGTGAAAAGCAACTGCCTTGCCACGACCGCGGTACAACGATAACCCATTGCAGCACAACGCCTTTCATCACTTTTCGGCATACCGGACCAACATATCGCCTATCGGGAATTGCAACGATCCTTGCGTCATGCAAGGCCACCCGAGGGCGCCACGGCCCCGCAAAGGTCTACTCGCAGCGCGGCCCGCTGGACACGCCAGCCGGCAGCGCTGACCCCGACGCGATCGAACAGATCACCCCGGGCACGCTGATGTGCGTGGCCGTGGCCTGCCATCCGGTCGCCGTGCCCGTAAAGGTCAGCGTCACCCCCTCAGAGCCCTGCGGCGTCGCCGTGGTCGCGTAGGTGTCATCGGAAGTGAACTGGGACTCGGCCGTCGTTGCTACGCCACGCAGGTCGGATTGCATCGCCGCCAGATAGGCGCGACGCTTCGTCGCCCCGAAGGTGGTGATCGCGATCGCCGCCAGCACCCCGAGAATCAGTACGACGACCAGCAGTTCAAGCAGCGTGAAGCCCGACCGACGGCGGCACATCATAGACCGCGTCATGCGTCTCCGTATCGGGCCAACTTCCGGTAGAGCGTGGAGGGATCGATCCCGAGCATCTCCGCCGCCCGGCTCTTGTTGCCCCCCTCGTTCTGCAGCACCCACTGAATATAGGCCCGCTCGATGGCCTCGAGCGTGGGCGAGACCGGCGCCCGCTCGGTCACCAGTGGCTCCGCGCGGCGCTCCGTGACACGCTCAGGCAGCGCATCCACACCAATGAGCTCGCGCGGCGACAGAATGACGGCTCGCTCCAGCGCGTTCTCGAGTTCGCGCACGTTGCCGGGCCACGGGTAGGCCATCAGTGCCCCAAGCGCATCGTCATCGAGCGACTTGGCGGCCTCGTGCCGGAGCGTGGCGCTGCGGGCCAGAAACGCATCCGCCAGCAGCGGGATGTCGTCCTGACGCTGCCGCAGGGGCGGCAGATGCACCGCGATCACGTTGAGTCGATAAAAGAGATCGGCGCGGAAGCCACCGCGCTTGATCTCCTCCTCGAGATCACGATTGGTGGCGGCCAGCACGCGCGTATCGACAGCCAGCGCTTCCGTGGCGCCCACCGGGATCACTTCGCGCTGCTGCAGCACGCGCAACAACTTCACCTGCGTTGACGGCGTGGTCTCGCCGATTTCGTCGAGAAAGAACGTGCCCTTGTTGGCCGCTGTGAAGAGCCCTGACTTATCCTTGACGGCGCCGGTGAACGAGCCCTTCACGTGACCGAACAGCTCGCTCTCGAGCAGCGACTCCGGCAGCGCCCCGCAGTTGATCGACAGGAAACTGTGGTCGGTGCGTGTACTCAGCTCATGGATGTACCGGGCGATGACTTCCTTTCCCGTCCCCGACTCGCCGGTGATCAGCACCGTGGAATCCGTGGGCGCTACCGTCTCGGCCAATCGCAACACATCAAGCCACGGTTTGCTCCGACCAATCGGCCGGCCGCTCGTGGTGCGATCGCGCCGCTTGATCTCCTGCTTGAGCGAGGTGTTCTCCACCCGCAGCTTGCGGTGCTCGGCGGCGCGACGGAGGATCGTCAGCAGCTCATCGTTCCGGAACGGCTTTTGGATGTAGTAGTACGCGCCTTCATTCACGGCCTGCATGGCCGATTGCAGCGTCGCCTGCGCGGTCATCAGGATGACCGGCACATCGGGATCGGCCTGACGGGCGGCGCTGAGCACCTGTACCCCGGTTACGTCAGGCATCCGCACATCGGTGAGCACGATGTCGGGGCGCAACTCCGTCAGGCGCTCGAGGCCGGCTCGGCCACCGTGCGCCGTGAAGGGGAGAAACCCTTCGTTCTTGAGCAGAATGCGGAGCGAATCGAGGATGCCGGTTTCGTCATCCACGATGAGCACGCGCGGGGCGTCGTCGTTGGGCGCGGGAGGGGTCACGCGGACACTCCGGAAGAACTGGTAGGCGGAAGCAATGTTTCAGCGGCGCGGCCGAGTGGCAGCACCATGGTGAAGCGGGTGCCCTGTGGCAGGGCATCGACCAGCACGACACCGCGGTGTGCTTCGACCGCGCGGTGGACCACGGGCAGGCCGAGCCCCGTCCCGCCGAGCTTTCCTGTCACGAAGGGCTCGAATAGGCGATCGGCCAAGTCGGGGGGCACCCCGGGGCCGTCATCGGTCACACTGACCGACAGCAGCTCGCCGGTCAGCATCGACGACGGGCCATGATCGCCGGTCGGATGGTAGCGATCGACCTCGATAAATACATGCCCGTGATCGCCGACGGCCTGGATGGCGTTGAGCACGAGATTGAAGACGGCGCGGTGCAGGAGATCCTCGTCCCCCTCCACCCACGGCAGCTCCGGGGCCACACGGACCTGCACCTGCACGCCGTCGCGTCGATCGGGATGGGAGGCCGCAATGGTGGACGCCGCCTGCACGATCGCGCCCACGTCGACCGGGCTCACCCGGGTCACGCGGGCGCGGGCGAAATCGAGGAAGTCAGCCAGCAGGCGGCTCAGGCGATCGGCTTCGCGGACCACCAGATCGTGGAGGATCCGCTCGTCGTCATCATCGGGCAGGTCGCCCATGGCCTTGGCACGACGGCGGGCCAGCTGCTCGGTGGCGCTGCGAATCGAGGCCAGCGGATTGCGGATCTCGTGCGCCAGCGACGCGCTCAGCTCGGCCACGGCTTGCAAGCGTTCGGCGCGCACGTTGAGTGCCTGCAGGCGCTTGCTGTCCGAGATGTCCTGAAAGATGGCGGTGGCGGTCAGGCCGCCGTCGGTGCGCGAATCCTGGAAGACCGTCGTGGTGACGCCGATCTCCACCTGCTCCGCCCCCCGCTGAATCACCCCTTCGGCGCGCGTGGTCCGCACGCCCTCGCGTGACGACTGCTCCAGCAGCGCCGACAGCTTTGGCGACACGGGCAGGAGCGCACGCAGGACAGGTTGCCCTACCATAGAAGGCAGGTCGAGCCCCAGCAGGTCGGAGGCCGAGGGATTGGCATACAGCAGGCAGCCGTTCGCATCCACGGTCACGATGCCGGCGCGGATGGTGCGCAGAATGTCCGCCGCCTCGAGCTGCACCTGCACCAGCTGCGCCGCCAGCGCCTCACGTCCCGCACCGACCTGCCGCAGCCGCGAGGACACGTAGCCGGACCCCGCGGAGACGATCACGAACACGGCGATCTGCACCGACACGCCGATGTACTGCGTGCCGGGGCGCAACCACAGCGCGTCCGTCGCGTAGAGCAGGCAAGCCCCAGCGGCCACCGCCAGCCCGCCCCGGAGCGGGAGCAGGACCGCGGCACTCGCGATCACGAGGATGTAGAGCGCGGCAAACTGCGAGCTCCAGCCGCCGGTGATGTGCACGACCGCCGTGACGAGCACGAGATCCACGGCGCACTGGCCCGCGTAGAAGGCCACCCCGGGCGGGTGGCGATCGATCTCCAAATAGAGCGCCGACCCCACCGTCGCCAGCGTCGCAAACGCGAAGGCCAGGGTCGCGATCAGGGTATCGGTCGGCGCGGCCTCGCTCCACACGAACACGGCGGCGACGAGAATGGCACAGGAGAGCGCGGCACGACCCAGCCAGACCCAGCGCAGCACGCGGCGTGGGTCAAGCATTTCCTGAATCGGATCCTGAGGAATGGCTGGGGTATCGCGCACAGAACCGGGTGGTATTGCAAAATGCCCTAACGGCGGTGCGCCCTGCACTCTTGCAGATTGCACTCCCCTGACGAATCAGCGGGTTGTCCGTTTCCTTACAATATGCTTGCTGACCCATCCCTGCCCGTCCCCCCCGTCATCACGTTCAGTACGATTTCGGGGCGATTGCTGGTCGTGTTGCTGCTCGTGCTGCTCAATGCCTTTTTCGTCTCGGCGGAGTTTGCGCTGGTAGCGGTGCGGCGGAGCCGCATCGACCAGATGGCCGCGGAAGGTGACCGAAGCGCGCAGGTGGTCCAGCGGGCGCTGGGTCAACTGGACCGGTATATCTCGGGGACGCAGCTCGGCATCACGCTCGCCTCGCTCGCCCTCGGGTGGATCGGCGAGCCGGCCGTGGCCGTGCTGGTGGACCGCGTGCTGCATCTGGTGGGGGTCGAGCCGCAGCCGGGGGCGCTACACACCGGCGTGGGGATCGGCGTCGCGTTCCTGGTGATCACGTTCCTGCACATCGTGCTGGGCGAGCTGGCCCCCAAGTCGATCGCGCTCGCAATGCCCGAGGCGGTGAGCCGGTGGGTGGCCCGTCCGCTGATGCTGTTCTCCCGGGCCATGTCGCCGTTCATCGACATGCTCAACGGCACGGCCAACCGTCTGCTACGGCTGGTTGGCGTCCAGCCCGTGTCCGAGGGGGGCCACGTGCACAGCCCCGAGGAACTGCGACTGCTGGTCATGCAGGCGCGGGCGCACGGGACCCTCGACGAGTCCGACTCGGCCATGCTGGCCGGAGTCTTCGATTTTCACAACAAGAAGGCGCTCGACGTCATGCGCCCCCGCACGGACATGATCGCGATCGCCGAGGACGTGGAGTTGGACGAACTCGTGGCGACGCTGCGCCGGGAGCGCTACTCGCGATATCCCGTGTACCGGGAGACGCCCGATGATATTGTGGGCGTATTTCTCGCCAAGGACTTCTGGCTGGACGAGCACCCCGAGACATTTTCGCTGCGCGCGCACCTGCGCGAGCCGCTGTTCGTGCCGGCGACGCGTGCCGCCGAGCGCGTGCTCGACGACTTGCGCCGGACGCGGGCACATCTGGCGGTGGTCCTCGACGAGTACGGCGGGACCGCGGGGATCGTGACGATGGAGGATCTCGTTGAGGAAGTCATCGGTGACATCGCCGACGAGTACGATCCGCTGTCACGCGACGCGCTGCTCTTTGACGGCGTGCTCGAACTCGCAGGTTCGATGTCGCTGGTGGATGTGCGCTCGGACCACAAGCTCCCGATACCCGAAGGGGACTGGTCAACGCTGGGCGGCTATGCCTTTGCGATGCTCGGGCGGCTGCCCAAGATCGGCGATCGCGTGAGCTATCCCGACGGCGAGCTGGAAATCGTCGCGATGGACGGTCGCCGTGTGGCGGCGCTCCGGGTCCATCGACGTGCCGACGCGGTAGACGGCCGCTGATGATGTCGGCCCCCTCGCCGGATGATCTCGACGTGGTGCCGGGCGTTCGTATTCCGGCCAGCGAGCTCGCCTTGGTGGCCATCACCGGGAGCGGCCCGGGTGGTCAGCATGTCAATCGCAGCGCCACGCGTATCGCCCTGCAGTGGAACGTGCGCACCACCCGCGCGCTGCGCGACGAACAGCGCGCGCTGGTGATGGCACGGCTGGCGTCGCGGCTGGACACCGACGGTGCCCTGCGAATTGTGGCCGGGGAATACCGCAGCCAGCAGCAGAACCGGCGCGCGGCGCTCGAGCGGTTGGTGCACCTCGTCGCGCGCGCGCTCGTGGTGCAGAAGGCACGGAAAGCCACCCGGCCGACGCGGGGCTCGGTCGAACGCCGCCTCACCGACAAGCGACAGCGCGGCGAGGTCAAGCGCCAACGGCGACGCGACGACGACTAAGTGACGTATCGTGCGCGGCGCCGTATGGCCGCCTCAAAAGGCGACGGCGTTGATCCCTACATAGTACGTCAGGAAGTCAGCGCGCCCGCGCACCGGCACGGGCGGCCGATCGTTGATGTAGGCCTCCCGCACGCGCTCATCGTTGAGGTACCGGACGTCATCGTGCCGGAGAAAGCGGGCCCCGACGTCGAGCCGCACCGGATGTCGGCCGCGGCGCAAGCGGACGTAGCTGCCGGCGGCCGCGCCGTACGCCCATACGGCGTCGCTGGCGTTGGTGGTACTGGCGAACGTCTCCCCCGGATTCGACGACCCCTCCACGGAGCTGGTGGTCCAGAACACGGAGAATCCCGCCAGCGCCGTGGCGTAGGGGGTGAAGGCCCCCGAGGGACCGAGCAACTGTGGCCCCACCACGAACGACACGATGTTGTTCGTCGTGCGCAGGTCCAGCTGCACCAGGCCGCCGGTTCCCGAGAGGGGGATGCGGCGCGTGCTATTGCCGTACGAGAGCAACGCGAGGTCCCCACGCAGGTTCACAATGCCGTGCGGATCGAGGCGGGACAGGACATAGCCACCGATGCCGAACCCGTGGTCCGTGTTGCGCGCGAAGTCGCCCCGTGGCTCGGACAGCAGCAGGTGCACACCGACGGATCCGCGCCCCAACGGGCCGTCCTCAGGGTCGCGGCGCTGCGCGCCCGCGGTCGGGAGGCCGACGGCGCTCGACAGCAGCGCCACGGCCAACGGGAACGCGAGGAGGCGGGTTGGCACAGGGAAGGACATAAGCGTTCGGGGCCGGACGGGACGCGGGATCGCGGAGTGCACCTCGCTGATCCGGCTCTGTACGCCGCCGCGCCGGGAAAGTGTCACCGGCCGGCACCGCGGGAGGCGCGCGTCGTACCACCTTGAATCCCGATTGTTTCAGTCGTATTTATCTCCCTGCGCCGGGAATCGTTTTCAGTCTATAGGTGTTCGTATCGTACCGGAGGGTGCGGACGGTCCCGTACGCGACCTCCATTCCCGTTTTCCGGTTGCGCCATGGCGGCTCAAGCCACTCGAGTCAATCAGTTGATCACCGCGGCCCTTGGCCTAGACGTCGAGCAGGCGCGCTGGCGCGCCCTCACCCGTCAGGTCGGGCCCGATGACGCACTACCGAGTCGCATCCGCTCCATCGGCGGCGCGGTCGACGTGGGCTACCTCGATCGTCGTCTCACCGGCGAGTCCGTACGGGCCGCGATTCAGGATGGCACCGTTCCCCTTGTCGTCCTGAGCGCGCACGGTCCTGACGCCATTGTGCTCGACCGCCACGCGGACGGACACATCCACGCGGTCCTCGTGCCGCGCGACGGCTCCGACGAACCGCTGAACGCCGAGGGCGACGCGCTCGCGGACCTGCTGCTGCGAAGGTTCGGCGACGGGACGGGGCTGACGACACTCGCGCCGATGGCCCTGCGCCCGGCCACGAGCGCCCGTGGCGATGCCGCGCCGCACAGTCCGGTGGGCCCGCGCCCGTCCGACGACGATCACGCCACGCGCTCGCCGCTCGAGCGCACGATGGCGCTCTTCGCGCGCGAACGGCGGGAGATCCTCACCGTCTTTTTCTACGCCACCCTCTCGGGCGCGCTCAGCCTGATCCTGCCGCTCGCGGTCGGCGGCATTGTGCAGCTGGTGCAGGGACGGCTCTTTCTGCAGCCCGTCATCGTCCTGATCGCCTTCGTCGTGCTGGGCACGATCGTCGCCGGCGTCCTGCAGATCGGCATCCTGAAAGTCGTTGAGCGGATCCAGCAGCGCGTGTTTGCGCGCATGGCGCTCGAGTTTGCCTTTCGCCTGCCGCGCCTGCGCTACGCGGCCTCGCTCGAAGCAAACCTTCCGGAACAGATGAACCGGCTCTTCGAAGCAATCGCCATTCAGAAAGGCGTGCAGAAGCTCCTGCTCGACGTGCCCACGGCGTTGCTCACGATCGTGTTCAGTCTCGTGCTGCTCACGCTCTACAGCCCGTGGTTTTCGGTGTTCGCGATCGGCGTCACCGCCGCCTTGTGGTTCATCATCCGCTGGTCAGGCCCCGAGGGCCTCGCCACGTCGATCGTGGAGTCCAAGTACAAGTACAAGGCTGTGCATTGGCTGGAGGAGATCGCCCGTGCCTTCCACGCGTTCAAGTACGCCGGCGACTCCACGCTGCCGGTGGAACGCATGGACAATGTCGTCACCGGCTACCTGAAGTACCGCCGCAAGCACTTCGCGGTGCTCATGAAGCAGACGATTGCGCTGATCGGCTTCAAGACCTTCATCACGGCGGCGGTGCTGATCATCGGCGCGACGCTGGTGCAGACCAACCGACTGCTGCTCGGCCAGTTCGTGGCCGCCGAGGTCGTCATCGTGACCGTGCTGGCCGGCGTCGAGAAGCTCATCACCAGTTTGGCCACGGTGTACGACGTGCTCACCAGCGTGGATAAGTCGGGGCACGTGGCTGACCTGCCGCTGGAGGCGCGCGGTGGATTGGCGCCCATCGATGTGCCGGGCGTGGGGGCCGCCATCGTGACCAAGGATCTCCGGTATCGCTACCCATCCGCGCGGTCGGCGTCGGTGGAAGGCATTACGCTGGACATCCAGCCGGGCGAGCGGGTGGCCATCATGGGCGCCGACGGTTCGGGGCAGTCCACGCTGCTCAAGCTGCTGGGCGGCCTCATGGACGACTACGACGGCACGATCCGCTACGACGGCATCACGCTGCGCGATCTGGACCGTCCGGCGCTGCGCGCCCGGATCGGCCAGATGTTGTCGTGGACCGATCTGTTCGACGGCACCATCGAAGAGAACGTGAGCGTGGGGCGCACCCACATCACGCCGCGCCATGTGCGCGAGGCGCTCGACGTGCTCGCGCTGTCCGACGACATCCAGCAGCTGCCGCAAGGCATCCAGACCGAGCTCACCAACGGCGGCCGGACGCTGGGCGCACATCTGGTCAGCAAGCTGCTCGTGGCGCAGGGGATCGTGGGCAACCCCCGCCTCATCGTGCTGGACGACTTCTTCCAGAACCTCGATGCGGCATCACGCGCGCTGATCATCCGGCTGCTGACTGACCGCACCCGTCCGTGGACGGTCATCGCCGTTTCGCATGATCCGCAGCTGCTAGCCACCTTCGATCGCGTCCTCCTGCTCGATCGAGGACGGATCGTGCGCGAAGGCAGCTTCGCGGTCCTGCGCGCGGATCCGCTGTGCCGCGACCTGCTGCACGAGCTCCTTCTCCCCGCCGGAGCCTGACGCCATGGCCCTGTCCGATATCGACATCGAACGCGAGCTCAAGCACCTGCCGCTGGAGACCACGGCGTTGCTGGGCGAAGCGAATACCAGCCGCATCGTCTCTCGCTGGCTGCTGGGCATCCTGGTGGTGCTGCTTGCCCTGCTATTCCTGCCGTGGCAACAGAGCGTGCGCGGCGACGGCACGGTCACCGCACTCGACCCGTCGGACCGCCCGCAGGGGCTGCCCACGCGGATCGATGGACGGATCGAGGCGTGGTACGTGCGCGAGGGACAGTACGTGAAGAAGGGCGACAGCATCGTCCGCATTTCCGAGATCAAGGACGAATACCTCAATCCGCAGGTGCTGCCGCTCACGGCGGAGCAGCAGGCTGCGAAAGAATCGGCCATCGGGGAAAAGCAGAACAAGGCGGACGCACTCACCGTGCAGATCGGGCAGCTTGAGGCCCAACGCGACTTCAAGCTGCAGCAGATCGCCAACAAGATGGAGCAATACCGGGCGGAAGTCCGGCAGGCCACGCTCGAAGATTCCGTGGCGCGCGACCAGCTCCGTCGGCGCGAGCAGCTGTTTCGCGACACCCTCGGTCTCGTTTCCGTGAACGACCTGCAGTCGTTCCAGCTGCGCGCCCAGTCTGCCGCGGCCAAGCTCATCGAAAAGCAGCAGATGCTGCTGAGCACGCAGACAGATCTGTCGAGCGTGCCCGCGGAATACGGAGAGAAGATTTCGAAGGCGCGTTCCGACCGCGCCTCGACATTGGCCGAAGTCAGCGAAGGGCGGTCGGATGTCGCGAAGCTGAAGGACAAGGTCGGCTCACTGACGATCCGGAAAGGGTTTTATCTGATCGAGGCACCGCAGGACGGCTACGTGGTGCGTGCCACCAAGGCCGGGCAAGGCGAAATCGTGAAGTCGGGCGAGGCCATCGTCACCATTCAACCGGCGCGGCCGCGCAAGGCCGTCGAGCTGTTCGTGAAGCCCATGGACGTGGCGCTGCTCAAGCCGGGGCGGCACGTGCGCATTTTCTTTGACGGGTGGCCGGCGCTGCAGATCTCCGGCTGGCCGCAGGTGGCGTCGGGCACCTTCGGCGCGCAGGTGGCGGTGATCGACCAGTTTCCGAATCGTGCCGGCGTGTTCCGCGTGCTGCTGGTCCCCGACACCACGCACGATGCCGCGTGGCCGGCGCAGCTCCGCCTGGGCACGGGTGTGCAAGGCTGGGCCATGCTCGACACGGTGACCGTGGGCTGGGAGCTCTGGCGACAGTTGAACGGATTCCCGCTGTCGATCAGCGAGAACGACGCGCTGCCCGCCGACGCGGTGGCGGGCGACAAGGGGTCGGCTGCCAAGAAGGGCGGAGGCGCCAAGTGATCCGGCGGCGGCGCCAGCGGCTCGTGACACTCGCGATGGCGACGGCGGGCATGACGGCCGGTCTGGCATCAACGATTGCCGCGCAGCCCTTGGTGACACCGTCCGCCATCGACACCGCGGGCATCGCGCTGACCTTCCCGGCCTTCATCGACGGGATTCTGGCCGCGCACCCGGTGGCGGCTCAGGCGCGCCTGGTCGCCGATCAGGCGCGCGCCGACCTGCGTACGGCGTGGGGAGCGTTCGACCCGACGATCACGGCCAGCTGGGATCAGAAGGCGTTTGGCGGCACGTCGTACTACAACTATTTCGACGCGGAGCTCAAGATCCCACTCCCCGTCGGCGCCGACGTCACGATCGCCTTCGACCGGACCATGGGGCGCTACGTGAATCCGGATCGTCGGACGGCGTCGAATGGCACGATCGCCGCGGGCATTTCGATTCCCCTGGGTCAGCGCATGCTCACCGACGAGCGACGGAACGCGCTGCAGCAGGCGCGCGCCGCACGCGATGCGGGCGAGGCCGACCGCACGGCCATTGTGAACAAGCTGTTGTTCGCCGCGGCCAAGGATTACGGCGTGTGGTATGAAAGCTGGCGCCGCCGCGCGATCGCGCAGGAAGGGGAAGCGTTGGCCGACTTCCGTCTGCAGGCCGTGCGGCGCCGCGTGACGAACGGCGAGAGCGCGCCGATCGACACCATCGAAGCGCTGCTCGAACTGCAGCGGCGTCAGGTCACGCGGTTCGAGGCCGACGCGTCGTTTTATGTGGCATCGCTGGACGTGACCGCCTACATCTGGGATGCCGAGGGACGGCCAGCGCCGCTGCCGCCGGACGCGAAGCCGGTGCTCACGGGGATCGAGCGGGTGGGGATGGATTCCACGCAGCTCGAGCAACTGCTTGAGGAGGCCGCGCGGCGCAATCCGGCTCTCCTCAAGGTGCAGGCGCGCGTGACGCAGGCTGCGGCGCAGCGCCTGTTCAATACGCAGGCGCTCCTGCCGTTCGCGGAAGCGAAGGTGGCCGGGCTCTCTGGGCGCGACACCGACGAGGGGTTTTTCGACGGGGAACGGCTCGACGGCAACTACAAGGCGGGGCTGGTCATCAAGTCGCCCCTGCTCTACCTGAAGGAGACGGGTCGGTTTGCCGCCAGTGGGCAACGGCTCGCGTTTCAGCGCCTCGAGCGTGACCGGTTGCGCCGTGACATCGAGTTCGACGTGCGCGCGGCCATCTTCGAGCTGTTCAATCTCGAGCGTCTCCGCGAGCGACAACTTGCCAACGTGCGGAACGCGCGGCTGCTGCGCGATGCCGAACAGGCGCGCTACGAAAACGGCGAGGGGACGTTGCTCATCCTGAACATCCGCGAACGGCTGGTCCTCGACGAGGCGGTCAAGTTGGCCGCGATCGAGGCCAAGGTCGCTGGCGCTCGCGCCGCTCTGGCCGTCGCCACCGGCGACCGCACGCTCTTGGTGGCCCGAAACTGAGCGGCGGGAGGTAGACAGGGCCGTCGGCCGCGTTTGATTACCCTCATGCCTTCTCTGTCTGGATATGCTTGATCGCGAGTCGTGGGACCTGCCAGCCGATGCCGGTGAGGCGGACGATGCCGACGACGCACTGCTCGACGAGGAGTTTCCCCTCGGCGACGGCGTCGCGGACCTCGTGGGCGAGGTGTACTGCCCGTACTGTGCCGAGCCGGTCGAGATCACCCTCGACCCCGGCTCGGGTACGCACCAGCAGTACATCGAGGATTGTCACGTCTGCTGCCGTCCCTGGTTGGTGTCGGTGAGCTATGACGACGACGGCACCGCGCACGTGCACGTCGACGCCAGCGACGATCACGACCACGATGATCGCTGACGGGGAGGCGCTGACGGCCACCGATCTGCGGCGGCTGGTGGCGGAGGCGTTGCACCGTCCCGCGCAGGAGGGGGCCCGGTTGGTGGCGCTGCATTGGCTCGAGCAGCTTGGGGAGGCGCGCGCGCGCTGGCAGTCCATTGCGTCCGGTCAGCCGGTGGTGCAGGCCGACCCTCTCGGCCCGCCCGTGGCGAACCCCACCGAGACGCTGCACAAGGCGCGCGTGGCCCTGCGCCGGCTGCGCGCCGTCCTGCGGGAGCATGAAAGCGCCCTCGATGGCGCCATCGACCGCGGCACGCTGCACGCGCTGCGCGCGCTGGGACAGGCCACCAACGCCGTCCGCGATGCGGATGTCCAGCGCTCATGGCTGGATGCCGAACGGGAGCAGTTGCCGGACGATGCACGGGAGGAAGCGGGCGTGCTGCGCGCGCGTCTGGAGCGGCATGGGCAGCGGTCGTCCGCGCGCGTCACGCGCGCCTTCGAGCGGCACTTCGATCCGATCGCCGAACGACTGCGCGTCCGCCTGACCACGTACCGGCTGCTCCATCGCGTCGGGCTCCCGTCCACGCCGACACCGTTCGCCTGGCACCTCGCCTCGCGCCTCGAGCGGGCCTCACTCCGACTCCGGCGCGACCTCGAGAGCATCACCGACGTCACCTCGCGCGACGCCATGCATCGCGTGCGGATTCGCCTCAAGCGGCAGCGCGCGATGCTGGCCCCGTTCGCGAAAGCCAGCCCCGCGCTTGGGGCCTGGTACGAACTGGCCACGCGTGGACAGGATTTGCTCGGCGCCATTCGCGACGCCGATCTGCTCGGCGAGCAGGCGCAGGAGCGGGCCCTGCCGGCGCTGCAGCGCGCCCTCGGTGCCGTGGCGCTGGGGCACTACGGGGCGTTCACGCGGGACTGGTGCGAGCGGCTCGACGTCGTGCAAAAGACACTCGATGGCGCCATCGTCGAACTGCGACGCGACAGTGCACCCAAGACCTCGAGTGGCGTGCCACTCGAAATCGAGCGCAAATATCTGCTCACGCGTGTGCCGCCGATCGCGGCGGCCGCGCCGCCCACGCGCATCGAGCAGGGGTGGCTCCCCGGGGCGGCCCTCCGTGAGCGTTTGCGTCGCACCACCGCCCCGGACGGGACGGTGCAGTGCTGGCGCAACGTTAAACTCGGACCGGCGCAGGCACGGATCGAGATCGACGAGGGCACGAGCCGGGCGCTGTTCGACGCCATGTGGCCGCTCACCAGCGAGGCGCGCGTTCGCAAACAGCGCCATGTGGTGCGCGAGGGCGCCTATGCGTGGGAGATCGACGTGTTCCTCGATCGCGAGCTGGTGCTCGCCGAGGTGGAACTGTCGGGACTTGACGACCGCCCCGCACTGCCGGACTGGCTGGCCCCCTACGTCGAGCGCGACGTCACGGGCGAGCCGGCGTACTTCAATTCGGTGCTGGCCCGCCCCGATCGCCCCAGCGCTGAGACCCCCACATGACACTGCGTCAACTCACAGGCTCCCTGAGGGACCGATGCTGACCTCCATGCAACCGATCCGCGACCGGCGGGACCGCGTGGTGGGCTACGCGGTGTCCACCTGTCCGACATCGCGGTACGCCGGGGGGATCGATACCGATGACGATGCCCGGCAACTCGTCGACATGGTGTCGGCGCTGTCCCGCCTTGCTGGACGCAGTCTGGTGGTACCAGTCACGCCGGCCATCGTGCGCGACGGTGCCCTCACGCGATTCGCCTCGACGGATACGGTGTGGATGGTCGCGACCGACGCCTTGGACGATCCGGCGACCCGTCGCGCCGTGGACCGTCTGGTCGGTGCCGGCTGTCACTTCGCGCTGCAGGGCTTCCCCGAAGGCGAGCCGCTGCCGCCGTCGCTCGCGGGCAGCACCATCGTGCTCGACGCCGCACGCACCCCGCCCAGCACCCTCGAATCGCGCCTCCGCGTCCTGCTCGACGCGGGGCTTCGTCCACTCGTGCGTGGGGTGGACAACCGGCTGACGCGCCATCGCGTCGTGTTGTCGGGGGGGACGCTGTACAGCGGCCGCCCGCTGGCCCGCGGCGCCGGGGTGCCGGTGGACCGCGACGCCGAAGCGAGTGTGCGCCGGGCCGTGACCATGCTCGCGGCATTTGCCGACGGACGCCCCACCGATGCGTCGTTTGACAGCTACGTGCAAGACGATCCGCACCTGTCCGCATCGCTCCTGCGTGCCGTGGGCTCCGCGTCGATGGCGGTGCGTGGGCCACGATCGGTGACACACGCCATCACCGTTCTCGGACGCGATGTCATCATGGATCAACTCGTGTCGGTCACGGCCCGGCTGATCGGCGATGCGGCGCAGGACCCGGAGTTATCGTTCATGGCGCTGCGTCGCGCCCGCGCCTGCGAGCGCATCGGTGCCGCGCTGGACAACGCGCCGCATCCGCGCATGCGCCTGCTGGCGGGATTGCTCTCGACGCTCGAGTTCGCCCTCGGTGCATCGGCACCGATGCTGGCGGAACAGCTGACGCTGCCGGCGCCGCTGCGCGATGCGATGGTTGAGCGCGCGCTGCCCGTCGGTCAGCTGCTCGACGTGATCGATGCCCTCGAGAACGGCTGGTGGGATGATTTCATCGCGCGCTGCGTGCGGCTGGGGATCGCGCCGGCCGTCGTCACCGATGCGTGGCTGGCCGCGTGGCGATCGGCGCGTGACGAACTTGGCATTGCCCGAGCCGAGCCGAGCACATGACGACCATACCGCGCACCACCCGTACCGGCGCGCCGCGCGTCGGCGCCGCATGAGCGCCACACCGCGGGGGTATCTGGTGGACCGTTTTGCCAGCGACGCCATCGTCCTGCGCGAACGGGTGGCGCTGCTGTCGCGTGGCACCACGGTGCCCGGCCCCGATCTCGCGACGTCACGCCGCATGGCCGCCGCCTGTGATGAGGTGGCCGACATGCTGCGCGCCATCGCGGACACCGGCGACGCGACCACGGAGCTGGACGCACTCGGGGCGTTGATCCCCCTGTTGGAGGCCCGAGCCGCCGCCCAGCAGGGCACGCCGGCCGTGCGCTCCGTCTACGCCGGTGCCGCCACTC
>JARIEV010000086.1 GCA_031127225.1 Gemmatimonadota bacterium | reverse complement strand
CTGGACGTCGATGGACGGATCACAGACGGCGTACACGCAGGGCGGATTGGTCGCCCCCGCGCCGATGGGGCTGATCCAGTTCATCAATGGCGGCACCATCACCATCACCTTCTCGTCGTCGCTCCTCAACCCGTTCGTCGCCGTCAACAGCCTGGGCCACCCGCGTGGCGGTGGCGGCGCCTCGATGACCTTCGGCCCCACCATGGCGAGCGCGGCCCTGCTGTCGTCCAACAACAACGGCGTGGACGCCTACTGGGGCACCGGCACCTGCGCCCTCACGGGCAACGTGCTCTTCGGTGAGGAGTGCAGTGGCGTGGTGGGTTTCACGGGCTCGTACTCGTCCTTCACGATCACGGGGACCGGCGAGAACTGGTATGGCTTCACGATCGGCCAGTCCACGGCGGTACCGGAGCCGTCCACGTTCGCCCTCATGGCCGTCGGTGTGCTCGGCCTCGGCGCCGCCGCCCGCCGCAAGCGGAACGGGTGACCCACACCGCTCCGGGCGCCCGTCGCCCGGAGTCATTCAGCGAGCGGCACAGGGCCGCCCGCGCCCGACCTTCGGGTCGGGCACCAGCCGGAGCTGACGCGACGCTCCGTGCCCCCCGTGGACAAACCGGGGATCCTGCGGGAGCCCCGCGGCGTGCGCCCCGCCCCGCGACACGGATCGCGCCGCCATGGTAACTTTCCTCAGCACTCCCATCTGGGATGCCACGGTACGGAAATGCCGCCTGCGTGACGCGGCGCCGCCTGAATCGTTGAGGAGCGGGGAATCAGACCGCCCCCGCCGTCGTGGCTGATGCCGACCATCGGAGAGTTATGCGCCTACTGAAGTCCTGCCGCACGGCCGTCGCCGGCGTCCTGCTGCTCCCCGCTCTCGCGACCGCGCAGGGCGGCGACACGGCACGCGTGCAGGTATTGCGTCCGGCCTCCTGGCACCTGCAGGCCAACAGTTACTACAGCGAAGCCAGCAATGGCTACGGCGTCTGGCGTGGCCAAGATGTCCGGCTGCTCTACTCGGGCAAGAAGATCAGCCCGTTCGTCAGCATCGGTTCGCAAAGCCGCCCCAACGGCGGCCAGCGCGTCGTCAGCGCCGGCTCATACATCGTCATCACGCCGTGGCTGTTCTCGATCGTCGGCATTGGGTCGGCCCCCGATCGCGGCGTCGTGCTCTTTCCCAAGCTGCGCACCGACATCAGCGCGTTCGTGGCCGTGCCGAAGCTGAAGGGCGTGCTGATGTCCACCGGCGTGACCGACCTCCGCTTCACCGATCCCCGCACGGGCGGACGCATCGTGTCACTCGGCCCCACGATCTACCGCGGTCGCGGGATCTATTCCGGCGCGGTGCACCTCAACACCGACCGCGCCAGCGGAGCGAAATCCAGTTCGTGGCAGGTGGGTGGACAGTGGGGCGCCCAGGGCAGCTACTGGGTCGGCGGCGGCCTGGGCGGCGGCAACGAAGCCTATCAGGTGCTCAGCACCACCCCGTTCGACGCGCGCTTCAGCAGCCGGTGGGGCTCGGTGTTCGCCTCCCGGTGGATCACGAAGGGGACCGGCGCCTCGCTGCGCGTTGACTTTGAGAACAAAATCGATGTGTACCGGCGCACGGCGCTCGGCCTGTCGTATTTCGTCGACTTCTAGCCCATGCCGATACCTCGGGTCCTGCACCCGCTGGTCGGCACGTCCCGCCGATCCGCCGTCATTGCCGCGCTAAGCGCCCTCAGCCTCGCGGCCTACCTGTTCAACAGCCGCGCCGTCGAGCTGATGCGCTCGGGGTGGGGCTACCTCCAGTTCGTGCTGGGGGCGCTCGCCGAGTCGCCCCATTTCCGCGTGTTCGCCATCGGCGTCGCGCCGTCACCGATGGCGCTCGCGACCCTCGCCGCAAGTCTGGTGGCGTGCGTGGCCGTCGGGATGCTGGTCACGTCGGCCATGCGCCCGAGCCGTGGCGCCGTTCCCATGGGCTGGACCTGCGGCCTGGCCGCCACGGTCGTGCCCACGCTAATCATCGCCACCGTCCGTTGGCCCGACGGCGGCGGCAGCATCACGAATGCCACCATCTGCGCGGGACAGTGGCTCCTCCTCCTCGCGGTCTGGCTCTGGTCCCGCCGCCAGCGATCGGCGACCGTGGCGCTCGGCGCCGCGCGCCACGCCTCGGAAACCGCCTTCGGGACCGGCGTGGATGACACCGATGCACCGTCGTGGTGGGTGTGGCTCTGCCTGATCATTGCCGTCCCGTACGTCGTCACGATCCTGCTCAACGCCCTCACCGGCCTGCACGGCTACGACTCGTTCAGCGATCATGTCGCCGTCCCGGCCCGATGGCTCGTCTCGGGGCGCATCGAGCGGGGACTGCCCGGCGAGATCGTCACGTTCTACCCTGGGAACTTCGAACTCCTCGTGCGCTGGACCCTCGCGCTCGGCACCGACCGCTTCGCCGTGCTCCTTTCGGTCGCCAGCAGCCTGCTGTGCGTGTGGGTGGTGTATCGCATCAGCCGCGAGCTCGGACAGTCCCGTACGGCGGCCAGGGTGTCGGCCATCGCCGCCGGCTCGCTGCAGCTGCTGGCCTACCAGAGCGTCGTCGTCTACAGCGACACCTACACCGCGCTCTGTCTGCTGCTCGCCACGTGGCTGCTGCTCGCCTGGGCCCGCGACGGCGGGCACGATCGGCGGCTCACCTTCGGCATCGGCCTCGCCATCGGCCTCGCCTTGGGCGCCAAGTACTCCGCCGGTCCGCCGGCGGTCATCCTCGGGGTCGCGTGGCTGGTGTATGCGTGGCGTGAGGCATGGACCAACGCCTCGGGCACCGAACGGTGGGACGCGGCCTCGTTCGTGCGGCACGGGGCCGTCTTCGCGGCGGGCGTCCTCCCAGCCATGGCCTACTGGTACGTGCGTAACGCCATCGAAACGCGCAATCCGTTCTACCCGCTGTCCGTCGCCGGTCTCCCCGGCATTCCGCTCGACGATCTGCTCGCCGGCGCGCCGGGACCAAAAACCGCGTGGGATCGACTCGTGTATCCGTGGTTCGAAGTCGGACACGGCCCGGGGTACGAAACGGGACTTGGACCCATCTTCGCGGCGGTCGCCGTACTCGCGGTGCTGGCGGTGCCGTTCCTCCGGCAACGCCCCGGGTCCATGCGACGGCTGGCGTGGCTGTTGCTGCTGGGCGCGTACGTCGCGTGGCTCCGTACGGGTGTGCTGGTGCCCCGCTACGGGCTCTTCCCCCTGCTCTTCTCCTTCGTGTTCGTGGGCGAACTGTGGAGCGCGTTCCCCTCGGCGCTGCTGCGCGCGGTGGTCGGCACCTCGGCCGTCGCCACCATGCTGGCCGTCGGCCATGAGATGCTGGGCGGCGTGGCCTACGAAGAGCTGATATTCACCACGGCGCCGCGCGTGCCGGCCGTGATCGACTCGCTGCCGCCCTCCCGCATTCTCAACGCCGCCGGCGAACCAGCGGGCTACTACGCCATGGGGCCCGGATACCGGCACCGGGTGATCAGTCTGTTCAGTCAGGTCATGCCCGCCGATGTGCGTGCCGTCGCGCCGCAGTACCTGCTGCTGCCGGAAGCCCGCGAACGCGAGTTCTTTGTGGCGCTGCCGCTCCAGCTGGTGGGACGTCGCGGGCAGCTCGGCCAGTCCTCCACGTCGCTCTGGCGCGTGGGGGCTTCCCCACTCGCACCGCCGATCTCGCCCGCGCCCTGAGCTCATGGATCGCGACGCGTTCGAGCTCATGGCGGCAGCAGAGAAATCACACTGGTGGTTTCGCGGCCGCCGTGACTTCATCGAGGCTGCGCTCCGGCGCGTGGCGCCGCCCGCCGGTGCCACCGTGCTCGACGCCGGCTGCGGGTCGGGGGGCAACCTCGCGTTGCTCGGCCGCTTTGGCACGCTCTTCGGCTTCGAATACGATGCGGAGGCCAGAGCAGTGGCCGAGGCCTCGGGGCTCGGTACGATCGCGTTCGGCGCACTCCCCGACGGCGTCCCCTTCGGCGCGCAGCCGTTTGACGTGATCGGCTTGTTCGACGTGCTCGAGCACCTCGCCGATCCTGTGGCGTCGCTGCACGCGCTGGGCGATCGCCTCACACCATCAGGCGCCCTCGTGCTCACGGTCCCGGCGATGCCCTCACTCTGGGGGCCGCACGACGAGGTCCACCAGCACTATCGCCGCTACACCGCGGCGCTGCTGCAGACGCACCTCGAGGCCGCCGGTTTCGAAGTGGAGTACCTGTCGTACTTCAACCTGCTGCTGCTGCCGCTCGCGATCGTGCAGCGCATCAAGGAACGCCTCACCGGTTACCGGGTCGAGGCACTGACCCCGTCTCCGTTCATGAACGCGCTGCTGTACCGCATCTGGCGCCTCGAACGGGCGTGGGTGCCCCGCCGTCGACTCCCCATCGGTCTGTCGCTCATGGCCATCGCCCGGCGGTCGCGTACGGCCTCGCATGTCTGACCCTGCACGCCTGGCGCTGGTCGTGCCCTGCTTCAACGAAGCGCAGCGCCTTGATCGCCCCGCGTTTGACGAGGCGTTGCGCACCATGCCGTGGCTGGACCTCTGCTTCGTGGACGACGGCAGCACCGACGCCACCGCGGCGCGCCTCCACGACATCGCACAGGCGTGGCCCGGCCGCGTGCGCGTCGTGGTGCTCCCCACCAACCGGGGCAAGGCCGAGGCGGTGCGCACCGGCCTGCTCACCGTCAGTGCGACCGCGGCATACTGCGGCTTCTGGGATGCTGATCTCGCCGCGCCGCTGGCCGAAGTGGCGACACTCCGCGAGGTCTTCCAGCGGCAACCGCAGGCGGAATGGGTGTGGGGCATCCGCCTCCGCGCCCTCGGCCGGCACATCACCCGACGGCCGCTCCGCCACTATCTGGGGCGCCTGTTCGCATCGGCGGCGTCCATCCTGCTGGGCATCGATTCGTACGACACCCAGTGTGGGGCCAAGCTGTTCCGGGTCACGCCGCTGTTGCACACGGCGCTGAGTGAACCGTTCCGGTCACGATGGATCTTCGACGTGGAGCTGCTGAGCCGCGCCGATGCGATCCTGCGTCACGACGCGCATCGCGCTGTCGACACCGTGGTGTACGAGCAGCCGCTCGCGGTGTGGGAACACAAGGCGGGATCGAAGGTGAAGCCCACCGACTTCTTGCGCGCGCTGCAGGAATTGTGGATGGTGCGCGGACAGCGCGCGCACTGGGCCCGCGCGCTGGTCATGGGCACGCCGACATCATCGCCGTAATCCCGCTACAGCCGCTCCACCAGAAACGCGGGCGTGAGGGGCTGCAGGAACGCCGCGAGACGCGCGAACCAGCCGGTGAACATCAGCGCGCCCACCACGATCAGCAGCAGCCCCGCCAGACGGTTCACGAGCCCCAGATTGCGACGGAAGCGCTGAAAGAAGCCGAGAAAGCGATCAAGGGCGAGGGCACTCAACAGAAAGGGCACGGCGAGTCCCAGCGAATACGCGGACAGCAGCGTCACCCCCTTGCCGAGCTCCGATTCGTTGGCTGCCAGCAGCAGAATCGCGCCCAGCGTCGGGCCCAGGCACGGCGTCCACCCCGCGCCAAAGGCGATGCCCACCAGCACCGTGCCCAGATAGCCCAGCGGCTTGTCACTGAGGTGAATGCGGCGCTCCTGCTGCAGCGTACCGATCCGCAGCACACCGAGCATCCAGAGGCCCATCAGCACCATGAGCACGCCGCCCACACGGGCGATCCAGTCGCGATACGCGAGCATCAAGCGGCCGAACGCCGTGGCACCGGCGCCGAGGGCGACGAAAATGAACGAGAAACCCACCACGAACAGCAGCGCGTGCGTGAGCGCTGCGCGGCGGGACCGTGAGGCATCGTCGAGCCCCATCCCCGTGATGAAGGTGATGTAGCTGGGCACCAGCGGCAGCACGCAGGGACTCAGAAAGCTGAGCAGCCCGGCGGTGAACGCCACAACCACGGTGAGCGAGTCAGGCGCCATGGGAACCCGGTCCGGCCGTGTGAGAGTGCCCGCGCCGGCACCGGCCACACAGGCCGTAGATCACCAGCCGATGTCGCTGCCGCGAGAAATCGTGCGCCTCGGCCAGCAACGTCGTCATCCGCTCCAGCCGTTCGTCGCGAAACTCCGTGACATCGCCGCACACCGTGCACAGCAGATGCTCGTGATGCGGCACCCCGCGCGACGCTTCATAGCGTTTGAATCCTTCGCCGAAGTCGCGCTCCACCACGAGCCCACTGCGCACGAGCACCTCGACCGTGCGGTACACGGTGGCCGTTCCGGCGGTGGCCCCCTGCGAGCGCAGCTCACGCGCGATCTCCTCGGCCGACAGGTGGCGGTCGGTGCCCAGCACCACGTCGGCGATGGCCAACCGCTGCGCCGTGGCCGGCAGATTGTGGTCACGCAGATACGCGCGGAACGCCGCCCGATCGGCCGCGACCGCGTCGGCACCGGGGTGCGCGTGCCCGCCGTCACTCACGTCGCGTCAGCCCTCGGACGTCGCGATCGGGGCCACAACCGGCGGGACGATCCGCAGCGCGCGCGCCAGCTGCGGCGCGGAATAGCGCACAATCTCCGACTCCTCGCCGGCGCGCCGCTGCACGCCGCGCACGACCAGATCGACCGTCACCAGCGGCGCGTCCGCTTCGGCGACCACGTTCGCTTCCCACTTCCCACGCTCCGGCCCCTTCTGCACGAGGCGGTAGCGCGCGGTGTACACCGTGTGTCGCACGCGGGGCACCGGCGGCGCCACGGCCACGTTGCTGTCGTCGACGACGGGGTCCGCCGCGTCGGGCGCGGGGGCGGCGTGGTCGATCGTCTCGACGGCCTCGACGGCGTCCTCCGCCGCAAGCGCAGCGACGGCCTCGACCGCGCCCTCGGCCTCAACGGCGCCCTCGGCCTCAACGGTGCCCTCGGCCTCAACGACGCCTTCGCCCTCGGTCGACTCCTCAGCCACCACCAGCTCCTCGACCACCACCTCGCTCACCGCCGGCGCCGCGTCGAACGGCAATTCCGGTTCGTCGGGCGCCGCGACCACGAGCACCGGCACGCGCGCCGCGATCACCGCGATCCCCGTTTCCACCCCACCCTGACGCAGCGGCGAAAACAGATGCAGCTCCTCGATCCGCTCGAGCGGGACGTGCGTGAGCACCATCTTGAGAAACCGCTCGGCGATCTCGGACACCGGCGCGTCGGCCCGATCGGGGATCGGGGGCGCCACCGGCGCCACATCAGCGGTCACCTCGATGGTCGCGTCCGCTGACGTCCCGGCGTCGGCGTCCGCGTCGGGCATCGCCACCGCGGCAATGTCATCGTGGGACGCGGTCGGATCGTGGAACAGGGTCATCAGGGCTATCGGGGGATCGGGAGAGTCAGGAGGCGCACGGCGCCGCCTATAAGATCACCGGACCCGGCCCCCGCGTACAAGCGCCGGAGGGGACCCGCCGTCAATCCGGTTGCGACGGCCGTGCAACAGCAGGCGCGGCAGCGGCAGTCACGGTGATGGCGGCCGCGGCCTGCGCGAGCACCTCGGCGGGCTGCACCAGCGACACGCGGAAGCGGCCACGACCGGCATTCCCGAACGCGATTCCAGGGGTCACCACGACACCGGGCCCCTGCATCAGCGCGTCCACCCATTCCCAGTCACCGAAGCCGTCCGGCACGGGCAGCCACAGGTACATCGTGGCGTTCGGCGACGCCACCGCCCATCCCCCCGCGCGCAACGCCTGCACCAACGCATCGCGGCGCACGCGATACTCCGCCACGATCGGCGGCACGATGGTCGCGTGATGCGTGAACGCGGCCGTCCCCGCCATCTGCGCCAACGTGCTCACGCCGTAACCGATGTTCGCGCGATAGGCATCCAGCTGCGCAATGGCGTTGCGAGATCCCGCCACGAACGCCACACGCACCCCGGCCATGTTGAAGCTCTTGCTGCACGTATGCATTTCCACTGCCACGCGCGAGGCGCCCGGCACCTGCAGCACGCTGGGCACCACGTAGCCGTCGTACGACAGCTCGCTGTACGCCAGATCGCTGATCAGCAGCAGGTCATGACGCGCGGCGAAGTCCACGAACTGCGCGAGATCATCCAGCGTCACCGTCGCGGTGGTGGGGTTGCCCGGGTAGTTCACGATCATCACCCGCGCACGCGCCAGATCGTCCGGCGCCACGGCGGCGAGATCCAGCCGCCCGTCGGCGAGAAACGGCACGAACACCGGCTGCGCGCCGGCCAGCAGCGTTGCCCGGGCATACACGGGGTAATACACCTCGGGGATCAGCACGACGTCGCCGGGATTGCAGTGCGACAGCAGCAGCTCCGCGATCCCCTCCTTGGAGCCGGCCAGTGCCAGCAGTTCGCTCCCCGCGTCAACCGTCACGCCGAAGCGCGTGTGCAGGTACCCCGTCACCGCCGCGCGGAACAGCGGATGCGCCCGGAACTCCGGATAGCCGCTCAACCCGCGATCGGCCGCAGTGCGCTGCATGGCCTCGACGACCACGGCCGGAATCGGTCCGTCGGGGCTGCCGATACCGACGTCGATCAGGGAGCGGCCGAGCGCCCGCTGCGCGACGCGGCGGGCGTCGAGTTCGTAAAACACGTACGGCGGAATCGCCGCGAGCGTAGAGAGCGACATGCGGGAAAGCTACACCGATTTCCGCACCGACGGCGGGTGACTACCTCGGCCGCTGGTCAATCACGCGCCGCGCTTTGCCCATCGAGCGCTCGATACCGCTGGGGTCGAGTACCTCCACCCGGCAGCTCACCCCGATCATGGTCTTGATGCGCTGTTGCACCTCGCGCGCCGTCTCGACGCGGTCAGCGGTGGCGCACGCCGGCAGGAGTTCGCACCGCACCAGCACCTCGTCCAACATCCCCTCGCGCGACACCACGATCTGGTAGTGCCCCGACAGCGCCGCGTGCTGCAGCACCAGCTCCTCCACCTGCGTGGGAAACAGATTCACGCCGCGGATGATCAGCATGTCGTCGCTGCGACCCACGATCTTCCCCATGCGCCGCATGCTGCGCGCCGTGGGCGGCAGCAAACGCGTGAGATCGCGCGTGCGGTAGCGGATCACGGGCAGCGCTTCCTTGGTGAGCGTCGTGAACACGAGCTCGCCCTCACTGCCGTCAGGGAGCACCTCACCGGTGAGCGGGTCGATGATCTCGGGGTAGAAGTGGTCTTCCCAGATCACCGGGCCGTCCTGCGTCTCCACGCACTCGCTCGCCACCCCCGGGCCCATCACCTCCGACAGACCGTAGATGTCCACCGCCTTGAGGCCGGCGCTGCGCTCGATATCGGCGCGCATCGCTTCCGTCCACGGTTCGGCACCAAAGATCCCCACCGACACCGACATCGCCGACGGATCTTTCCCCTGCCGGCGGAACTCCTCGATGATCACCTGCATGTAACTCGGCGTCACCATGATGATGTCGGGGCGGAAATCCTCGATCAGCTGCACCTGCTTCTCGGTCTGGCCGCCGCCCATCGGCACCACCGTGCACCCCAGCTTTTCGGCGCCGTAGTGCGCCCCCAGGCCACCGGTGAACAGCCCGTAGCCGTACGACACCTGCACCATGTCGCCACGCCGTCCACCCGCCGCGCGGATGCTGCGCGCCACCAGGTCAGCCCAGCGGTCAATGTCCCCCTGCGTGTACGTCACCACGGTGGGCTTACCCGTGGTGCCCGACGAGGCGTGCACGCGCACGATCTGATCGCGCGGCACCGCGCACATCCCGAACGGGTAATTCGCCCGGAGGTCGGCCTTGGCGGTAAACGGGAAGCGCGCCAGATCCGACAGGGACCGGCACTCCGACGGATGCACCCCCGCCGCATCGAACGCCTGCCGGTAGTGCGGCACCCGCTCGTACGCGTGCTGCAACGTCCACTGCAGCCGCTGCAGCTGCAGCGCCTGCAGCTCGTCGCGGCTGGCGCGCTCGATCGGCTCGAGATCGTCGGGGGCGGGATGAAACACCGGCATCAGCGGCTCCGGGAAACGGCGGGTGAACGGACAAGACGAAGAGCCACGCCTACAATAGCGACACCGGATCGCGGTCCACCGTGAGCCGCAATCCGTGCACGGTCGGCACTGGACAGCGCTCCGCGATGTAGCGCGCCACCCGCGTCATCAGCTTGGGCTGCGATGACTTCAGCAGGAAGTGCCACCGCCAGCGGTCCTTGATGCGATCGATCGGACACGGCGCCGGCCCCACGAACACCAGATCGCGCAGCCCCTGACGCGCCATCAGCCGCTGCACCCACTGCGCCGCGGCCATGCACGCATCGGCCACCGCGCCCTGCTCCTCGCCGCTCACCATCACATTGGCGATGCTCACGTACGGCGGATACGCCGGCATCCGCCGCGCCCCCAGCTCCTCGCGTACGAAGCCGGTGACATCGTGCGTGATCGCGTGACGGATCGCGTGACTGTGCGGCATGCGGGTCTGGATAATCACGTCGCCCCCCTTGGGCCCGCGCCCGGCGCGCCCCGCCACCTGACTCACCAGCTGAAACGTCCGCTCGGCCGCCCGGAAGTCGGGGAGATTCAGCCCCGTGTCAGCATCAACCACTCCCACCAGCGTGACGTTCGGGAAGTCGAGCCCCTTGGCGATCATCTGCGTGCCCAGCAGGATGTCCACCTCGCCACGCCCCACGCGATCGAGAATCTGCGTGTGCGCCCACTTGCCGCTCGTGGTATCCACGTCCATCCGCGCAATGCGCGCCTCGGGAAAACGCTCGGCGAGCACGCGCTCCACCTGCTGCGTGCCGAGACCACGTCGGCGCATGGTATCCGCCGCACACTGCGCGCACACCGCCGGCACCGGCTGCTGATGCTGGCAGTAGTGACACACGAGGATCTCGGGCACGCGATGGTACGTGAGCGAGATGCTGCAGTGCGGGCACACCGGCACATCACCGCAGGCATTGCACTGCATGAACGACGAATAGCCACGACGGTTCAGTAGGAGCAGACTCTGTTCGCCGCGCACCAGTCGCTGCTCGAGCGCCACCAGCAGCGAGGCGCTGAACACGCCCAGCGCTTCGTCAAAGGGCGCATTGGGATTGCGCGCCTTGACCGCCTGTTTGAGCTCCACGCGCATGTCCACCACGCTGACCGGCGGCAGCTGCGCCCCGCCCGCCCGGTCGGGGAGCGACAAACGGATCGCCTGCCCGCGATCGGCGCGCTCCCACGTTTCCAGACTGGGCGTGGCGCTGCCCAGCACCACCACGGCGCCCTCGGCCCGCGCCCGCACGATCGCCGCCTCGCGCGCATGGTAGCGCGGCGTCTCCGACTGCTTGTAGCTGCTTTCGTGCTCTTCGTCCACGATCACGACACCCACGCGCTCGAGGGGCGCGAAGAGCGCCGACCGTGCCCCCACCGCGATGCGCCGCTCGCCGCGCCGCAGTGACTGCCACGCATCGAGCCGCTCGCCGTCGCTGAGCCCGGAATGCAGCACCGCGACGTCGTTACCGAAGGCGCCGCGGAAGCGGTCCACCGTCTGCGAGGTGAGCGCGATTTCCGGCACCAGCACAATGGCCGTCCGATCGCGCTGCTCCAGCACCGCGCGCAGTACCTCGATATACACCAGCGTCTTCCCGCTGCCGGTTATTCCGTGCAGCAGGAATACCTGCCCGGGATCGCCGGCCAGAATGGCGCGCACCACCTCCTGCTGCGCCGCACTCGGGTTGGGGGGCGGCAGCGTCCCGGCACGATCGGCGAAGGGGTCGCGCTGCTGGACCTCATCACGGATCTCCACCAGGCCACGCTTGGCCATGGCCGTGAACACCCCCGCGCTGCAGTTGGCCTGCACGCGCAGCGACTCCAGCGGCGCCTCCCCGCCCTGCGCCTCGAGCAGGTCGAACACCACCCGCTGCTGGGGGGCCCGCGCGAAGGTCTGCTCGCGCTGCAGCAGCGACGGGAGCTCCATCAGGATCCGCACCACCCGCTGGGTGCGTGCCGCCGGAGCCGGGGTCTTGGCCGCGGTCAGGGCCGTGGGGAGCATGGAGCGGAGCGTGAGCCCCAGTGGCGCGGCATACCAGTCCGCGATCCAGCGCCCGGTCTGCAGCAGCGCCGGGGGCAGCGACGGCACGGCATCGAGCACCAACTGGATCGGCTTGAGCGTGATGCCCGCCGGGGGTTCCGCGTCGCCGAGACAGATGCCGATTTCCTGCCGACCGTGGAAGGGCACCAGCACCCGCGTCCCTGGCGCGATCGGCAGCGCGATCCCCTCGGGGACGCGATACGTGAACGTGCGGAACAGCGGGGCCGCGAGCGCGACCTCGATGCAGCCGGAGGTGCTCAGCGGCGCTGCACGCCGAGCCCCGGCGCGTCGCTGAGTGTGACCTGCCCCCCGGGAATCCCGGGGCCCGTGAACGGATCGTCGGACAGCAGCGCCGCACCATCGAGATCGGCGTCGTCCAGCAGCGGCGAGAAGTGGGCGGCCGCCGCAATGCCGAGCGTGGACTCGATCATGCACCCGCACATCACACGGAGGCCGTGAGCGCGTGCCACCGCGATCATCCGTAGCGCTTCGCGCAGCGACCCGCACTTGGCCAGCTTGATGTTGATGCCGTCCACCACACCGACCAGCTTCGGGATATCGGTCGCCACGAGACACGATTCATCAGCCACCACGGGAATTGGTGACCGGTCGCGCACGAAGCGCAGCCCCTCGAGGTCGTGCGGCGGCAGCGGCTGCTCCAGCATGTCCACGCCCACGTCGCTCAGCGCCGGCAGCATCCCGAGCGCCTGCTTGGCGGTCCACGCCGCGTTGGCATCCACTCGCAGCGTGGCGAGCGGCGCCTCCTCGCGCACGATGCGCAGCACCTCGCGGTCCCAGCTCGATCCCAGCTTGATCTTGAGGATCGGATACGCCGCCGCGTCGCGCACCCGCGCCCGCAGCGTCTCGGCATCCGGGGCGATGCCGACTGTAAAGCTCGACCGCGGCGCCGCAGCGGCGTCGAGTCCCCACAGCTTCCAGAGCGGCACGCCGAGGCGCTTGGCCGCCAGATCGTGCAGCGCCGCGCTGATCGCACACCGGGCGGCAGCGTTCCAGCGCAACACCCGCTCCAGCTCACGCTCAATCGCCTCGATCGACCACGCGTCAGCCTGTTCGAGCACGGGCGCAAACATCGCGAGGGCCGCCATCACGCTGTCGGCCGTCTCCCCGTAGAACTTGCTGGGCGACGCCTCACCCCAGCCCTCCGCCCCGTCCGTGTCGCGCAACCGCACCCACACCACGCGGTACGCACTGAAGCCCCCGCGCGCGATGACGAAGGGGTGCGTGGTGTGCAGCGTGACGATCTCGGCGTGCAGGTGCATGGCGCGAACGGTGGCAGAAGGTGGAAACGGGAGAGCCGGCGCGCCGGACTAGAAGGGCGTGTGTGCCGCCGGGCGGGACGCGCGCGCCGCCCGCAATTCAGCACCGGGCGACTGCCCCAGAAAGGCGATCAGGGCATCGGCCAGCTCGAAGCCGCGATCGTAGCGATCGACGGCCTGCTTGGCGAGGCACTTCATCGTGATCGCACTGAGCGCCGCGGGAAGGCGGGTATCCACCTGATCCGGCGCCACCGGCACCTCGTGCACGTGCTTGTACCCCACCGCGTACGAATCCTCGCCGTCGAACGGCGGCTGTCCCAGCAGCATTTCGTACAGCAACAGCCCCACGGCATACAGATCGCTGCGGCCGTCCACGAGCTTCCCCATCGCCTGCTCGGGCGACATGTAATGCGGCGTGCCCATCGCGCGTCCGCTCGCGGTGAGCCGACCGTGAAAGCGTGCCGTGGCAATGCCGAAGTCGGTCAGCGCCACGTTGCCGTCTTCGTCGAACAGGATGTTGTCGGGCTTGATGTCGCGGTGCACCACGCCGTGCCGGTGCGCGTAGTCGAGCGCGCACGACACCTGCACCGCGATCGACGCCGCCGCGCCCGCGGCTACCGTTTTCCGACGGGCCAGCAGGTCGGCCAGTGAGCCGCCCGCGTAGTACGGCATCGCCACATACTCGATGTCGCCGGCGGTGCCCATATCGGCGATCGCACAGATGTACGGATGGATCAGCCGCGCCGCGGACTCGGCCTCACGGCGGAAGCGTTCGCGCATCTCCGGCTCCTGCACCAGCGTCCGGTGCAGCACCTTGAGCACGAGTGGGCGCGCCAGCACGGCGTGCTTGGCGAGGTATACGTTGGCCATACCGCCGCCGCCGAGCCGCTTGACCACCGTGTAGCGATTACCGGTGGCCACGCGCAGCTCACGGAGTTCCTCGTCGGGGATGTCCATGGGCGGCGCCGACACGTCCGGCAGCGACGCGCCGCAGCGCGTGCACCGGGCGGCGGCGGCGCGGTTCCAGGTTCCGCATTCTGGGCAGAACATCGGGCAGGACGGGAGGAAGTGAGGGTCGACCGGCAGCGCGACGGCTACAGCAGTCCGCGACGGCGCAGCAGGAAAAGTAGCAGCAGCCCCAAGCCAAGCTGCACGACCAGCAGCACCAAGAATCCGTGCGGCCACCCCGACAGTGGGATGCGCGTGAAATTCATGCCCCACATCCCGCTCACCACGACAAACGGCAGCGACATCGTGGCCACGACCGACAGCGCCTTGGTGGTCGCGCCCAGACGGTTCGACACCTGCGTGAGATACGCATCCATCGTGCTGCTGAGCAGGTCGCGATACGTGTCCAGTGAGTCGTTGATGCGCAGCACGTGATCGTAGATGTCGCGGAAGTACAGCTGCACATCCGCGGTGAGCAGCGCGCTGGGTCGGTTGGTGAGCACGTTCATCACTTCGCGCGACGGCTGCAGATACCGGCGCAGCGACAGCACCAACCGCTTCACGTGGAACAGGTCGCGGAGCGCGCTCTCGTCGAACTTCACGAACACGCGCTCCTCGAGCCCGTCGATGAATTCATCGATCTGCTGCAGGATCGGGAAATAGCTGTCGATTGTGTCGTCGAGAATCGCGTGCAGCACCCGCTCGACACCGCGCGACAGCAGGTCGGGCGCACGGTGAATCGTCTCCGCCACGCGGTCGATCGACGCCATCGGACCGGCGTGGACCGTGACCAGAAAGCGCGGCCCCAAAAAGCAGTACAGCTCCTGCGTCTCGAGATCGTACGGATCCTCGGTGTCTTCGGCCAGCCTCACCCCGCGCAGGATCACGAACAGCGACCCGTCGTATTCCTCCAGCTTCGCGCGCGAGCGCGGATTGAGCGTGTCCTCAATGGCCAGCGGATGGAAGTGGAAGACCTTCTCCAGCATCGCGTGCTGTGAGCGTACGGTGGAGTCGATGTCCACCCACAGCAGGCCGCCCTCGGCGAGCAGTCGGGCCAATTCGCGCGGGGGGCAATCCACCACGTCGTGTCCCGCCGGCGACCGGTAGAACGTGCGCGGCGCCGGCTCGGGGAGCGGGTCGGTTGGAGTGCGGGTGGCGCGATCGGGATTGGTCACGGGCGAATCATGACGCCGTCACGCCAGCGCCGCGAGGTGCACGAGCACTGCCGCCGCCACCGGTTCGGGCGCGTACCCGCCTTCCAGCGCGCTCACCAGCCGCCCCGCACACCACGTGTCGGCGCGGGTCACCAGCGCC
>JARIEV010000085.1 GCA_031127225.1 Gemmatimonadota bacterium | reverse complement strand
GCCGGCAACACGGCGGAGTCGTCCCAGTTCTGCGCCTGCCGCCGCACCGCGACGTCCGACAGCAGCAGGTGATGATTCACCACCACCACATCGGCCGCCGCCGCTTCCTTGCGCGCCTTGAACAGAAAGCACTTGTCGTAAAACTGACACTTCATGCGCCCGCACAGATCGGGCTCCGCCGCCACTTCGTCCCACACATCGGGGCGCGGCGGTGTGGGCAGATCGGCCAGCGAGCCGTCCTGCGTCTTCTCCGCCCACTCCGCGATCTGCGCCAGGTCGCCACTGCCACTGTCGTCGAACAGCGAGGCGCCCGCTCCGGTCGCCTGCTCGAGGCGCATCAGGCACAGATAATTGCGCCATCCCTTGAGCAGGGCGAACCGCACTTTCTGATCGGTCAGCGCGCGTTGCAGGAATGGCAAATCCTTGGCCACCAACTGCTCCTGCAGTGTGATCGTGTTGGTGGACACGATCGTGCGTTCACCGTTGGCCGCGGCCCAGCGCAACGCCGGCACGAGGTACCCCAGCGACTTGCCCACGCCGGTGCCGGCTTCCAGCAGCGCCACGCCGCCGCGGTTGAACGTCTCCGCCACCGCGGCCGCCATCGCGCGCTGACTGGGCCGGTCTTCGTAATCGCGCGAGCCCGTCACCCGCTGCATCGTCTGCGCAATCAGGCCGTGCGGACCGAGTGTGACGTCCACCGCGTCGAGCGACACCGGCAGCTTCTGTTTGCTGCGCGGCACCTCGGCCACCACGTACACACGCGTGGCGTCGTTGTCGACGATCGCGAAGCCCACGCCATTGCCGTGAATGCGTGCCGCCACTTCGAGGTCGGCATCGCTGGGTTCCAGCAATCCCGACGGATGGTTGTGCAGCATCAACTCGCCGCGCTCGGCCACGCCCGGCAGAGCAAGCACGCTGCGCACATCGCCGCGGAACACCACGCGCGCCGTGGTGATCAGGTTTTCGTCGTCGACGGTGCACACGAAGCACACTTCATTGCCGCCGGCCAGCTTGATGGCCACCCGCACGGCGCTGGCGGCCTTCGGGGACAGACGCGTCTCCCCGATGACCTTGGCGCCCGCCTTCGTCATCCGCTTACCGGTCACGTCTTCCGCGGCTTCTTCTTCGCAGCGGGGAACAGGACGTTGTTCAGGATGAGCCGGTAGCCGGGCGAGTTCGGGTGCAGCGAGAGATCAGTTGGGGCGCTGCCGATGGCATGCTGCGCGTCTTCGGGATCGTGGCCACCGAGAAACGTCCACGAACCCTTGCCCGCGTCACCGTGCAGATACTTGCTCCACGGCGCGCCGTCTTCGCTGGCCAGCACCGTCACGCCGGGCTTCACGATGGCGCGATTGAAGCTGGTGGTCACCCCGTAGAAATCGGGCACCACCGAGCGGTGGTTCTGCACGAGCATCGTGGCCACGGGATCGAGCTTGGCCGAGAAGTCGAACAGCGTGAACGTGCCCAGCGGCTGACGGCGCGCCGGCACATTCACCTGATGGCCGTCGATATCGCTGAGCGCGTTGATGTACGGCGACGGCTCCACGTGCGCGCCGGTGAAGGCGAGCGAACGTGTCCAATCCATGCGCGCGTCGGCATCGGCGGCCGGCGGCGTGCCGTCGGAAAACGGCCCCGCGATATCGACCGTGAACGCGGCGATGGCCAGATCGAGCGACTCGGTGGCGCCGCACATGGCGAACAGGAATCCGCCACGATCCACAAAGCCACGGATGTTGTCGGCCACGGCCTTTTTGAGCCCGGGCACGTCGTTCTTGCCGAAGCGCTTGGCCATCGCGAGGTCGCGCTCGCGCTGCCCGACGAACCACGGCGCATCGCGGTAGGCGAGGTACAGCTTGTTGAACTGCCCCGTAAAGTCTTCGTGGTGCAAGTGCACCCAGTCGTACTTGGACAGGTCGCCCTGCATGACGGCGTCGTCCCACACCGACGTAAACTCGATGCCGGCATACGTGAGGGCGAGCGTGACCGCGTCGTCCCAGGGCGGCTGATCCACGGGGCGATAGATCGCGATCTTTGGCGCGCGCTCCAACACCACGGCGTCCGTGTTGCCGCCGGCGATCTCGGCGCGCAGGGAGGCGACCGCCGCATCGTCCACCAGCTCGATGCTCACGCCATCGAGCGCGGCGCGACGACGCAGATCAGGCGCATCGGGGAGCAGGAACGAACCGCCCCGGTAGTTCAGCAGCCACTCCGCCTTCTGCCCGTTCTTCAGGGCAAGGTAGGCCACACCGTAGGCCTTCAGGTGATTGCGCTGGCCGTCATCCATGGGCAGCAACATCGACTGCGCGGACAGCGACCGGGCCGTGGCCAGCGACACGAGGCTGAGGGTCACGAGCACGGCCGCACGGCGGCGCACCGCCGAGAACAGGCTGGCAATCAAGCGCATACCGGAAATGTACCCGCGTGTCATGGTCACGTGGTTATCGCGTTACGGCGGCCGATGCGGGTGGCACCTGCCCTTTCAGTCGTTCGAGCTCGCGGCGTGCCTGCGGGGCGAGCGCGCTCATGGGGTAGTCCACCAGCAGTGTCTCGAGGCGCGTCGTCGCGCCGCGGACATCACCACTGTCGCGCAGCGCGCGCGCGGAGGCGAGCAGCGATTCGGGGGCTTCGGGGCTCTTGGGCCACTCGGCGATCACGCGATCCCACAGCACCATCGCGCGGGCGCGCGCCACCAACCGCGCCGCCATCGTGAGCAACGCCGGTGCCGCGGGGCCCACGGAATCGGCCAGCGACACGAAGCGCGCTGCCGCCCCCACACTGTCGCGGCGGGCCAGGGCGAGAAACGCCGCCCCCAGCCCGGGCGACTGCTCCACGCGGGTGCGGGCCAGCAGCCCCAGCGCGTCCACCAGCTCCCCACGCTGCGTCGCCGCGCGCACCAGTCGCTTGCGCGCCGTGGTGAGATCGCCGTCGTACAGAGCGAGCCAGCCCACCGTTTCGTCGTCGTCTTCGAGATCACTGCCCATTACCGCGGCCTTCGCCCGCGTGAGGTCGCCGGCCCGCAGGTAGGCGCTGACTAGCGGCCGCGCCATGGCGGCGCGGGCCATCTCATCGAGCAGCGCGCCCGATGCATCGAGCCGCCGTTGAGCGTCGGTGGCCCGCCCCAGCTCGCCCAGTGCCGCGATCTCGATGGGCAGCAAGGCCCGCGCGCGCGCGGCGGCGGCACCGGGTCCCGGGCGCGTGGCCAGTTGCAGCGCACCAGCGGCGTCGGCGGCGTTGAGGGCGGCCTGCGCCGCCCGCTGTTGCGCCTCGAGATCGGCGCGTTGGTCGAGCACCGCGCTCCACGCATCGCGCGCCACTAGCCACGACTGCGCGCTTTCGGCACGTTCAGCGAAGGCTCGCCAGGCCGCCGAGGTGGAGTCGTCGGATTTCAGCGACGACAGCGCCGCCCAGGCGCGCCGGGGCTCGCCCCAGGTGAGCTCCAGCGACGACAGAAGCCGGCGCGGGGGCAGCCACGCGGGATCGGCCATCAACACGGCTCGGATGGAATCACGCGCGGCCGCCGGCGTCCGATTCAGCGCGAAGAGTGCGGCCGTTTCGAGATAGGGTTCGTCGCGCAGCGCCTGCCGGAACGCCACCGCCGCCGCGTTCCAGCGCCCCAGTGCCACGTGCAATTGCGCCACTTCGCCGGCGAGCGCGCCGCCACCGCCCAGCAGGCGTCCGGCTTCGCCGAGAATGGAATCGGCCGCCTGCGCCCGTCCCTGCTGTACGAGCAACCGGGCATACTCGCGGAAGGGTGCGCCGTCGGAACCGGCAGCGCGACGCCAGGAGGTGAAGGCCTCGCGGGCCTCGTCGTCGCGCCCGATGGACACGAGCGCCCGGAGCTGGATGCTGCGGGCGACGGGGTCGGTGGGGCGCAGCTGCACCACCCGCTGCGCCACGGGAATGATGGAATCGCGCATCCCCAGCTCGGCCCACACGCGTTCGAGCCCCAGCAGCGAGAGCGCCACCTTGTCGCCGTCGGAATTGCCCGGCACGAGGGCGCGCTGCAGCACCTCACGATAGGCCAGCGCGGCGCGCTTGAGGTCGCCCTTGTCTTCGGCGTCCAGCGCCGTGCCCAGCGGGTCGAGGGAGTCCGCGCGCGACACGGGCGGGCGCCCGCCTGCCTGTGCACCAGCGGGTGCGGCGACCGCGGTCATGGCGGCCAGCGCCACGAAGAGCATGCCGAGGCCACACGCGCGCACGCGCCGGAGCCCGGCGAACACGTTACGGCGGCGTCGTGCCATTGAGCTTGCGGAAATACTCGATCACGATGCGCCGCTCGTCGGCGCCGAGGCCGCGCAGTTCGTTCCAGGTGGGCGGGGCGAATTTGTTGGCGGCCTTCCCCGACTGCGCCCCGTCGATGCGGCCAGACGCCCCGTTGCCATTCGCGGCCTTCGCTTCACGCGGCCCCTGATCGTCGCGCTCGTCCTGTTCCAGGAAACGGCCCGCGTCGAGGAGGCGGCGATACAGCTGCTGCTGCCGCGCGGCGACCGTGGGGTCGATGCCGTTGCGTTCGATCTGCTGCGCCAGCGTCTGCGCTTCCTTGGCCAGCGCGTCCGTCCGCCCCGTCTGGTCGGCGTCGGAAACGTCGGTGAGGGAACGCGCCACGTCGCGCTGCTGCTTGGCGAGCACGCGCGACTGCTGCCGCGCGGCATCGCCCTTGGCCCCACCGGGGAGCAGGTTGAGCCCCTGCATCTGCCCGTTGAGCTGGCTCTGCTGCTGCGCGAGCTGCTTGAGCTGCTCCATCATTTCGGAGAAACCCGACGCCGACTGTGCGCCGTTCACCCGCTCGCGATCGCGCACGAGCGAGCTGAGCGCCTGATTGAGCGCTTCGCTGGCATCCTTCATGGCGTTCTGCGCTTGCTCGCTGCCGCCCGGCTGCCCCGACTGCTGCATCTGCTGCGTGGCCTGTTCCACGCGCCGCTGCGCTTCGCCCATCGCTTTCTGCGAGCGCTGCGACAGCAGCGACGAGCTGCGTCCCGCCTTTTCGAGTCGTTCGGCGGCCTGCTGGACACCCTGCTGCAGCGCGCTCTGTTCGCCCTGCATTCCCTGCGCACCTTGGCTACGCGCCTTCTGCTCCAGCTCAGCCTGCTGCCGGGCCAGTTGCATGGTTTCGTTGATCGACTGATCGAGCTCGTTCGACAGCTCCGACTTCCAGGCATCGACCTGCGCGTCACGCGCAGCCGCGAGCTGCTGCGCCGCTTTGTCCATGGCATCGGCCGCCTTGCGCGCCTGATCGCCGGGGCTGCCTTGTTGGCCTTGCTGACCCTGTTGGCCCTGTTGGCCCTGCTGGCCTTGCTGCCCCTGCTGGCCTTGCTGCCCCTGCTGGCCCTGCTGGCCTTGCTGACCGGGCTGCGGCTTCCCCTGCGGTCCCTGCTGGCCGTTGGGCTGGCCGGACGACTTTTCCGCACTGGCCTTCGGCTCGCCCTGCTCACCCGGCTTGGGCTCGCCCGACTTCGGCTCGCCCGACTTCGGCTCACCCGACTTCGGCTCACCCGGCTTCTCGCCGCTCTGTGCGCCCGGCTCACCCGGCTGCTTCGGCGCGTTCGGCGGCGGGGTCTGCGCCGCCTTCCGCATGGCCTCGGCCGCCTGATTCACCAGCGGCTGCGCCGCCCGTGTCTTCTGCGCGCCCTGCTTCGCGCCAGCCTCTTCGAGCCGCTTGGCCAACGCCTGCACGTCACGCTCGAGGTCACGCGCGCGATCGGCCAGCTCCTTGGGATCCGGGGCCGCTCCCTGCTGCGAGCGCCCTTCCATGCGATCGGCGCTCTGCTTCTGTGCCTTGGCCAGATCGGTGGCGTCGTCACGCAGCGTCTGCATGGCCCCTTCCAAGGCGGCGCGCTTGAGCATCTCGGCGCTCTTCTCGAGCTGCTCGCGCATCTGCTTCTGCTGCTCGGCCAGCTGCTGCATCGACTTCTGGGCGTCGGTGCCACTCAGCCGGTCGGTGCTCTTGTTCAACTCCTCGAGCTGCTTCTGCATTTCGGGGGTCATCGCGTCACGGAGCATCTTCTGGATGTCCTTCATGCGCGACGCCAGCGCGGTATCGAGCGCGTTGGCGTTCTTGAGCCGCGATTCGAGCTCCTTGGCGTTCAGACGCAGCGAATCGACCTTGGCCCCCAGCTGCTGCTGGTCGCGCGCGAGCTGCTTGGCCTTTTCGGCCGCCGAGAAGGTCATGGACTGACTCTTCCCGCCCTCGCTCTTCGCCGTGCCGTTCGCCTGCGCGTCCTCCGCCTTGCCGCCGCCCTTGAGATCGCGGTTCCGCGCGGCGTTGTCGGTGTTCTGCTGCAGCCGCTTTTCCTGCTGCGCGAGGCGCTGCGCCTGCGACGCCAGCGAGTCGGCCAGCGCCCGTGCCATCGCGCGCTGTTCGGTCAGCGTCGGCACCCGCAGCAGCACTTCCGCGCTCACGGCCGTTTGCTGCCACGGCGAATCATCGGTGGCAACGGCGGTCACGTGCAGCCGGTCGCCGGGTTCGAGCCCGCGCCCGTCGAGGGTGATCGAGGCGCCCCCTTCAAAAATCGGGGCCGCGGGCGACGCGACCTCGAGCCGCTCGCGCGTGACCGCGCCCGTGCCGTCGGCCCGTTCACGCCACAGCACCAGCGCCACGTGACGCACGCCGTGATCGTCGGCCGCATCGATGTACACGGGCACGAGGCCGGTGGGACCGATCGCCGTGTCGGTGGCCGGCGACACGATGGACACCTCGGGGAGCTTGTCCGGCACCACGGTAAACACCAGCGGGTCGGGAAGCTCAGGGGGGAGCGTCTCTGCACCAGCGCGCGGCGTCGCCGACGCGATCCATTGCCAGCTACCGTCGCGGTCGAGCGGCAGCACGGCCGCCACGGCAACGCCGCCGCCCGTGGCGGCCGGGAAACGCACGGTGTCGCGACCGTCGGTGAGCATCGCATCGCGCGCGCCACCGCGCAGCGTCGCCGTCACGCGCACGCGGGTGCCGCGTGGCACCCGCAGCGGCGGCACCGGCTCCATCGATTCGTCGGTCCGCCCCAGGTAGGCGGGGTAGTTGTTGAAGAGGGCCACATCACCGATCCAGCCGCGATCGGCCACGGTAATGAGCCCCTGCACTTCGGGCGCTCGTCCGTCGTTCACACGCACCGTGACCGGCGCGCCCATGGGACCGAGCGCCAGCGTTGCGATCCCGTCGGCCGGCACGCGCAGCGTGGTGTCGCGCCACGCCTCACCCTCGGCGCGGCGCGAGACCGTGATCGTCCGGCGCCCGTCGGCGCGCACGCGCAGCGACACCGGCATGCCGCGCGGCACGAGGGTGGGCAGCCGGTCGAAGGCGAGGGCCGGGAGCAGCGTCCCGCGCCACGCGCGCACCGGATGCACCGTGGCCGCGAACCCGTCGGGGGCGCGGCGCGCCGACCACGACAGCGCGCCGACCATCACCGCCGCAGTGAGGCCGGCCACCGTGACCGCGCGACCGATCCGGGCCGCGATCCGCGGCGCCAGTGCGCCGGGGGCGAGCCGGCGGGCCACGTCCTGCGAGGCCCGCGCGCCGAGCACGCCGGTGGCGCCCACTTCGAGCGCCCCGCGCAGCGAGCCCGCGCGCAGCGCTTGTTCGCGTTCTACCGCACCCGCAAGCGACGTGAGCGTGAGCACCTCGGCGCTGCGCCGGCGCAGCACGGCCGCCAGCGCCGCCGCCAGCGCCGCCGCGGCGATCCACAGCGCCGCCGGCACCGCACGGGGAAGCGTCATCCAACGGCCGTCGGCCACGAGCCACGCGCTGGCGGCCGCGCTGAGTGCTACCACGCCGATGATCGCCAGCACCACAGCCGCCACGGCGCGCGCCCGCAACGTGGACTGCTCACGCGCGAGCCGCGCCTCCAGCGAGTCGGTCAGGGTGGCGGTGGCACGTAACGCCGGGGCGGTCATGGGGTCACCCGGCTGGTCACGGCGTAGGTAAAGAGATTGACGCCCATACGCAGCGCCTGTTCATGCAGCATCGGCGGATCCGGGTAGGTGCCCACGTCTTCCCACCCGTTCCCGAGGTCGGCCGAAAACGTGTAGTAGAGCGCGAGTCGGTTACCGATGAAAATCCCCATCCCGCGGGCCGGCTTGCCGTCGTGTTCGTGCACCTTCGGCGGTCCGTTCTCGAAGTCGTACACGAGGTGGTAGATGGGGTGTCCGTGTGGGACGTCCACCAAGGGCCGGTCGGGGAAGACGCGCGCGATCTCGCGGCGCACACTTTCGTCGAGGCCGAAGTTGTCGTCGACATGCAGAAAACCGCCGCGCGTGAGATACTCGCGCAGTCGCCGCACTTCGACGTCGGTGAGTTTGATCTCGCCGTGCCCCGTGACATGCAGGAACGGGAAATCGAACAGCGACGAGTCGGTGAGCCGGACCTTCGCTTCGGCGCGCTCGATCGGGAGCGCGGTGCGCTCGGCGATCGCGCCGATGAGATTCGTGAGGCTGGACGGATTGGCGTACCAGTCCCCGCCGCCGTCGTACTGCACCCGCGCGATCGCCAAGCGACCGGGGCCGCGGGCCGCCAGACGGTGGACGCCGGCCGTAAAGGCGAGCGACGTCCCGGCCACGGCCGCGAGCAGAACGATTCGGAGAAAACGCCGGGCCGGAAGCGGCATCAGGTGTCGTGGGCGAGTCGGTAGGCGAGGTTGCGACTGGCGCCGTGTTCGTCCATGAGTCGCTGGACGATCTCGCGGGGGCGGAGGCCGTCCCCACGCAGCGCCAACGCCACCGATCGGAGCCCGTCTTCGCTCGGGGCGACCTCGGACGCGCCCCCCAGAACGATCACGATTTCCCCGCGCGGTGGCGTGCTCTCGTAATACGCGGCGACGTCCTCGAGCGTTCCGCGCCGCACTTCTTCAAAATGCTTCGTGAGCTCGCGGGCCACCGCCACCGGTCGCGAGGCCCCGGCGATGGCCGCCAGATCGCGCAGCGTGTCGACTAGACGGTTCGGGGACTCGTAGAGCACGACCGTGTGCGGCAGCCGCGCGGCGAGCGCCAGTTGCTCCTCGCGCTCACGCCCCTTCCGGGCGGGAAAGCCGAGCATGGTGAACGGGTGCGGCGCGAGTCCGGCGCTCACGAGGGCGGCCAGCAGCGCGGAGGCGCCGGGGATGGGCACCACGCGCAGCCCGGCGGCGGCGACGGCGTCGGTGAGGCGCGCACCCGGATCGGACACGAGCGGGGTGCCGGCGTCGCTGATGAGCGCGATGGGCTCCCCCTCCCGCAGTCGCGCAACCAGCCGCGGAATGACGCTGGCCTCGTTGTGCTCGTGCACCGCGATGGTCGGCGTGTCGATGCCGTAGCGGTTGAGCAGCGTACGCGCATGCCGGGTGTCCTCACAGCAGATCACGGCCGCCTGCCGGAGCACGGCGAGCGCGCGCAGTGTGATGTCGCCGAGGTTGCCGATCGGGGTGCTGACCAGATGCAGCGCCCCCGGGATGGCCGCGGTGGGCCAGAGCGTCGCGGCCCGGTCGGCGAGATCGGAGGCGAGACGCTCCGACTCCGCCGAACCGGGGGCGTCGCCCGGGTGGCTCAGGCGTGCTCCTTGAACTTCGCTTCCAGCGCCGGGCGCGGGACCGCACCGACTACCTGATCGACCAGCTTGCCGTCCTTGAAAAACAGGATGGTCGGGATCGAGCGCACGTTGAAACGCGCGGCCGTCTTCTGGTTATGATCGACGTCGAGCTTGGCCACCTTCGCCTTGCCCGCGTACTCGGTGGCCAGCTGCTCGACGATCGGTGCGATCATACGGCAGGGGGCGCACCACGTGGCCCAGAAATCGACGACGGCGAGCCCGGTGGTCTGCTCGATTTCCGTCGCAAAGTTGTCGTCCGATACTTCCACTGCGTTGGCCATCATGTGCTCCGCTGGCGCGGCCCCCGGGTTCGCCGGTTGCTCTCGCGCCGGTGTGCAGGATTAGAATTCGGAGTTCGCTCACGCCCGCACTGACCAGGCCAGTCATGACCGATTCCGTCCGCCGCGGCACGCGCATCGCCCACATCGGGATCGCCGTGCGTGCCCTCGACGAGCTGCTTCCGTTTTACCGTGATATCCTCGGCCTGCCCGAGGTGCCACTCGACGACGCGGACGGTGCCGCCATTGCGGGACTGGCGGCCGGCGAGTCGCTAGTGGAACTCCTCGAGGCGAAGTCCGAGGACTCCCCGATCGGCAAGTACGTCGCCAAGCGGGGTCCCGGTATTCACCACGTGTGCTTTGCCGTGGACGACCTCGACGGCACCTTGCAGCGCTGCCGTGATGCCGGCCTCCGGCTCATCGATGACACACCACGCCTGGGCGCGGAAGGGAAACGCATCGCGTTTCTCCATCCAAGCGCCACCGGCGGGGTCCTGGTCGAACTGTCCGAATACTAGTCGGAGTGTCCAGCGTCACCAGCCCGCCGGGCCGATGGTCAGCGGCAGAACTCCCTGAGCGGCAGGAGGTCGATGTCCTCCAGGAACCAGCGACCGCCGGGACCGCTCACCGTGAGAATCGACGTCTTGGCGGAGCGCTGCCCTTGGGTGAGCTCCACCTGGAATGCCTGACGGCCACCGGTCTCCAGCCGGGGACGGTCCTCCAGGTAGATCCATTTGTCATGCGTGAGGGTACACTGCATGATGATCAGTCGCTTCTCGAGATCGTCGCGCTTCATCTGATCGCGCGCCGCACCCTTGGCGGTCCCCCAGATCGCGCTCATGCCTTGCAGATCCTGCGCCTTGGCCGCCCGGAGGAATCCCTCCACGGCGGCCTTCGGCGTGGCGGCCCCGATCGCGTCGGGCGCCTCCGGACGCACACCGGGCGCCGCGACCCCGGGAATCGACGTCTCCGTGCTCTGGATCGTGCGCGTACAGGCGCCCGCGCCAAGGACCACGGCGGCGAGCAGGGCATATCGCAACGACTCGCGTTCCATCGACCGCTTGATACGTACCACGCAGGCCTCCTACCCACGGTGTTGACCAGCTTGACGGATCGGACCGCCGGGGAGCCTATGGGCACCGTGCGGCCGTCCGTCCGTTTGTCGGGGGGAAAGGTACCCCACCCGATCTTCTACCGGATACCCCAGTAATGTCGCTTCGCTACCAGCGTCTGTATGTGAACATCGATCACGTGGCCACCGTCCGTCAGGCGCGCCGCAGCCCGGAGCCCGATCCGGTGGCCGCCGCCCGCCTGTGCGAGCAGGCCGGCGCCGACGGGATCACCGCGCACCTGCGCGAGGACCGCCGTCACATTCAGGACGACGATATCCGCCGGTTGGCCGCCGAAATCACCACAGTCCTCAATTTCGAGTGTGCCGCCACCGACGAGATGCTGGCGCTGGCCGAGGCACTGCGCCCCGCCGCCGTGACGATCGTACCGGAACGGCGCGAGGAGGTGACCACGGAGGGCGGACTCGACGTCGTGCGCGCCGAGCCGCAACTGCGCGACGCGATTGCGCGGCTGCGGCGCGCCGGGGTGCGCACCAGTCTGTTCATCGACGCCGAGGCCAACGCCGTGCGGCAGTCCCATGCCCTCGGCGCCGACGCGATTGAGCTGCACACCGGGCCCTACGCCCATGCCCCGGCCGATCCCCGGACCCTGCGGGCCTTGGCCGACGCGGCGGCCTTGGGGGCGTCGCTGGGGATGGCGGTCCATGCGGGACACGGGCTATCCGTGCAGAACGTCGGGCCCGTGGCCGCGATCCCCGAGATCGAGGAGCTCAATATCGGGCACGCCATCGTGGGGCGTGCCATCTTTGTGGGCATGGTCGAGGCGGTGCGCGAAATCCGTCGGGCCATGGACGACGCGCGCGAAGCCGATCGGTTCTGATATCCCGCTGCTTTCCCATTCGCACGAGCCACCGCGTATGAGCCACCGCGTATGAGCGCTCCGCACGCCCTCATCGAGTTCTTCCAGAAGGAAGCGATGGAGTATCTGGGTCGTCTCGACCAGCTGCTGACCGCGGCCGGTGAACAGGCGCCCGACCCCGCCGCACTCCTCACAAACGCGCGCGCGCTGCGGGGCAGCGCCACCATGACGCGCCTCGACGGCCTCCCGGAGCTGGCCGCCACCATCGAACGGATCGCGGCCGGCCTGCGCGACCACGAACTGCGCTGGGATCATCGGCTCCACTTCGCCGTGGGGGCCGCGCTCGTGGAGTTGCGTTCGCTGGTCGAACGGGCGGGCGTCTGGAGCGACATCGAGCAACGCCAGAGCCGCAGCCAGTCGGTCGCGCTCGCCGCCGTAGCCGCCGGTTATCTGGCTTCCGATACGCCGGCCGTCGCGCCGACGGCGCCGGTGGTGCCGATTGCCCGGTTCTTTCCGAACGACGGCATGCCGGCGATCGTGCAGCGTAACGCGCAGCCGCCGATCACCTTGGCCCAGCGCTTCCGGCAGGACGTTGCCGCCGCGGCCGATGGGGTGGCGCGGGAATCAGCAGCGCTTGCCGCGCACGGCACCGGGGCGTCACCGCTGGCGCTCACCGACGGCGTGCGACGCGGACTCCTCGCGCTCGCCTACGTGGCCGAGAGCTACGGCGCCGCGAGCGTCGCCAATCTGGCCACCCGTATGGCCCGCGCGCCGCTCGCCGCCATGGCCGAGCGCATGGCCGTACAGAGCTTCGCCCGGCAGCTGATGGACCACGAGCTCACCGATCAGCAGCTGGCCCAGCACGTGAAGCAGGCCAGCCTCGCCTGGTCGGGCGCGCCGGTGGTCGAGCCGGCGATCGTCCCGATCGAGTCATTGCTATATCGCGGCCACTCAGCGCTCGCGCGCGCCCGGGCCGTCCGCGACGAACTCAAGTCCCACTGGCAGCGCGGCACGCTGGCGCAACCGACTGCCCACGCGCTCTTCGACGAGCTGTCCGACCTCCTCGATCTGGCGGGCACCACATGATTCGGCACCGCGGGCGCGGCCGGTGAAGCTCGACTGGAAGAGCACGCTGGGCTTCGCGTTCAGTGCCCTGCTGCTCTGGTGGACGCTCAAGGGCGTGAATCTGGGCGAGGTGTGGACCGTGCTGCGGACGTCCAACGCCGGGCTCTTCGCCCTCAGCACCGTGGTGGGCACCTGCATCTTCCCCCTGCGGGCGCGACGCTGGCAAACCATCCTCGAGCCGGTGGCTGGGCGCCTCCCCTTCGGGCCGCT
Organism: Gemmatimonadota bacterium; assembly: GCA_031127225.1. Taxonomy (GTDB): domain Bacteria; phylum Gemmatimonadota; class Gemmatimonadetes; order Gemmatimonadales; family Gemmatimonadaceae; genus Gemmatimonas. Next base: position 2,497 of record JARIEV010000085.1, on the reverse strand, counting down.
GTGGCGGAGCACCGCCATCGGCATGATGATGAACAACGTGTTTCCGCTGCGCGCCGGCGAGTTCGCGCGCGCGTTCTCGCTCACCCGTGAGGCGCCGCGCGTTCCCATCACCACGGCCCTCGGCTCGCTCGCCGTCGATCGGATCTTTGATGCGGTCGTGCTCTTCTCGATGATGTTCGGGGCGATGCTCGACCCGCGCTTCCCCGCCGACGTGACGCTGGCCGGCCGCACGGTGCCCGAGCTGGCCGGCGCCGGCGTGGTGGCGATGGCCGTGCTCCTCGTGGCCTGCTACGCGATGGTGATGCAAGGGGGGCGTGTGCTGCAGCTGGTGCGGTGGATCGCGCATCGCCTCATCCCCCGGTTCGAGCACGGCGCCGTCAGCTTTGTCGAGAACGCCATGGGCGGACTGGCCGTGCTGCGCGATGCGCGCCGGTTTGTCGCGGTGCTGCTCTGGGCCATCGCCCACTGGGCGGTCCACGCGCTGTCGCTGTATCTCGGCTTTCTCGCCGTCGGCATTGACGCGCCGTTCAGCGCTGCGCTGTTCCTGCAGGGCATTCTCGGCATCGGCGTGGCGTTTCCCAGCTCGCCCGGTTTCTTCGGCGTGTTCGAGGCCTCAGCCTCCATTGGGCTCGCGGTGTACGGTGTGCCGGCCAACCTCGCCGTGAGCTGGGCGCTGGGGTATCACCTGCTCAGCTTTATCCCCATCACCGTGATGGGGGCCGTGTACTTCGCACGCCTCGGGCTGAGCGTGGGCACGATGAGCGGCACGAGCCCGGATGCGGCGCCGGTGGTTCCCGTTGAGCGCGCACCGGAGTGATACGCCCGTGAGCGACACCGAACGCACTGAACGCGCCCACGCCAAGATCAACCTGCTGTTGCAGATTCTCGCCCGCGAGGCGGGAGGGTACCACGGCATCGAAACGCTGTTTCAGCGGCTCGCGCTGCACGATCTCGTGCACGTGCGGGTCGGTGTGATGGCGCCGTCCCTGTCGTGCGCCGGCCCCACCATGCCGGCGCGTGGCCTTGGTCCCGTCGAACAGAATCTCGCGTGGCGCGCCGCCGCCGCGTACGTGGAAGCCAGCGGATGGGACACGGGCTGGGCCATCGGCATCGAGAAACAGATTCCGGTGGGCGGCGGACTGGGCGGCGGCAGCGCCGACGCCGCCGCGGTGCTGCGCGCCTTCGAGGCGATGTGCCCCACGCCGCTCGGTGCGGCGCGCCTGCTCGAGATCGCGGGCGGCCTGGGCGCGGACGTCCCCTTTCTGGTCAGCGACGTCTCACGCGCGTGGGCGTGGGGCCGTGGCGACCGCTTCGTCCCCCTGCCCCCGTTGCCAACCGCCACGGTGTGGTTGGCCACGTTCGCCGACGGCGTGAACACCGGCGCGGCGTACGCCGCGTTCGCACGGGCGCGTGACGCGCGTGGCGAGACGGTCCGGGCGCTCGCCTATCCCGCACTGGCGTTCGACTCGTGGGCTTCGATCGCGGCCCTCGCGGCGAATGACTTCGAAGCGGTGGTGAGCACCATGCACGCCGGGGTCGCCACCGTGCTGCCCACGTTGCGCACCGCCGCCGCCGCCCTGCGGGACGTGCAGGGCGTACCCGCGATCGGCATGATGAGCGGCAGCGGCGCCACCTGCTTTCTGCTGCAGGCGGGACCAAATGCGACGCTGCCACCATCATCCCTCCCCGCGCGGGTGATCGCGACCCACACGGCCTGAGCGCGTCACGCGCCAGCGGACGCTACTTCTTCGCGCCGATCTCGATCGTCTTGCCCTTGGCCTGCGGCAGCTTGGGCAGCGTGACCGTGAGCACTCCCTTTTCGAAGTCAGCCTTCACGCGCTCCACATCAACCGTGCGCGGTAGCGTGAACGACCGCTGGAAGGCGCCGTAGAAGCGTTCCGTCATGTAGTACGCCGTGGTCGGCGGACCGTCCGTCGTCTCCTGCTCCTTCTCGCCGGCGATCGTCAGCACGTTGTTCTCGATGCTGATGCGGATGGCTTTTTCGTCGAGTCCCGGCAGTTCGGCGGTCAGCGTGATCGCGTCATTGGTCTCCGAGACTTCCATGGCCGGCGCCCACGACATCGCCGACGCCAACATCGGCCGGAAGAACGGGTCATCCAGCATCGGCTCATTGAACATGCGGCGGAGCAAGCCGCTGAACTGTGACGGTCCGGCATCAACCGGTGCCCGCTTCGTTAACGAAACCATTGTACTCTCCCGTGCGACTGTGCACGAACCGTAGGTGGGAAGGCGGCAGCGTGCAGTCGCCACCGCCAACACAGTCTGCCGCATCGCCGCGCGACCACCATCGGGGCAATTACCGACGGCCTGTCGGACGACAGCCCGACAGGCGTCACGCGGCGCGGCCGACAGCAGCGATGCCGCGCCGCCATATTCAGCGAATGTCCGATCCCCGACCGCACCCCGACGTGCCGATGCACTTCGCACCGCGCCCGAACGACCCGTCGCCGCGACGCATCCGGCGCCTTGGGCGCCT
>JARIEV010000084.1 GCA_031127225.1 Gemmatimonadota bacterium | reverse complement strand
TGTCCAGACTCCCCGAGACCCTCGGCGCCCTCAAGCGCTCCGGCTACGCCGTCAACCGTCCTGCCACCGTCAAGGACGAAATCCGCCGGAACCTCATTGCCCGCATTCAGGACGGCGGCCCGCTGTTCCGTGGCGTGATCGGCTACGAGGAGACGGTCATGCCGCAGATCGTCAACGCGCTGCTGGCCCGCCACAACTTCATCCTGCTCGGCCTGCGCGGGCAGGCCAAGTCGCGGATCCTCCGGGCGCTGGTCACGCTGCTCGACGAGGTCATGCCGGTCGTGGCCGGAAGCGAGGTGAACGACGATCCGTTCGCTCCCATTTCCAAGTACGGGAAGCAGCGCATCCTGGAACAGGGCGACGACACCGCGATCGCGTGGGTGTCGCGCGAAGAACGCTACGTGGAGAAGCTCGCGACCCCTGATGCGACCATCGCCGACATCATCGGCGACGTGGATCCGATCAAGGCCGCCCGTGGCGGACACATCCTCGGCGACGAACTCACGATTCATTACGGCATGCTGCCGCGCGCCAACCGCGGCATCTTCGCGCTGAACGAACTTCCCGATCTGGCCGGCAAGGTCCAGGTGGGGCTGTTCAACATCATGCAGGAAGGCGATGTGCAGATCAAAGGCTATCCCGTGCGCCTCGCGCTCGATGTCCTGCTCTGCTTCACCGCCAACCCCGAGGATTACACGGCGCGCGGCAAGATCATCACGCCGCTCAAGGACCGCATCGGCAGCGAGATCATCACGCACTACCCCGAAAGCGTCGAGCTCGGCGTCGCGATCACGCGCCAGGAAGCGTGGACGAAGCGCACCGACGGCGTGGCCATTCGCGTCCCCGACCTGATCGAGGAAGTCGTGGAGCGCATCGCCTTCGAGGCGCGTGACGACAAGCGCATCGACAAGCGCTCGGGCGTGTCGCAGCGTATGCCGATCACGGCGATGGAGAACGTGGTGTCGAACGCCGAGCAGCGCGCGCTGCGCCACGGCGACAGCGAGGCCGTGCCGCGCATCGCCGATGTGTATGCGGCCCTCCCGGCCATCACCGGCAAGATCGAACTCGAGTACGAGGGCGAACTCGTGGGCGGCGCCACGATTGCCAAGGACCTCATCCGGCGGGCCTGCGACGCCACACTGCGCGAGCGCGCCGGCGATCTGGATGCCGATGAAGTGATCATGTGGTTCGATGCCGGCGGCGCATTGCAGGTGGCCGACGAGATCGGGATCAGTCTGGTGAAGCAGGGCTTCGATACCGTGCCGGGACTCGTGGCCACCGTGATCGCCCTTGGCCTGGCCAAGAAGGGCGACGACGCGATGATCGTGGTGGCGTGCGAACTGGTGCTCGAAGCGCTCGTGGCGCGGCGGAAGATTTCGCGCTCGGACGAAGGGAAGTACGGGCGCGCCGAGCGGGAATCGCGCCGGAACAAGGGGCAGCAGGACTACTTCGGCTGACGCTTGAACGGCCCAGTACGCCGTAAACAGAATTCTGGTGTCTGACTGGGTATAGCGGTCGGGATTCAGCAACAACAGTCCACAGTGCCGAGCGGGTTTCATGGATCTGACGATTCATGAGGCCTTTGCTCGGCACTCGTGTTAGGCACCCCGCGGCCCCACGCGCCGTCAGGAAATGCTCGCAACTGAGCACGGTCGCTGCTGAACTCCGACCACTAGACCCGGCCCGACGACCCAGTTCTGAGCACTGAGCTCTGGGCTGTGTGTTAATCCCCCGTTAAGTCCAACCAACTCAGCTTCCTCCGCGTATCCGGTGACCCGCCCGTCCCCTACGCACTCCCCGTCATGCCCGCTGTTCCCCGTTCGCGGCTCCTCTGTCTGGCCGCCGGTACCCTCGCCCTGTTCGGCCCGCAGGTTGGGTTGGCGCAGACGCGCGCCGATTCGGTAGCCCGTCGCGACAGCCTCGCGCGCACCCTGGCCCCGTTCTCGATCCGCGCCACGCGCAGCTCGCAGTCGTCGTTCGGCGCGCCGCTGGCCATCACGCGCGTGGACCGGGCGCAGTTCGCTTCCAAGAGCGGCTTCGGGCTCAACGACGCGCTCGGCACGGTACCGGGGGTGCTCGTCCAGTCGCGCTACGGCACCAGTGACGTGCGCATCGCGATCCGCGGCTTCGGAGCGCGCGGCGCCGGTGATCGCTCCAACGCCGGCACCTCGCGCGGCGTGCGCGTCCTGCTGGACGGCATGCCCGAGACCGAACCCGATGGGCGCACCGCCTTCGACAACATCGATCTCGCGGTGGCCGAAGGGGTGGAAGTGATCCGCTCCAATGCCAGCGCGCTGTGGGGGAACGCCGCCGGCGGCGTGATCAACGTGTCCACGGCGCCGTCCATCGACCGTCCGTACTCGAGTGTGCAGTATCAGAGTGGCAGCTACGGCCTGCAGCGCTACATCGCCCAGACCGGCACCCCGGTGGGCGACCGGGGCGGCGTGGCGTACGTGTCGTTCGCCAACACCACCTTCGACGGGTGGCGCCGCAACGCCGATGCGCGACGCGTGCTGGTCAATGCCGGCATCGCCGCGCCGGTGGGCGACAAGACCAACCTGCGTGTGAACCTGACGGGCTCGAACAATCTGTTCCATGTGCCGGGGCCGCTGAACGCCGCACAGGTGGCCGCCGATCCGCGGCAGGCGAACGCCACGTATGACAGCCGCGACGAGCGCCGGTACAACCGCCTCGCGCGCTTGGGCGCCAGCGTCGAGCACACCATCGACGCGCGCCAGTCGCTCTCCGCGCTGGTGTACATCAATCCGAAATATCTGCAGCGCTCCGAGCGTGGCACGTTCCGCGACTTCACGCGATATCACGGCGGTGCGAACGTGGCGTACAACCGCCGCGACAGCGTCACGCCCACCGTGCGCAACCGGCTCACCGCTGGCATCGATCAGGCCTATCAAGACGGGGCCATCCTGTTCTACTCGCTGAGCCCCACCGCCGGACGGGGCACGACGCTGCGCGACAACAAGCGGGAGGGCGCGTACAACAGCGGCATCTTCCTGGAAGACGAACTCACGCTTCACGACCGGCTCGCCATCACGCTCGGCCTGCGCGGCGACGCCATCGCGTACTCCTACCAGAACTTCATCCTGCCGGTCACGAACGCGAGCCGGACCTTCGCGCAGGTCACACCGAAGCTGGGCGCGTCATACCGCCTCTCGCCCACGCACACGGTGTACGCCAACATGGGCGGCGGCGTGGAAGCGCCAGCCGGCAACGAAACCGATCCGGCGAGCACGTTCGGACAGGACACGGTGACCGCGCTCAACCCACTGCTCGAGCCCATCCGTTCGTTCACATACGAGGTAGGCACCCGTCGCATTCTGACGGTAGGCGACGGCACGGGCTTCGTGTCCAGTCTCTCGTACGACGCCGCCGCCTATCTCACCACCGTGCAGAACGAAGTGGTGCCGTACCGTGGTGGCCGGTTTTACTTCACGGCCGGGTCCGCGCAGCGGACCGGCGCCGAACTCGCCGTGACCGCGCTCGCGAAAGGCGGGCTACGCCTCGAGCACTCACTCACGCTCTCGCGCAACCGCTACACCGACTACGTCGTGGACTCGGTGCACTACGGCAAGCCGGGCGCCACGGCGGACTACAGCGACAATCGCATTGTCGGACTTCCCGACTGGTTCTACGGATCCACCCTTGGGTGGGCACCTCCCGAGGCACCGCGCGGACTCGCGGCGCAGGTCGGCATGCAGGGCACCGGCGGCTATTGGGCCGACGATGCCAACACGGTCCGCATTGCGGCCTCGCACGTTCTCAGCGCCAGCCTGCGTGCCGACCGCCTGCTGCAACTCGGTGATGCCACCGTGAAAGCGTTCGTGACGGTCGACAACCTGACCAACCGCCGCTGGATCGGCTCGGCGTTTCTCAATCCCGACGTCGTGAACGGCACGCCGCTGGCCTTCGAGCCGGGCATGCCGAGGACGATCATGCTGTCCTTCTCGGTGTCGCGGGGGCGGTAGCCCTTACTGCTGCTTCCCCACGCACAGCGTCACCGGCGCCGACCCCACCGCGAACTGCAGAATCGACAGCACGTCGCCGGAGTCGATCACCCCGTTGCAATTGGCATCGGCGCGGGGCATCGGGTTGGGGGCACTGGCCGGCAGCACGCCCACGAGCGCCTGCTGCGCCAACGCGGCGTCGAAGGCGTTTACCTGCCCGTCCGCGTTCACGTCGCCACGCAGCACACTCGCACCAGCCACGAGCGTGGTAGACCACAGCCCTCGGCCGTACGTGCTCGCGTATAGGTTGCCGGTCGCCGCCTGAAACACCAGATCGAGGACCCGTGCATTCGGGAACCCCTGACTGGCGAGGCTCCACGTCGCCCCATTGTCCGGCGACTCGTAGATACCCACATCGGCCCCGGCAAACATCCGCGACGTGCCGGGGATCATCACCACGGCGTTGAATGGAATGTCGGGGAGTCCGGTCCCGATGTTCGTCCAGCTCTGCCCGAGATTATCGGTGGCGTACACGTGCGGTGTTCCCGTCCCCGAGTACGTAATCACCGCACGCCCCGACTGCAGCGCGTCGGGGGCGATGTCGGTGACCGCGCGATTGGGGAGCGTGGTCCCTGACACCACCGCAAACGTCACGCCACCGTCGAGCGACAGCTGCACGTTGCCGTCACTCGTCCCCACCCAGACGAACCGCGGATCGACGGGCGACACCGCCATCGACGTGATCGTGGCCGTCCCGCCCTTGGTGAGATCGCCGCTGATGGGCGTCCAGACGGCGCCTTCGTTCGTCGTTTTCCAGACGCGGTACGTGGCGTAATACAGGGTCGCCGCGTTCAGCGGATCGATGATCATCGGCGACAGGAACGCCTTCCGGTCGGTGCTCGTGAAGCCGCGCCCGAGCAGCGAGACCCCGGTGCCGAGCGGATTGCGCGTGACGCGCACGATGAAGCCGGTGCCGTAGCTGGTGGTCCAGAACTGATTGGGATTGGTGGGGCTGAAGGCGTTCCAGCCACCGTCGCCCGACGGCGCCGACATGGTCCAGAAGCCAGAGCCGAAGCCCCAGAGGGAGCTGTTGTCCTGCAGTCCGCCGGCGATGACGTCGGGGAGCGTGGGATGCACCGCGATACCGGGATAGAACTGCGTGACGGAAATGTTGGTGTTGCGGCTCACCCAGCTGTTGCCACGATCGTACGACGCGTGCACACCGCCGTCGCACCCGCCCACGATGACCGTGGGATCGCTGGGCGCGAACTCGAACGCATGCCAGTCCACATGCACGTCGTACGCAATCACGGTGAAGCTCTGCCCACCGTTGCGCGAACGGTACATCCGGGTGCCGCCCATGATCACCGTGTTCGCATCCTGCGGGTCCACCTCGAGCACGAGGTTGTACGTGCTCTGCCCAGCGAAATCTCCGCGCTGCGTGACACCATACACGCCGTTAATCGAGAGCGTGGTGAGCGCGGCGGTGGCACCATCGAGGCGCACCAGACTGCTGGCGCGCCCGCCGACCACCTCCACCGCCCACACGCTTCCCGCGCGGGCGGGGCTCACGGCCAGCGCGATGCGCTGCGCCGTGGTGCTTGCGGTGTACACCTGCTGCCACGTCAGTCCGCGGTCGGTGGACCGGTACACGCCGTTTTGGGTGGAGCCGAGCCCGGCGCGAGCGGCCCACACGATGTTGTCATCGGCCGGATCGAATTCGACGTCCGACACCAAGCCGGTCAGGATGGTCGTCCACGACGTGCCGCTGTTCAGGCTGCGGTGCAGCCCGTTGTTCGCCGCGTACAGCACGGTGGTGAGCGTCTGCGACCCCGCCGTGCTCGGCGCGATCCGGATGCGGTAGGCGCGCGTGGTCTGCGTGCCGTTCACCGGTGCCAGCACGCCGCTGCCGTTGATTTCGGTCCACGTGGTGCCCCCGTCGAACGAGCGCAGCAAACCGCAGCCGTTGGACTGCGTCGGCTCACCGGTGCCCACGTACACGATCTCCGGATTGATCGGGTCGAGCGCGATCGAACCGCTGTTCAACGAACACTGCGTGTCGGTGAGCGGCGTCCACGTGGCGCCGCCGTTGGCAGTGCGCCACACGCCCCCCGACGCGGCACCGGCATACACGATGCTCGGGTTGGTGGGGTGGATGGCGATGGCACGGATCCGGCCGCCATCGGCATTCGGCGACGACCCGTAGAAGCCACTGGTTTGAAATCCGAACGGCCCCACCGCGCGCCACGGGGCCACCGCCGCCCCCTGCGTGCGGAAGCCGGCGGTGCGAGAGAGCGCCGCGGCGCGCGCCGCGTACACCGGGTTCTGTGTGTAGCTGTCGAACGGATAGGCGCGCTGCTGCTCCATCCATTCGCGTCGCACCTCGAAGCCGGCTTCGCGCTGCTCCTCCACCTGTGCGCGCAGCAGCAGGGGGTACGACAGCAAGAGCGCCGCCACCATCACGCGGGGGCTCATCGCACCACCACCGGCGCACGAACAGCCACGCGGTCGCGCACGTCGGTGGCATCGGTGAGATGCAACTCCGTGAGCTGCAGCAGCAGCGTGCGGTACGCCTCGTTGTCGCGTGCCGCGAAGCGCAGCGTGGCGAACCGCTCGCCGCTGAACCCCGTGGCGTGCGCCGCCGCGACCATCACGCGACCCGCGGCAGCATGCACGGCGCGCAGCGCCCCGTCGCCCGGCGAGTCATCGGCCAGAAAGCGCAGGCGCGTGGTGTCGTACTGCACCGACGCGGTCACACTGATCGGCAACGCCGGCACGGCGCCCGCCGCATCGGCACCGTGCAGCCCACGTACGTGCAGCTCCACCGTGATGAGGGTGTCGCCGGCGGCGGCCGACCGGATCTCCAGCTGCGCCGACGGCGGTGCGGCCGGCACCGGTGCCACCGCCGCGTCGCTCATCGACTCGCGGCACGCGCCGATGGCCAGCAGCGACATCGCCAGTGCGGCGCGGCGTAACCTGCCCTGCACTCTGTTCACGGTCACTTGATCACCACCGGGTATTGAAAGGCCGAGCTGTTGGGTAGCAGCGATTGCTGTGTGAGATCGAGCAGGTCGACGGCGCGCAGCACGAACTGACTGGTACCGGGCTGCATGGCGATGAAATCGAAGCGACCCAGCGTAATCACGCCTGTCATGCCGCCGGCCGCGGCGATCGACACGCGTGTGGTGCCGGAGCCGTTGTCGTTGACGATCACGGGCGAACCGATCGTCCCCGGCACCGTACTCATCAGCCGCAGCATCGCGGGGGTGGCGAGCTCGGTGGGCCAGGTGAACACGAGCTGCGCGGCGCCCACCGTGGCGCCGCGGGTATCGAGCGACAGGGTAACGGAGAAGGTGGCGTTGCGCGCGTACTCGAAGCCCGTGATATCGGCCCGCAAGAGCGGACCGGAGGTGCGCGCCACATTCACGAAAATCGAATCCTGCGCGCCGCCGTTCACGGCCGTCTGCGCCACGATCCACGCCTGACCACCCAGCCGCGCCGTGATGAGACCATCGGCCGCCACCGTGGCAATCGATGGCGAGCGGCTCGTGAACGTGACCGGCGCCGCGATCTCGCCCCCTTCGCTGCTCAACACCACCGGCGTAATGCGCAGCGTCCCGTTCACATCGAGGGCGTGCACCTTTTCGGTAGGGAGGCCATAGCGCACGCTGATGGATGGCGCCACGCGGAAGGTGACCGGCAGGGTTAGCGTGGCCGCATTCCCGGCGCGCAGCGCGACGTTCGCGAAATACGTCCCGGCATTGAGCGCCGAGGGATCGGCGCGCAGCACGAGGCGCGCGGGGGCCGTGAGCAGGGAAGCGGTGAGCCAGCCGCTGGCCGCTGTGTAGGTCACGCCGGTGTTGAGGCCGGCGGGCGCAGTGCAACTGCCGTTGCGGTCGGTGATGGTCAGCGTGTCCGCGACGGCGCTGCGCAGCGCCTGTCCATCGATCGTGCGCACCGTGGAGGACAGTGCCAGCGCCGGTGACCGCGCGGGGTCACAGGGGGTGAGCGTGATCGGCAGCGCCGGTAGCCCCGGCGCCGTGAAGCTGAGGGTGCGCGCGCCGGCGCTTCCCGTCACGCCGAAGCCGGAGAAGGTCACGACACCCCCGGCCGCCGGCGCCGTGGCACCGGTGAGCGCACCACCGCCGGCGGTGACCGCAGCGGTGACGGTGAGCGCGGCTGTGGAGGCCAGGTTTCCCGCATTGTCGAACACGTCGAGTATCGGCTGCGTGCTGAACGGGGTGTTGAGCCCACCACCGGACGGCGCCACCCGCAGGGCGAGGCGCGACGCCGCACCGGCGGTCACGTTAAAGGACGCCGTGCTGACGGGCGTGACGCCTGCCACGGAGAAGATCAGCGAACGTGGCCCGATCAGTCCCGACACGACGAGCTGCGAGAACACGGCCATCCCCTGCGACGAGGTGACCGTTGTCGTGCCGCCAAGGGTCCCTGCCCCGCTGGCGAACGCCACGCTCACCGGCACGCCGACCTCGGTGACCACATTGTCGCGCGCGTCGCGCACCTCGACCACGGGCGCGGCGGCGAACGTCTGTCCCGACGGCACATCGGTGGGTTGTGTGCGCATGATCAGCTTGGCCGGTGGGCCGGCGGTGACGGCGATCGTGAGGCTGCCGACCACGCCGAGCGAGGCGGCCGTGACCGTGGTGCTCCCCACCGTCGCCGCCGTCACGAGGCCGTCAGCCGACACCGTGGCCACGGCGGGCGCGGACGACGTCCACACCACCGCGGGGGCCGCGACCGGCTGCGCGCGCTTGTCGGTGACGCGGGCCGTGAGTTGCACCGTGGCCCCGGCGGCCACCGTGGCGCCGGCCGCGCTGGACACCGCCACCGTGGGGGCAACATCGGGTGCGGCCGGGTCGCCGCCCCCGCACGCAGCGAGCGCCAGGAGCGCCGCTGCCATGATCCACCCGGAACGACCACTGGCGTGGCTCATTTGGGCTCCTCGATGGTGACCGTGACCGGTGCGCTCGTACCGCGCGCGGTGGCCACTGCGAGGGGATACCGCCCCGGCTCCCAGAGCATGGGCGCCGCGCCGCCGCCACTGGGCACACGGTCGGGGAGCGACAGCGCGAGGACCGTGCCGCCGCGAGTCGCCGGTACGGCCGCAATCGTCACGGGGCCCACGATGACGGTGTTGGACACCGCGTCGAAGCCGGTGCCGCGGATGGTGATCGCGGTGGGCTGCCCCTCGCGCACCACAATCGGCGTGGGCGAGACCTCGAGCACGGTGGGCACACCGACCGGCGCTCCCACGGGCGCTACGGCCGGTGACCCAGCGGGAACCGCCGCGCGCGCGCAGCCAAGCGCGAACACGGCCACCAGCGCACGCCAACCCATGCGGTCAGCGCGACGGAAACGAACCGGCCCGTGGCCGGCGGCGGAACGAAGCATGACACCTCATCGGGGTTCGCTGCCGTACTGCAATGTGATCCACGCACGATAGCTGCCGTCCATCACGTCGCGCCACCATGGCTCGTGCGCCAGATACCAGTCCACCGTGCGCGCGAGTCCTGTGCCGAGCGTCTCGCGCGGGGCGACGCCCAGCGTTGTGGCGAGCTTCGTGGCGTCGATGGCATAGCGCCGGTCGTGCCCGGGACGGTCGGCGACATGCGCGATCAATGAGGCACACGCGACGCCGTGTGCCGCGGGACAATCGGGAAAGCGCGCGGCGAGGGAGGTATCGTGAGCGAATCGCGCGTCGAGCAACGCGCACAGCTGCTGCACGATGGCGATGTTGGTGTGCTCCGCTCCCCCGCCCACGTTGAACGTCTCGCCCGCCACATCCGCCAGTAGCATCCGTTCGAGGGCCACGCAGTGGTCGCCCACGTACAGCCAATCGCGCACCTGCAACCCGTCGCCGTACACCGGCAGCGGGCGGCCGTGCAGCGCGTTCACGATCATCAGCGGGATCAACTTCTCGGGGAAATGAAACGGCCCGTAGTTGTTGGAGCAGTTGCTGATCGTAGCCGGCAGCCCATAGGTGTGCACGTACGCCCGCACCAGATGATCGGCGGCCGCCTTGCTGGCGGCGTACGGCGAGTTGGGCGCGTACGGTGTGCGCTCAGTGAACGGCGGGTCGTCGGGACCGAGCGTGCCGTATACCTCGTCGGTGCTTACGTGATGAAACCGCACGCCGGCCCGCCAGCCATCGGGGCCGCTCCACTGCGTTCGGCAGGCATCGAGCAGCAGCTGCGTGCCCAGCACGTTGGTGCGTACGAACGCGCCGGGATCGACGATGCTGCGGTCCACGTGCGATTCGGCGGCGAAGTGCACCACGGTATCGAGGCGGTGCGCCGCCAAGAGCTGCTGCACCAGCGCACCATCGGCGATGTCGCCGTGCACGAAGGTGATGCGCCCCGCGTCGATCAGCGGCGCGATCGAGGCGCGGTTGCCGGCGTAGGTGAGCGCATCGAGCACCACCACCGCGCTTGCTGGATGCGCGTCGCACCAGTAGCGCACGAAGTTGCTGCCGATGAAGCCGTCACCACCGGTCACGAGCAGGGCACGGGCGGAGGTCATAGCCCGAGCAGCTGCCGCGTGGACGCCATCACGCCGTCGCGCCAATGGGGTGGCGTGAACCCCAGCCGCTGCCGCGTGGCGTGCGTGTCGAGGAGCGACACCACGGGACGACGCGCCGGACGCGGGAAGGCGCCACTCGCCACCGGCGTCACGGTGACCTCATCCGCCACGCGCCCGTGCGCCCGCATGGTGTCCAGCACGCAGCAGGCCACGTCATACCACGACGCCACGCCGGCGTCGGTCACGTGCAGCACGCCCCCCGCCGCCGCGGGGTGCATGAGCCGCATAATCGACTCCGCGAGTGTATCGGCGTGCGTGGGGGCTCCCACCTGATCGTCCACCACGCGCATGGATGTCCCGGCCCCGAGCAGCCGCACCGCCGTGGCCACGAAATTCACCCCGCCCCCCGAATGCACCCACGCCGTGCGCACGACCGCCGCCGTGGGGCACGCGCGCTGCACCGCCTCTTCGCCGGCCAGCTTGGACGCGCCGTATACGTTCACCGGGCTCGGGGTGGCCTCGGTGCCGTACGGCAGGGAGCCCGTGCCGTCGAACACGTAATCGGTGGACAGGTGCACCATCCGCGCGCCATGGCGCTGCGCCACACGCGCCATCACCCCCGGCGCCACACCATTCACGGCGAAGGCCACATCCGGCTCACGTTCGGCATCATCCACGCGCGTGTAGGCGGCGGCGTTCACGATCACCTGCGGCGCCTGTGCCTCGATGTAGTGTTCGAGCGCAGCGGCGTCCGTGAGCGGCACCTCGGCGGACGAGGGTGTAACCAACTCCACGATCTGATCGACGGCGCCTCGCAGCCGTGTGTTCAGGGCGGTCCCCACCTGCCCCGTGGCGCCAAACAGCAGCACCCTCATGCAAACACCGTCGCCGCGGCGAACGCGGCGCCCTCGTGATCTTTCGGTGACAGCAGCGGCGCGACACCGGGCGACAACGGCCAGTCGATCGCGAGGTCGGGATCGTTCCACGCGATCGTACAATCCGAGGCGGGGTGATACACGGTGGTGCACTTGTACGACACATCGGCGTGCTCGCTCAGCGTCACGAAGCCGTGGGCAAAGCCGGCGGGGATCCAGAGCTGACGGCCGTCGCCGGCGCTGAGGGTGACCCCCACCCACTGACCGAAGGTGGGCGACGCGCGCCGCAGGTCCACGGCGACGTCGAAGATGGTCCCCTGCGCCGTGCGCACCAGCTTCCCCTGCGGCGCCTGCAGCTGGTAGTGCAGACCGCGCAGCGTATGGCGCACCGAGCTGCTGTGGTTGTCCTGCGCGAACACGGTGGGCAACCCGAGGGCGGCAAACTTGTCGTCGTGAAAAATCTCGATGAAGCAGCCGCGGGTGTCGCGGTACACCGGCGACTCCACGATCAGCACCTCCGGAATGGCCGTGGGGATTACGCGCATCACTCCTGCCCGTCGGCGACGCGGTGCAGATAGCGGCCGTAGTCGCCGCGGCCGAATCCATCGGCCAACCCGCGCAGCTGTGCGCGATCGATGAAGCCCATGCGGTACGCCACCTCCTCGGGGGCGGAAATCTTGAGCCCCTGCCGGTGCTCCACCGTCTGCACAAACTGCCCCGCCTGGAGCAGCGAATCGTGCGTCCCCGTGTCCAGCCACGCGCTGCCGCGCCCCAGCTTTTCCACAGTCAGCTGCCCGCGGCGCAGATACGCGTTGTTCAGGTCGGTGATCTCGAGCTCACCCCGCGCGCTCGGCGTGAGCGCCGCGGCGAAGTCGGTCACCTGCTCATCGTAGAAATACAGCCCCGTCACGGCGTAGTTCGACTTGGGGTGCACCGGCTTCTCCTCGATCGACACCGCCTGCCCGTCGGGGGCGAACTCCACCACACCGTAGGCTTCCGGGTTGGACACCCGATACGCGAACAGCGTCGCGCCATCCGACTGTACCGCGGCGCGCTGCAGCGACGTCACGAGCGTCTGCCCGTAGAACAGGTTGTCGCCCAGCACCAGCGCACTGCGCCGGTCACGCACGAAATCGCGCCCGATCAGGAACGCTTCGGCCAGTCCATCCGGGCGAGGCTGTTCGGCGTAGGTGAAGTGCATCCCCCACGCGGTGCCGTCGCCCAGCAGGTCGCGGAAGGCGGCGCCGTCACGCGGGGTGGTGATGATCAGCATCTCGCGGATCCCCGCCAGCATGAGCGTGGCCAGCGGGTAGTAGATCATCGGCTTGTCGTACACCGGCAGCAGCTGCTTGCTGACCGCTCTGGTGACCGGATGGAGCCTGGTGCCGGAGCCGCCGGCGAGAATGATGCCGCGTACGTCCACAATCCATGCGCGTCGAGGGGAAGTGACTGCCTGCGGGAAGCTACACCCGCCCGCGGCACCGCGTGACCCACACGGGTCAGACGCGCCGCCAGAAGTCCGACCGGCGGACCGTGGTGATGGAGGCCGCGGCCAGGACGAGCGCGCCGCAGGCGATGGCGTGGGGGGCCGAGATGAGGCGGGCGAGCGCGCCGATGGTGAAGGAGCCCAACGCCTGGGACAGCCCCACGAACACCAGGCTGTAGAACGCCATCAGGCGTCCGCGGTACCGCTCCTCCACGAGCAGCTGTAACAGGCCGTTGGACAGGGCGTTAAAGGTGATCATCGCCACACCGGTGGCGAAGAGCACCACGTACGCGAGCCCCACGGTGGTGGTGTACGCGAAGCCCAGCAGCAAGGCGGGGAAGGCGAGGCTGGCGGCCATCAGAATGCGCCCTTTATTGGGGGCGTGCGAGATCGGTCCGGCCACCAGCAGCGCACCCAGCAGCCCACCCACCCCCACCACCGCCAGCAGGGCCCCGTAGCCGCCGGCCCCGAGCCCCAGCTGATCGCGGGCGATCACGGGCATGAGCGTGAGAAACGGGCCACCCAGCACCGCCCCCACGGTCACGAGCCCCAGCAGCTCGCGGAGCGGGCCCGGGCGGGCCAGATGGCGGAGCCCGTCAGCCGCTCCTGCGCTGCTGCGTTGGAAAATTTCGCGCAGCCCAGCCGGCGCGGCGGGGGAGCCGGGGGGCCGCGCCACGACGGGCAGGTCGATCCGGAAGAGTCCCCAGAGCACCGCCACGAAACTCAGCGCGTTGAGGCCGAAGCACCACGCGATGCCGAAGCGGGCGATCACCAGCCCGCCGATGGCGGGCCCGATCACGCGGGCGAGGTTGAAGCCGCTGGAGTTGAGCGCCACGGCGGGCTGCAAGTCGGCGCGGCCCACCAGCTGGATGATCATGCTGTGGCGGGCCGGAATCTCGACCGCGCTCGAGCATCCCTGCACGAACGCCAGCACCAGCAGAAGGGGAATGGACACATGACCGGTGAGCGTGACCAACCACAACACGGCCGCCTGCACCAGCAGAATGCTCTGGGTCACTCGCACAATGCGCAGCTTGTCGCCATGATCCACGAACGCGCCGGCGTGCATGGAAAAGAGCACGATGGGGAGGGCGCCGATCGAGGCGACGAGCCCGACCACGAACGCGCTGTCGGACAGCTGGAGCGCGAGCCACCCCACCGCCATCGTCTGCATCCAGGAGCCGACCAGCGACAGGGTCTGCCCGGTCCAGAAGATGCGGTAATTCCGGTGGCGGGCGAGAACCCGGAAGGGGTTTGAGGAACGAGCGGGCGTTGGCATGCGTAGAGACAGTCTAGTGACGTCCCCAGCTCGGAGAGCGGTCGATGCGGTTCCACACGTACACCAAGTTCAATCCACAGCTGGCTGACGCCGTGGATCTGCAGGCCTTGCTCGATCAGCTGGCGGATTTCCTGCTGCAATCCGGCTTTGCCGGTGGGGATCAGGGGCATTGGGGGGCGGATCAGGGCGACGGCGACCGGTCCACGGACGCCCTCAAGGACGCCATCCTGCAGGCGCTCATCGAGAGTGGGCAGATCACCCCGGAGATGCTGTCGGCGCTACGCGGCGAAGGAAACGAAGTCTCCGAGGAGAAGCTGGCTGAGCTGCTGGACGGGCTGGTGCAGCGCCTCGTCCAAGACGGCTTCCTGACCACCGACCAGCAGGGATCCGTGCCGGCGGGCCATCAGCCGGTCACGGGCAAGGGCTCGATCGCGCAGGCGGCGGCCAAGGACGTCCAGTTCAACCTCACCGACAAAGGCGTCGACTTTCTGGGCTTCAAGACGCTGCGCCACCTGCTCGGCTCCTTCGGCAAGTCCAGCATCGGCAGCCACGACACGCCACAGCTGGCCACCGGCATCGAGTCGGATGCGTGGAGCAAGCCGTACGAGTTCGGCGACACCCTCAACCTCGACGTGCCCGCCACGCTGGCCAACGCGCTGGCGCGGAACGGGTCACTCGACGTGCCGATCGACCTCGACTACGGCGACCTCATGGTGCGGCAGTCGGAGTACCGCTCCAGCTGTGCGACGGTGCTGATGCTGGACACGTCACACTCGATGATCCTGTACGGGGAAGACCGCTTCACGCCGGCCAAGAAAGTGGCGCTGGCGCTCACGCACCTGATCAAGACACAGTTTCCCGGCGACACGATCCGCGTGGTGCTCTTCCACGATTCGGCCGAGGAGATCCCGATCGCGACGCTGGCCAAGGCGCAGGTGGGGCCGTACCACACCAACACCGCCGAAGGGCTCAAGCTCGCGCGGCGCATCCTGATGTCGCAGAAGAAGGACATGCGGCAGATCATCATGATCACCGACGGCAAGCCGAGCGCGCTCAGTCTCCCCGACGGCCAGATCTACAAGAACTCGATGGGGCTGGACGGCTACGTGATCGCGGAGACGCTGCGCGAGGTGGCCGCCTGCCGGAAGAGCAACATCATGATCAACACGTTCATGCTGGCGCGGGACCGGGCGCTGGTGGAGTTCGTGAAACGCATGTGCGAGATCAGCCGCGGGAAAGCGTACTTCACGAACACGATGAGCCTGGGGCAGTTCGTGCTGATGGATTTTTTGCGGAAGAAGACGAAGCGGGTGAGCTGAGGGGACGGCGTGACCGCGTCGCTACCGGCGTGGTCGCGGCGCCGACGGATACAGGGTAAATCGGCTCCGCGTGCGCTCAAGCTCGGGGATCAGCAGGGGCCGATGCGCCGTGAAGTCCAAACGTGACAGGTGCGCGGGATTGACGGGCGTTCCGTTGCGCAGGAAACCGCCCGCCGACCAGAGCGTGAGTTCGCCGATCAGGATTCGGCCCCCCGTAAGATACATGTCGACCCGAACCATCATGAAA
>JARIEV010000083.1 GCA_031127225.1 Gemmatimonadota bacterium | reverse complement strand
TCAGGATCATCCTCGCCGCCGCCGAAG
The DNA here is from genome assembly GCA_031127225.1 of Gemmatimonadota bacterium. GTDB lineage: Bacteria > Gemmatimonadota > Gemmatimonadetes > Gemmatimonadales > Gemmatimonadaceae > Gemmatimonas. The sequence goes on along the minus strand of JARIEV010000083.1, from coordinate 15,733 downwards.
CGCGGACGGGGGGCCTGCGGCACGATGCCGCTCTTGTACGTATTCATCACCTTGCCCGCCGCATCGAGGATCTCGATGCGCACGGTGTCCGCCGGCGCGCTGGCCAGGAAGTAGTCCACCGTGGGGCCGAGGAGCTGCGGCGTGGTCGTCGTCCGGTAGCCGTCACGCGGCGTGAAGAGCGTGAACGCCGCCGTCTGCGTGGTGGGACCGACCTGCTGCAAGGCCGCACTGTTGTCGAGGATCCACGCCGCACGTCCCTGCGTCGCGATCACCAAGACACCGCGGTGCACCTTGATGTCGTTGATCGGGATCTGCGGCATGTTCAGGTTGAACGGCTGCCAGTGCCCGCCGTTGTCGAACGAGATGTACAGCCCGAACTCGGTACCGGCGTAGAGCAGCCCTTCCCGCACGGGGTCTTCACGTACCACGCGCGTGGGGGCGTCAGCCGGAATCCCGTTCTTGCCATCGGTGAGCAGCTTCCACGTCTTGCCGTAGTCGTTCGTGAGGTAGATGTACGGCTTGTAGTCGCCCAGCAGATAGCGGTAGGTCGCGTAGTAGGCCGATCCCTTGCGGTGCGGCGACGCGTCGATCCACGCCACGCGGCCGCCGTCTTCGAGCCCCTTCGGCGTGACCCGCGCCCACGTCTTGCCGTCGTCGCGCGTGACGGAGAACGGGCCGTCATTCGAGCCGGTCCAGATCACCCCCTTCTCGAGCGACGATTCCGTAATCGCATACAGCGTGCTGTAGAACTCTTCACCGGTCACGTCGCGCGTGATCGGCTCGCCGCTGCCGCCCTGACAGCACTTCGGGAACCATGTGAGGTCGGGGGAGATCTTTTCCCACGTCGCCCCGTTGTTGCGCGTACGGTGCAGGAACTGCGACCCGTAGTACAGCACCTTCGGATCGTGCGGCGACAGCGCCATCGGCGTCGTGCGCTGCATGCGGTAGTCGAGATCACCACCATCGTTGCCGTACAGCGACTGCGCGCCGATCCAGTAATTCTTCGTCACGCCGGCTTCGACGTTCATCAACGCGTACTGCCCCTTGCAGTTGCCGTGGATGAGGTTCCGGTCGCTGGGGTGTGGAATGATCGGTCCCGTCTCACAGCCCGGGCCCGTGCGCACCGTGCTCATGTTGAACAGGTCGTTGTTGCTGGGCACGATGTACGTGCTGTTGTCCTGCTGCGCCATGTACAGCTTGTACGGGAACTGATTGTCGAGCCACACGCCATAGAACTCGGCCGTCGGCTGCACATCCTGCGAGCTCCACGTCTTGCCGCCGTCGAACGACACGTTGGCGCCGCCGTCGTTCGACTGCACCATCGTGTTGCTGTTCGTGGGATTGATCCAGATGTCGTGATTGTCGCCGTGCGGCGTGCGGAACGGGGCGACGGTCTTGCCGCCGTCGGTGCTCTTGTAGAACGTCTCGGCGCCACCGTACACCACGTCGGCGTTCGACGGATCGGCACCGAGCGACGTGTAGTAGAACGGACGCGTGATGAGCCCGGGCGTGCTGTTCATGAGCGCCCAGCTCGCACCGGCATCATCGGAGCGATACAACCCGCCGCCCGGTAGCGCTTCCACCAGCGCGTACAGCCGGTTGGGGTTGGCCGCCGTCACGGCGATGTTCCCCTTGCCGGTGATCTGGTTCGGCAAGCCGCCAACCATCTTGGTGAAGCTGTCGCCGCCGTCGGTGCTCTTGTAGAACCCGCCTTCGCGTGAACCCGAGATGATCGACCACGGCTTGCGCTCGATGCGATTCATCCACGCGTACACCACGTTCGGATTGCCGGGCTGCAGTTCGACATCCATCGCGCCCGTGCTGTCGCTCACGAACAGCGTCTTCTTCCACGACTTGCCGCCGTCGGTGGTTTTGAACACACCGCGATCGGTGTTCGGCTTGAAGATGTCGCCGTACGCCGCCACCCACACGATGTCCGGGTTTGTGGGATGAATACGCACCGCGCCGATCTGACCAACGTTGTACAGCCCCACGAACTGCCACGAGGCGCCGTTATCGACGCTCTTGTACACGCCGCGGCCGGTGGAGACGTTGCTGCGCACGCCATCCGAGCCGGTGCCCACGTAGATGACGCTCGGGTTGGACTCCGCCACCGCAATCGAGCCGATCGAGCCGAGCGGGATCTTGTTGTCGGTAATGAAATCCCACGACTCGCCGCCGTTCGTGGTGCGCATGACGCCGCCGCTGGCGACGCCGGCGTAGAACGTCTTCGGCTGTGAGGGCACGCCGGTCACCGAGGTGACACGACCGCCGCGCGAATGCCCCACTTGGCGATAGCGCAGGCCATTGAACAGGGCCGGATCGGCCGACGCCATCATCGGCGCCGTGGGCGCCTTGGCGGCCGCCGGGCGAGGCGCCGCCGGCTTGGACTGGGCCTCCAGCGGGAGCGCGGCACAGGCCGCCGACAGCGTGAGGAAGAGAGTACGGCGCATCATCGATAGGGAATCGTGGGAGGGGGCGGAACGGAACCTGACGAAAAGGTACGTCCGGTACCGGCAGACGTTGAGGGGTGGCGACGGACCGTGCTCAACTGGGGCGGAGTATCTGACCGGCCGTCGCCGACGGGCGGTTGCCGTCGCGCACCGAGATCACCCCATTCAGCACCACGGCCGCGATCCCGCGCGGATACTGGAACGGGTTGGCGAAGGTGGCCACATCCGCAATGGCCGCCGGATCAAGCACGACCACGTCGCCGGCCATGCCCGGGCCGAGGCGTCCCCGATCGGTCAACCGAACGCGCGCCGCCGGCACGGCGGTCATCTTCCGGATCGCCGCCGCGAACGACAGCGCCCGGCGCTCGCGCACATAATGGCCGAGCACCCGCGGAAAAGTGCCCGCGCCACGCGGGTGCGGACTGCCGCGCCGCGTGGGGCCGTCCACGGCAAAGGCGCCGCCGTCGGAGCACACCATACTGACCTCGTGGGCGAGCAGGCGATCGATGGTGACCTCGCTCATCGCGAAGCCCAGCATTCCCACGTCGCCGCGGTTGCGCTCCAGCAGTCCGACGGCCGCGACGTACGGATCGAGCCCCTTCGCCTTCGCGTAGGCGCCCAGCCGCTTGCCTTCGGCGTCACGGTCTACCGCGTCGCTCACCCGCGAGATCTGCACATTGTCCCAGCCGCCGATCAGGTCGACCTTGGCCAGCGCCTCGGTGCGTATCCGCGGCGCGACGGCCGTGTCGCGCAGGCGCCCGAGGAAGGCCTGCGTACCGCCGTCGCGGCTCCACACAGGAAACAGGTTGGTCAGCCCCGTGGAATACGCCTCGTAGGGGTACACGTCGAACTGCACGTCCGTCCCCGCCGCCCGCGCCGCCGCGATGCGCGCCAGCGCGGCATCCAACCGGGGCCAGTTGCGCGTCCCCTGCATTTTCAGATGCGAGATCTGCAGCGGGCAGCCGGCTCCGCGGGCCACCGCGATCGACTCGTCGATCGAGTCGAGCACCTGATCGTCTTCGTTGCGCATGTGCGTGGCGTACGGCAGCCGTCGAGCCGCCAGCGGCCGGCAAAGCGCGATCAACTCGTCGGGGCGCGCGAAGGCCCCCGGCGTGTACTCGAGCCCCGTGGAGGCGCCACAGGCGCCCGCCGCCAGCGCCTGCTCCACCATCCGCACCATGCGCGCCAGCGCCTCCGGGGTGGCCGGCACGTCGTCGTCACCGATGACGGCGCCGCGCACGCTGCCCAGCCCGATCATCGCCGCCACGTTTACGCCGGGGCGCGCCGCCTCGATCTGCTGCGCCCACGCCGCAAAGCTCCGCGCGCCGTCCCCCTGAAACCGCGAACTCCCGTCGGCGCCGGCCACGAGCGTGGTGATCCCCTGCCGGATCGCCGACTCCGCGCGCGGATCCTCCAGCAGCGACCCGTCGCCGTGCGAGTGGATATCCACGAAACCGGGGGTGACCGCGAGCCCCTTCGCGTCGATTTCCTCTTCACCGGCTCCCACGATGCGCGGCGCGATCTCGGCAATCCGCCCTGCACTGATCGCGAGGTCAGCGATCCGCCCCTCGCCACCGCTGCCGTCGAAGATCATGCCGCCACGGATCACGAGAGCGTGCGCCGGGCGACCGGCCCGCACGTTGAGCCCGAAGCGCGTATCGGCACCCGCGGCGGCGACCGTCAGCCCGGCGGTGGCCAGAAATTCCCGTCGTGTGGTCATCGGATGGCTCCCGCGCCGAGGACGACGCGCCCCGGCTTGGCGTTGGTGTGTTCGCCGTCTTTCAGGACCTGTACGCCGTTCACGAAGACGTGTCGCATCCCGGTGGCGTACTGGTGCGGCTGTTCGAAGGTGGCGTTATCGCGGATGGTGGCGGCGTCGAAGAGCACGACGTCGGCAAAGGCGCCGGGCGTCAGCGTCCCGCGGCGCGCGAGGCGCAGGTTGGCCGCTGGCAGCGCCGACAGACGCCGCACCGCCTCCTGCAACGTGAGGACCTGCTCGTCGCGCGTGTACTTCCCCAGCACTCGCGCGAAGCTGCCATACGCGCGCGGATGCGGATTGCTCTTGAGGAACGCGCCTTGGGGCGCGAGCGAGCCGGCGTCGGAGCCCACGCTCACCCACGGCTTCCGCAGCTGCTTCGCGATGTTGTCCTCGTCGATGATGAAATAGATCGTGCCCACGCGCGTGCCGTCTTTCACCACGAGATCCATCGCCGTCTCCTCGGGGGACGTCCCGCGCAGCGCGGCGACGGCCGCCAGCGTCTTGCCCGTGTACTGCTTCAGCGAGTCGGCCTTGAACCCCGCGAGCACCACGCGCTCGGGGGAGCCGGCCGCGAGCAGCAAGCTCTCCCACTGGTCGGTGGGCGTACGCATCTCCCGGGCGACCCGCGCGCGGATGGCGGGATCCTGCAGACGCTTCGCCCATGCCGCGTATCCGCCCTCCTGCACCCATGGCGGCATCGCCGCATCGAGTCCCGTCGCGCCCGCGGTGTACGGATAGACGTCGGCGGTGATGGCGAGCCCCTCCGCGCGTGCCGCTTCGATGCGCGCCAGGACCTTGTCCATTTTAGACCAGTTCGACTCGCCGGCCGCCTTGAGGTGAAAGATCTCGGCACGCACACCAGCCTCGCGCGCGATGGTGATCAGCTCCTCGACGGCTTCCTCCAGCTTGGCGCCCTCGCTGCGCATGTGCGAGATGTACATGCCGCCGTAGGGCGCGGCCGCCTTCATGAGCGCCACGAGCTCCGGCGTCTTGGCATAGAACGCGGGGGCATAAATCAGCGACGAGCCCACGCCCAGCGCCCCTTCCTCCATCGCCGTACGCACCTCGGCCTGCATCGCCGCGAGTTCGGCCGGCGTCGGTGCCCGGTCGTCCCAGCCCACGTGATTGATCCGGACCGTCGTCGCGCCCACGAACGACGCGATGTTCGTGCTGATCCCCTTCTTGACCAGCGAATCCTGATAGCCGCGCAGCGTCTTCCACGTAATGGGGAAGCGGATGTCCCCCTGCTCCGACAGCATGTCGGCGCGGAGCGTATCGGACAGCGGCCCCATGGACGTCCCTTCGCCCATGACTTCGAGGGTGACGCCCTGCCGGATGTCGCTCTGACTGCGCCCGTCTTCGATCAGCGATTCCGTGGCCCAGCTCAGCATGTTGATGAAGCCCGGTGCGACCGCCAGCCCGGCCGCGTCCACCTCCGTGCGACCCGTGCCCGGCACCACACCGACCATCACGATCGAGTCGCCCAGAATGGCCAGATCCCCCGTCACGGGCGCACCGCCCGAGCCGTCGTAAATCGTACCGCCGCGAATCACCACGTCGTACGTAGGCGGCGCGGCACAGCCGGCCAGCAGCAGGGCGGACAGGGCGGCGCACAGGCGCCACGGGGAACGCGCGACTAGAGACATGAGGAGGAGAGTGGCGGGGGGAGGGGGAGCATGCGAAGAGGTTACCGCCCGAACCCGCCTCACGGAACCAGCCGGACGCCGCCATACCTTGCCCGGGGATGGCGAGGGCACGGTCGCCCGTTTGGACTCCCACCCTGCACGATGCTGCCGTTACTTTCCGTCGAAGCGCGATAGCCGCACGATATAGCTGGTTTTAAGCCCCACACGGACGTGTTGTCATGAATACCCATGCACCTGCGGCGGCCGCGGATCGTCGGGGCAGCGACCGTGCGACGAGCCCCTCCCTGTTCGCCACTTGGCGTGATGACGTGCCGGCGGGGATCGTGGTGTTCCTCGTGGCGCTGCCGCTCTGCCTCGGCATCGCCGTCGCGTCGGGGGCGCCACTCATCTCCGGCGTCGTCGCCGGCGTCGTCGGCGGGCTCGTGGTCGGTGCACTCTCCGGCTCCACCCTGATGGTGAGCGGACCTGCCGCCGGCCTCACCCCGGTCGTCCTGCTGGGGATTCAACAGGTCGGCGGTTACGAGCGGTTTCTGCCCGCCGTGGTGCTGGCCGGGATCCTGCAACTGCTGCTGGGCGCCCTGCGCGCGGGCGTGGCGGCGTACTACGTGCCGTCGTCGGTCATCAAGGGGATGCTGGCGGGGATCGGCCTCACGCTGATCCTGAAGCAGCTGCCGCACGCCGTGGGCTATGACGGCGACTACGAGGGCGACATGTCCTTCGTGGAATCCTCCGGCGCCACCACGCTCACGACCCTGTCCGAGGCCTTCCAGCAGATCCAGCCGGCCGCCATGATCGCCGCGTTGCTCGGCGTGGCCGTGATGTTCTGGTGGCCGCGATCGCCGTTTGCGCGCATCAAACTGTTTCCCGCCCCCATGGTGGCCGTCGCCGTCGGCGTCGGGTTCAACGAAGCGCTGCGCCTGCTGCTCCCCGACTTCGCCATCCGCGGCACGCATCTCGTGTCGCTGCCGGCGATCAGCAACGGCGACATGCTGCGGCAGTTTTCGCTACCGGATTGGAGTGCGCTCGCAAGTCCCGCCGTGTGGCAGCTGGCGCTCGTGATCGGCCTCGTGGCGAGTCTGGAGTCACTGCTCAGCCTCGAGGCCACCAAGAAACTCGACCCCGAGCGCCGCAACGCTCCGGTCAACCGCGAACTCTTCGCGCAGGGGGCCGGTAATGTGGTGGCCGGTCTGCTCGGCGGTCTCCCGGTGGCGGGTGTCATGATCCGCAGCTCGGCCAATGTCGATGCCGGCGCGCGCTCCAAGCTGTCCGTCATCACGCACGCCGTGTTGATGCTGATCGCCGTGCTCTCGCTCGGCGTGGTGCTCAACCGGACACCGCTCGCCGCGATCGCCTCGGTGCTGCTCGTTACCGGGTACCGCCTCGCGGCCCCCTCGTTGTGGGGCACGGCGTGGCGCCTGGGCACCAGCCACTTCATCCCGTTCATGGTGACCGTACTGGCCATCGTCTTCACCGACGTCCTGCGTGGCATCGGCGTCGGCCTGGCGGTTGGCATCGGCTTCATCATCGTCGAACACCTGCGCAGCCCCGTGCTGTCCCGGATCAGCCCGCCCGGCGCGGTGCTCACGCGGTACACGCTTCCGGAACAGGTGACGTTTCTCAGCAAGGCCAGTATTGCCCGCGCACTCAATGCGCTGCAGCCCGGCACGCGGGTGGAAATCGACGGACGGCGCACCACCCGCTTCGACTACGACGCCCTCGAAGTGCTGCTGCTCTTCCGCGAGACCGCGCGGTCACGCGACATCGATTACCGGCTGGTCGGCATCCCCGAAGCCGAACTGACGCCGGCGCATGCGCGCCTTCACTCCTGACGCCCGAGATTTCCCATGGAAGAATTCCGCCGCATCATGCAGGGTAATCGCGAATGGGCCGAGCGCGTCAAGGCGAGCGACCCGGACTTTTTCAGCGAAAGCGCACAACGTCAGGAGCCGCTGTTCCTCTACATCGGGTGCGCCGACAGCCGCGTGCCCGCCAACTCGGTCACGGGCACCAAGCCGGGCGAGCTGTTCGTGCATCGCAACATCGCCAATCTCGTGATGCCGAGTGACATCAACGCGATGAGCGTGCTGCAATACGCCGTTGAAGTGCTCGACGTGAAGCATATCCTGGTCACGGGGCACTACGGCTGCGGTGGTGTGAAAGCCGCCATGTCCGACCAACAGCACGGTCTGGTGGATCACTGGCTGGGCCCGATCCGCAACGTCCTGCGCTGGAACAAGGTGGAGCTCGATGCGATCCCCGATCCGCAGGCGCGCTTCGACCGGCTGGTTGAGCTGAACGTCCTCGAACAGCTGTATCACCTGTCGGAAACGCCGATCATTCAGCAGGCGTGGGCGCGCGGCCGTCGTCCGTTGTTGCATGGCCTGGTGTACGATCTGAAGGACGGCCTGCTGCACGAAATCGCGACCGGGATCGACTCGCAGGACGCCGCCGACCATCTCGCCGACCGTCGTCTGTCTGGCGTGGCGGCGGGTCCGCCGCCGATCGGGCGCGTCACGGCGCCGATCCTGGCCGGCGAGAACCTGGCCGACGAGATCGCGATGCGGGTGATCGCCCGGATGGCTGAGGCCTCGGAAAAGCGCGCGCCGTCCCGCTAGGTTCAACGCATGGCCAAGTCCCCTACTCCCTATCGTGCCCTGACGCCCGAGCGGCGTCTCTCGCTGGTCACCTCCGCGCTCGCCAAGCACAAAGGCACGCGGGCGCTCTATGCCCAGCGACTCGCCGCCAAGGGCGGCGGTTTCCGTGCGGCCACCCTGCTGTCGTGGCCGGTTGACAAGCTCGCGAAGGAATTCGTGCGCCTCAACGCGCAGTCGGCGCAGGATGAGCTCGAGCTGCTTCAGCTGCTGTATGTGGATCTCGAACCGCAGATCCAGGTCACCTTCCTCGATGCCGCCGGCGTGAAGCACGAGGCCGGTGTGATCCCCGAGGAGCTGGAGCCGCCGTACACCGACGCGGCCGGTGTGGCCCGTGGCGCGGCCGCGGTGCTCGCGCAGCACGGCGACGACGGCCGTCACTACCTGCGCACGCTCGTCGTGTACAACCTGGCCTCGTGGCCCGGACTCGACACCGAACTGGCGAACACGGAAACGGCGAGCTGACGCTCGCCGTTCCGGTTACCGCATTCCGAACATCCCGCCGCCGCCGAAGGGCATCCGGGGCATCCCTCCGCCCCCCTTGCCACCGGCGCCGCCCGGGCCGCCGCCCATCTTCTTCATCATCTTCTGCATCTCGCGGAACTGTTCGAGCAGCTTGTTCACCTCGCTCACCGGACGACCGCACCCCTTCGCGATCCGGGCGCGACGTGAGCCGTTCAGAATCTCCGGCTTCTTGCGCTCCTGCGGCGTCATGGACAACACGATGGCCTCGATGTGCTTCATGCGCTTCGGGTCCATCTTGACGTCCTTCAGCATTTTCGAGTTCACCCCGGGGAGCATCTTCAGCAGATTCTCGAGTGGCCCGAGCTTCTGCATCTGACGCATCGCCGTGAGGAAGTCCTCGAGGTCCATGCCTTCCTTGCGGACCTTCTTCTCGAGCTTCTTCGCTTCGGTGGCATCGAACGTCTCCTGCGCCTTCTCCACGAGCGACACGATGTCGCCCAGCTGCAGGATCCGGCCGGCCATACGCTCCGGATGGAACTCCTCGAGCGCATCGGGCTTCTCGCCCACGCCGATGTACTTGATCGGCTTCTTGAGCACGCCGTAGATCGACAGCGCCGCACCACCGCGCGCATCGCCGTCGAGCTTGGTGAGGATCACGCCGGTCACGTTCAGCGCTTCATCGAAGCCCTGCGCGATCTTCACCGCCTCCTGACCGGTCATGCCGTCGGCCACGAACAGGATCTCGTCGGGCTTGATCGCCGCCTTGAGCCGCTTGAGCTCGTCCATCATATCGGCGTCGATCTGCAGACGGCCGGCGGTATCGATGATCACCACCCGGTCGCGTGCCCGGACGCCCTGATCGATGCCGGCCTTGGCGATCGCGACCACGTCCTTCGTGCCGCGGTCCGCGTAGACGGGCACGTTGAGGGCCTTACCCAGCGTCTCCAACTGGTCGATGGCCGCCGGACGGTACACGTCGGCCGCCACGAGCCGCGTGGTGCGGTTCTCGAGCATCAGTTTGCGGGCAAGCTTGCCGGCGGTCGTCGTTTTGCCCGACCCTTGTAAGCCCACCATCATGACGATCGTGGGCGGCACGGTGCTCATCTTGAGCCCCTCGCGCCGCTCGCCCAGCATGGCGGTGAGTTCGTCGTGGACGATCTTCACCAACTGCTGAGCCGGCTGGATCGTCTTGATCTGCAGGACGCCCACCGCCTTCTTCTCGACCCGTTCCAGGAACTCGCGGGTGAGCGCGAAGTTCACGTCGGCTTCGAGAAGGACGCGGCGAACCTCGCGCAGCCCTTCCTTGATGTCGGCTTCGGTTAGAACGCCACGTCCGCGAAGTTTCGCGAAGACGTTCCCGAGTTTGTCTGAGAGCTCGTCAAACATAGACCTGAAAGGCTAACGGACCCTGACACCCCGTACAACTGTCCGGGCGCGCGCCGGCGCCCCCCGCGTACCGGTTTGACGCGGGGGGTGACGAAGTGGGGCGGTTTGGAGGCAACTTGCGTGGGTCTCAATGCGTGGACGGCCCGCCGGGGCACCCTCGATCGGCACCGTCCGTTCACGCGGTCACTCTACCCGCCCGTCTCGTGTCACGATCGACTCCGCGGTTCCCGGCCATTCCGATGCCTCGCGGCCAGCGCAAGGAAGAAATCCTGCGCGCCGAACTGCCGCCCACGCTGCCCATGATGGCGCTGCGTTCCACGATCGTGTATCCGCTCGGGACGATCGCGGTGCAGATGGGCGCCCCGGAAAACCTCGCGCTGCTCAGGGCGCACGAGGAGTCGGGCCTCGTGGTCGCCCTCGTGGTGGCTTCAGGCGACAGTGACGATGCCATCGATCCGCACAATTTCATCGGCCGGGTGGGCGTCGCGGCGCGCGTGCACGAACGGATCAACCTCCCCGGCGACACGGTCCAGATCACGCTGCAGGGGCTGCGGCGCATCACGATCGACGCGATTGATCAGGTGGAGCCGTTCGCGATCGCACAGATCCAGGGCGTGAAGGAATCTCCCGCCGATCTCGACGAACTCGACGAACTCGTGGCGCGCACCGTCGCCGCCGCCGAAACGCTGGCCGAGCTGGTCGATCGGATCCCGAACGAAGTGCCGCAGATCCTCAAGATGAACGTCTCCGATCCGGGACGCTTCGCCGATCTCGCCGCCACCAACATGAATCTGCGCATCTCCGACAAGGAGGAGGTGCTGCAGCGGCTCGACATCGGTCAGCGGATCCGGTTCATCCTCTCCCGCCTCGAGCGGGAAGTGGCGCGCGCGCGTGTCATGGAAGACGTGAAGAAGCAGACCGAGATCAAGATCGAGCAGCACCAGCGCGAGTTTTATCTCCGGCAACAGCTGCGCGCGATCCAGTCGGAGCTGGGCGAGGCCGACCCGAACGAGAAGGAATCGATCGACCTTCTGCGCCGCATCGAGGAAGCGCAGCTGCCCGAGAAGGTGGCCAGCGAAGCCCGCCGCGAAACCGAGCGCCTGCGCATGCTCTCGCCGGCGTCCAGCGAATTTCAGGTGCTGCGCACCTATCTCGACTGGGTGCTCGCCCTGCCGTGGCACCAGCGCAGCGCCGACGATCAGGAGATCGTGCTCGCTAAGGTAGAGGACGCCCTCAGCGACCGCCATTACGGCCTCGACGAAGCCAAGGAGCGCATCATCGAGTATCTCGCCGTGCGCAAGCTGCGCGGCGGCGACCCCACCGGCCCGATCCTCTGTTTCGTCGGACCGCCGGGTACCGGCAAGACGTCACTAGGCGAGGCGATCGCCACGTCCATCGGGCGCGAGTTCTATCGCATCTCCGTGGGTGGCGTGCGCGACGAAGCCGAGATCCGCGGACACCGCCGCACGTACGTGGGCGCGATGCCGGGGCTGCTCATCCAGGCGCTCCGGCGCGTGGAAGTGCGCGATCCGGTCATCATGATCGACGAGATCGACAAGATGAGCAACGGCGGCAACTCCGGTGATCCCACCGCCGCCATGCTCGAAGTGCTCGACCCGTCGCAGAACACGACGTTCGTGGACCACTACCTGAACCTGCCGTTCGATCTGTCGAGCGTGCTGTTCATCTGCACCGCGAACAACCTGTACGACATTCCCGGTCCGTTGCGCGATCGCATGGAAGTGATCCGCATCGCCGGCTACACCATCGAAGAAAAGGTCGAGATCGCACAGCGGTATCTCATGCCGCGCCTCCTCGAGGATCACGGGCTCACCACCGACGACATCGTCGTCCCCGAACCCACGCTTGGCTTCATCACGAGCCGTTATTCGCGGGAAGCCGGGTTGCGCACCTTCGAGCGCTCGCTCGCGTCCCTGCTGCGTAAGCGTGCGCGCGCCAAGGCCGACGGCGATCTGTCGTCGTGGGCGATCTCGATTGAACGCGCCGAAGAGATCCTGGGGACGCCGCGCTTCGCCGTGGAAGAGGCCGAGATGGAGCCGGAGATCGGCGCCGTGACCGGTCTCGCCTGGACGAACACCGGCGGTGACCTGCTCACCATCGAAGCGCTGTGCATGGCCGGCTCCGGCAAGCTCACCGTCACGGGGCAACTGGGTGAAGTGATGCGCGAGTCGGTGGATGCGGCCTACTCGTTCGTCCGGTCGCGCGCCGACGCCATCGGCATCGAGGACCGCGACTTCCGCGAGTCCGACGTGCACCTGCACTTCCCCGCCGGCGCCATCCCCAAGGACGGCCCGTCAGCGGGTATCGCCGTGACGCTGGCACTGGCGAGCGCCCTCTCACGCCGCGCCGTGCGCCGCGACCTCGCCCTCACCGGCGAGGTGACGCTGCGCGGCCGGGTGCTCGAAATCGGCGGCGTGAAGGAGAAAGTGCTGGCGGCGTATCGCGCCGGGCTGCGCGAGGTGATCATGCCCAAGGCCAACGAGAAGGACGTCAAGGACGTGCCACAGGAGGTACGCGACAAGATGGCCTTCACCTTCGCCGCCACCATGGACGAAGTGCTGCGTCTGGCGCTGTTACCGCTGGCCGACGCTAACGGCTCAACAGCAGCCCCACCGCATACAGCATAAGGCCCACCAGACCGCCCACGATCGTGCCGTTGATCCGGATGAACTGCAGGTCACGCCCGATCTGCAGTTCGATCTTGCGGGAAGTCGCGTCGGCGTCCCATGCCGCCACGGTGGCTGAGATGAGCTTCGCCACTTCCTCACGCGCCTGCTCCACCGCGTACGACACGATCTCTACGATCCAGCCGTTCACCTTGGCGGACAGCACGGGATCCGCGAGCACTTTCTGCCCGAGGCCGGCCAGCCATTGCTCGAGCTGGTCGGGCTCCTGCTCCGTCCCGTCGGCCAGGCGTTCCGCGTAGGTGGCGATCCGCGCCTTCACATCGCCCCACACGTCCCGCGAGAAGTCCGCGACGCCGGGGTGCGCCAACACATCGAGCTTGATCTGTTCGAAGCGCGCAATCGTCTCGGGGTTCTCGCGGAGCGACACCATGAAGCGGTCCACCGCCTCGTCGTAGCGCTGGCGCAGCGGGTGATCGGGATCGGCGGCCACGGCCACCAGCGTCTTCTCCACGCCGCTCACGATCTTGTCACCTACCCGACTATCCACCGCCCCCGGCACCCACCACGGACTTTCCGCCTTCACCCGCTCGCGGATCATCGCTTCGTTCTCGTACAGAAACTTCGCTGCCAGTCGAAGCGCATCATCCAGCAGCGCCTGATGACGGCCGCCGGTCGTGAGCAGCCCGAACAACCGCGCCATCAGGGGCGCCGCCTGCATGCGGCGCAATCGCGAGACGATGCTGCGGTCCACCAGCGCCTGCACCTCGTCGTCGCGCAGGACGCCGACCGCGCCGGAGAGTGCATGTGCCGCGTGGCGCGCCAGACGGCGGCTGTTCTCGGGCTGCGCCAACCACTCCGCCGCGCGGTCGCCCAAGTGCATCGCCGCGATCTTGCCGGCGACCACCTCGCGCGTAAGGAAATTGCGCTGCACGAAATTCCCGAGGGCCGCGCCGATCCGGTCCTTGCGCGAGGCCACGATCGCCGTGTGCGGGATCGGGATCCCCAGCGGATGACGGAACAACGCGGTCACCGCGAACCAGTCGGCAATGCCACCCACCATGGCCGCTTCCGCGAACGCCCGCACGAACCCCAGCCACGGATACTGCGACTCGAGCCAGCGCGTCACCACGAACACGAGCGCCACGCCCACCAGCATCAGCGTGGCCACGCGCTTCATCTGCACCAAGCGGACACGCTTGAGTTCGTCGTCAGGCGTGATCTGCAGCGCAGGGGGCTGCGGCACGAGCGTCATCGGGCGCGGAGCCCTCAGCTCAGCGGGTCACGGTGATGCCGGCGAGGTCGATCAGCGTCGCCCCGACGCGTGCCGGCGCATCCGTGTAGATCACCACCGGCTGCCCCCCGCGCTGCTCCACCCGCAGGCGCACGGTGCGCGCGGCGCGCGTCCCCGCCGCGGGGATGTCGTACTGGCGCGCCGTGGCACCGGCATCGAAATCGATGCGCCCCAAGCCGTACCGGCGGCGGGCCGCGTCCCCCATCAGATCGAGGAAATCCGCCGCGTCCACCGCGGAGTCCCACGCCGACACCCACACCAGCGCCTCGCCGTCGGCGGTGCGGATCACTGCGAACTGATCCCCGTCGATCCCGCCCGCCCCGCGGCGGGCCAGCGTTTCGTCCTTGAGATGCTGGAGCAGCAGCAGACGCGTCTCGAATTCGCCGAAACTGTTGCGGTAGCGCTCCGTGCCGGCGCGCGAGGCCGGCAGCGTGACCGTCACCGGCAGATCGCGCGCCTCCTTCGTCGCGGTGAAGTAGGCCGCGTCGTTCAGAATCTGCTTGGTCGAGATCGGCAGGTCGGCCAGCAACTCCTTCTCCGGGCGCTGCTCGATGAACCGGCGCACGAAGTCGGCACCGCCGATGTACGGAAACAGCAGCCCCTCGCGCACCGCGCGCGGCGCCGCCGAAAACACCGGCATCCCGGTCTGCGCGTCCTTCATCGCGTCACGGATGCGGTCCCAGCCGCCGGGCATCTTCAGCATGGGCCCCGCGTTCGGATCCATGCGGAGCTGCAGCAACACCGCCTGCCCTTCGAGCACCGCCTGCGCCGCCGACTGGCGGTCGGCGTTCTGCACCTGCGCCTGCACCGAGTCGATGTTCACGTACTGATCCTGCCACGCATGCACGAGCTCGTGGGACACGGTCTGCCGCAGCAGCACCGACGGCGCCCCGTCCACGACATAGAGCACCTTTGTGGCCGGATCGTAGTACCCCACGATCTGCTCCTCCAGCAACTTCTGGAGCAGCGCCAGCAGGCTCATGGTATCCGGCACCATACCCAGCAGCTTGTACGCCGACTCCTGACCCGCCAGCTGCGTGCGCGCCCGCTCGCTCTCGAGCTGCTGGCGCACAAACGCGGCGACTTCCTCGCGCGAACGGGACGCCACCTTTGGCGGTGCCTTGAACGGCAGCCCCGTTTCCCGCTCGATCTTGGGGACGAATTCGTCCACCAGCTCCGCGTACGGCCCCTCAGACGCCGGCTTTCGGTCACCGCAGGCCGTGAGGGTGGTGCACGCGGCACAGGCGCCCAGCAGAAGCGCGCGGCGGACGGTCGAAGCGGAGGGCATGGCTCGCATCATGGTCGAGATCAGGTCGGGAATGCGCGCTGCAGATACCACGCAATGAGGCGATCTCCCCAAAGCAAGACCAGCATGGCGGCCGGCGCTAGGAAGACGCCGAAGGGCCCATCGGGGAAAGCAAACTCCGCATCGGT
>JARIEV010000082.1 GCA_031127225.1 Gemmatimonadota bacterium | reverse complement strand
CGAGGCCATCGAGCGGCGCCCCCCACCCTACGGCAGCGCGCGCACCGTCATCTGCGCCAGCAGCCCCCAGCGCGGCCCACGCGTGGTGTAGCCGAAGCCCGTAACGCGCTCCACGCCACCGCGCAGCGACGTCTCGTAGCCGCGCCATCCGCGAAAGCGCAGGTAGTTCACGAGCACGCGCTGTCGTGCTTCGTCCGGGTTGTCGGCGAGGCGGAACCAATCCCAGTTCCACTCGTCGCCGCCGGGTTGGTCTGCCGCGTGAAAGAGGTCGCCCACGTACCGCTCACTCGAGAGCTCCACCCGCCATCGCGCAGCGGCGCCCGTGAAGTCCCCCTGCACGGTGATCCCCGAGGAGCTGGGCCCCAAAGCGTCACCCAGCACGAGGCCGTCGACGGTCATCCCCGAGGAGTACTGGGCATGCGTGTGCGGCCGTGGCCCGGTGTGACGGGCTTCGAGGCGCAGGTCCACGCGCGCGTCGGGTCCGAGGCCCACGCGTTCGGCGCCCACCAGCCAGATGGCGTCTTCCCAGTAGCCGCCCGCCGGCTGCGAGAAGCGACCGCGGTCGTCGGTGGTGAGGAAGTTCGCGTAGAGCGCCGTGCGCAGCGCGGGGAGCGCCACGCGGAGATCGACGGCGGCGACCTTGTCGGTGATTTCGTAATCGTCCCCCGACGCGGCGAACAGGAAGATGTCCAACAGCCGCTGCCACTGGAGCGACGGTGGCGCGTTGCGTCCGCCGTGCTGATTGAGGTAGCTGACGCCCACCTCGACGTGGCGGGTGGGGCGCGCCGAGAGGCGCATGTGGAGCAGCGCCGACCCGGGCTGGTCTCGGTCGTGCCCGAGGTCGGCGAGATACGCGCTGGCCTGCCACGACCCGAGGTGGCGGAACGGGCCCGGGAGGCGCACGGGGCGTTCCTGCCGCAGCTGCACGAGATCCAGCGCGCGTGCGTTGTCGGAGAGCATGGCGCCGCCGTGGATACCGAATCCGGTGACGCGCGGGACACGGCCCACATCGAGGGCCCACGGGCCGGCCACCGCGCGTGCGTACCCCGTGAGCAGATCCACCGCCCCCGTGGCACCGCCGGTGTGTGGGGTTCCGCCGTAGGCCCGTCCGCTCACCTCGGCGGCCAGATGGCCGCGCTCGACGAACGCCCCGGCCTCCGCCGCGGCTGTCGCGGCATCGAGGAGCACCCGTCCCTGCGCGCGCTGCAGCATCGGATTGACGACCGCATCGATCCGGTCGTCCCGCGTCCCCGAGATCATCGCGCGGTTCTCACTGGTGGTCGCGGCCAGCGTCGCCGCCACGGGGGTGCGCCCCAGAAATGGGGCAGCCCCCGAGGTGCCGCGCTCGTCACTCACGGGGGCGCCCACGCGGGCACGCAGGCGGGTCAGTGCCTCGCGGGCCCGGGCCGGGGGCGACACGGTGGCGAAGCGGCGTTCGGCCTCGGCCACGAACCGGCGGATGGCGGCGCGGCTGTAGGGGCGTTCTCCCACCATCGGTTCGGTCACGAAGCCGCTGGTGATGAGCGCGTCGAGGTCCGCGTAGGCGGCGTCGGTGACGGGCAGGTACGCGGTGGCCTGCGGTGTCGGCCGCGCACGCCCTTGCGCGTGCAGCACGCCGACGTGGCCGGTGATCACGGCAAGGGCCACCGCGCCCAGCGTCGCCCGACGCGCGCTCACCGGTGCCGCACCGGCTGGTGACGCGCGCGGTCGTCCCGGCAGTAAAAATCCGTGTGCAGACCCATGCGGAATTCTAGCATACCACAGCACGTGGCCAGTGTCGCGGCACCGGTCGCGGGACCGGTGATCGACCGATGATCGACCATGATCGGGGGACGCCAGGGGCACGTGGACGCGCAGTTGATGGCGCGCGACCGCACGCGCGGGCCCGTGGTCCCACGTGCACCGGCGCTCCGCGATCCGAACAACAGTGCGGCCAGCGACGGATTCGATGTATCCTTCGGCACTTACGTCATCGACGCCGCGGCCGGGATCGTGCGGCATCAGCTCCCGGGGCGCTGTCTCCAGCCGATGTGGGTCGCACCCTCCAGCGTCACGTTCTGCTGCGCGGCGACACGCTGCTGATCTGGTTCGACGCGCGGCGCACGGACGGCTCGGCGGTGACGCGTCGACTGCTGTGGCGGTCGTCTGATGCGCGATGCCCGCCACCACCGCGCGCGCGCATGAATCGTATTCCCGCCTTCGCGGCACCTGCTCACGGCGCCGTGGGACACCCTCGATGACCTCGCCGTGAACGGCTACTTCGTGAAACTGCGCGATGGTGCGAGCGACGGTACCGATGAGCTGGCCCACACCGAAACGCTGGTGCTGATCGATCAGGACGCGCGCACTCGTGGGATGAATGACGCGACGCTGGCGCTGGACATGGAGCAGATTACACGGGAGGTCGCGACGCTGGAGCGCGCGGGGCAGTCGCGTGCCGCGCGCATGCACTGCGCCGCTGACTCGTGACCCGTGGGCGTCACATCCTAGCGTTGCCACGTGTGCGCATCACCGGACACTACCTCGGCGCACCTCACTCGGACACGTGTTTATGCCGAAGAACGCTGCCATCAACTGGACAAATTTCGAGTCCGGTCCCCAAACCGTCAGTGAGGTGCAGGCGGCGTTCAAACACCGCAAGGCAGAGGTGCGCACCTTGCCGGCGGGATTGAAGATCTGCCGGTTGCATGTGTACTCCGGCTTGCAGGACGGCCTGAACAGCGCCTCCCCCGTTACCGCGTGGTGGTCGCCGTACGATGCGTACGACTGGGATGCCGGCATGGAGGAGCGGATGAAAGCTCGCCGCGAATCTGGGGGTCACCACGCGTGAGCTGTCACGGGTCGTGATGGCCGTGAAGGAGGACTGGAACAGCCTGGCCGATCTGTGGGTGACAACCTTCACCTGCTCTATCAACGCCTTATACGGTCTTGTCGCCGGTCAGGATCGCTTCAGCTCCGCGACGGCCCAAAGCAAGCGCGATGCGTCGAAGGAGCAGTCGAGCGGCAGTGCCAAGCTGGCCGGCAACAATTCGCGGTTTTTCATTCCCAGCTTCGTGATGGGCGACATTCAGAATTCGCAATTCCGGCCGCTGTAAGCGCGTGCGGCTGGCCGAACGCGCCGTCAGTACCGGAACAGTCGGCTGATCTTCACCACCACCGCGCGGTTCTTGAGCCCGCGCACGGTCGTGGGCGTGGCATAGCGGTCCTCGCGCACGTCGCGTTCGTCGGTGTACACCAGAAACAGCTCGCTCCCGGGCGCGTACTCCCACCGGAAGCGCAGGTTGGTGCTGAAAGCGCGATCGGCCGAGTTGTACTGCACCAGACCGCTCGCAAACATCAACGGTGAAAACCCGTAGTCCACGCGGGCGCGGGCAAGCTGGGTGGTGAACGAGGACGTGGGGCGTTCGATGCGCGTGACTGAGTACGTGGGCTCGAGCGCGAGCCGCTGCAGGATCGCGATGCGGGCCGTGGAAAACGAATTGCCCGGCCCGATCGTGATGCTGCGAATCGTACCGTCATAGAACTGCCCACCCTGCACCCGAATGGTGCCCGACGCGCGGCGCTGCGCGCCGAACGCATACGACAGCGCCACATCGGAGAATCCATATCCGCCTGCCGCGATCGCCTTGGGCGCACCAGACGGCGTGAAGGGGACACGCAGGAATTCGTAATTGCGCGTGACGTCGATCCCCACTACGTCGCTGTTCGCGAACTCGGTGTCGAAGTGCCCGCGCCACACCCGCGTCTCCACGGTGCCGCGGCCATTCTCGACGTACTCGCCCGACGCGGTGGCGGTGAACTTCCGGACCACGGCCTGATTGGCCGGACGCGGACTGAAGCGCACTTCGCCGAACGACCGGTTGATGTCGGAGCGCCGACGAAAGCCGACCTGCGGATCGAAGTTACGGCCCACCGCAAGAAACTCGGCCTTTGCACCAAAGTTGTCGACGCTGTAGTCCAAGCGCCCCTGATAACTCTGGTCATCGCCCGTGATGCCCGTGGTCTGACTCTGCGCCCAGTAGGCGCCGGCCGTGAGCGCCTGCGAGAGCAGGAACGCCCCATCGAGGCCATAGACGGCGTTTGATCCGACGCCCGACGCGCCAACCGAGCGGTTGGTGACCATCGCGCCGATCGAACTGCGCTGCAGGACGTCTCGCTTGACGCGCACTACGGTGAAGTTGGTGGGCTCCGCCTTGAACGCCGCGTCCCCCGACGTGCCGATGTTCATCAGTCCGACAGCGAACTTGCCCAGCTTGCCGGTGAGCCGGCCGCCCACGTTGATCGGCACCACGCCGCCGTTGTCGAGGCCGATGCGCCGCGTGTAAAAGAGCTGCGGCGTGTCGGCACCGCCGCTGCCGCCGAAGGCGCCATTCCCGCCGCGCGCAAAATCGAAAATGCCGCGCCCTTCCAAAAAGAAGTCGCGCTTCTCGGGGAAGAACAGACTGAAGCGCGTGAGGTTGACCTGCTGTTCATCGGCTTCCACCTGCGCGAAGTCGGTGTTGACGGTCAGGTCGGCGGTGAGATTAGGAGTGACGGCGTACTTGATGTCGCCGCCGATTTCGCTGCCCACGCTGTTGGTAACTTGCGGGGTGCGCACCCGGTCGGTCGTGGTGCGGGCGACAGCGTAGGGTTTGACCTCGATGTTCTTGCCGGTTTCGGGAAGGTCGAGCCCCACCAGCGTGCCGCCGGCCGACACGCGGTTCAGCGCCTGTGGGCCGGCCAGAATGCGCGGCACGGGGGTGAGGTAGTCCCATTCGTTCTTGTGACGCACCGAGCGCCGGATCTGCATGCCCCACATCTGATCCGGACCGGCACGATACCGCAGCGATTTGAACGGAATGGCCATCTCGACGGTCCAGCCGCCGTCGAAGCGTCCCGTCTTCGACGTCCACACCGGATTCCAGTCGGTGTTCGAGGCGCCCTCGTCCACGATGCTGTAGTCGGCGCGCGCGCCGAGGGGATTGGTGTAGAAGGCGAAGCCGCTGCGGCGATCGTAGAACGTGTCGAAGAGGACGCCGATGTGTTCGTTGTTGCGCAGCCCGCCGGTATCGCGCCGCAGTTCGTTGACGATCCATTCCGCTGGCGGCGCCGTTTCGTAGCAGCGACAGGACAGGTAGATGTTGCGATCGTCGTAAGTGATCCAGAGATCGCTGCGCTCCGTCGCGGGCGCGCCGGCGTCCGGCGCGACCTGAATCAGCCCACCGAACGCCGCCTCCTTCGTGTAGATCGCCTCGTCGAGCACCCCGTCCACCGTGAGCGGCGCGGTGAGCTTGATGGCGCGCACGGTCGCCTGCCCTGAGGTGGTGCGGGTGATCACCGCCGGCGCCACCGGGGCGGGCGGTCCGGCAATCGCCGTATTCTGCTGGGCGTGCGCGGAGGCCGCCCACAGCGACGCGACGGCGATCGCGAACACCGCGGAGCGCGATGATGGCAGGGGAAAAGCGGTCATCGGTTACGTCGGGGCAGCAGAAAGAAAAGAGGCGGAGGCGCCAGGCCGGCGTTACCGCACGAACAACCGCTTGGGGATCATGACGTGCACACCCATCGTGCCGTCCACGAGCTGCGTGATGCGCACATCGCACCCCGTGCTCACCAGCATGTAGGCGTCTTCGCGCGTCATCTGTTTCACGTCGGCCAGCAGCGTGATCGCCTCGCGCACGGCAATCTTGGTGGCCACGGTGAGACTGCTGTCGGTACCCATCGCGATGTGATGCGTGCGAGTTTCGCCACGCGGCCAGGTGAGCGTCATGTCCTTGCGGACAATGAACTGGAAACGACCGCGCAATGCCGTCTCGAGCGCGGTGATGTCTACCTCGCCGTCGCCCTGCGCGGCGTGTCCGTCTCCTGCCTCGAACAGCGCGCCCTTGGCCTTCACGGGGATGTACAGAATCGTGCCGGCCTGCAATTCCTTGTTGTCGAGGTTCCCGGCGTGCATGGTGGGTGGCGCGCTGTTGAGACGGCCGGTCGCGGGTGCGACCCCCATGCTGCCGAAGAACGGCGCGAGCGGAATCTCGATGCCCAGCGAGTCGGAGAAGTGACCGATCATGCGCGCGCGATCGAGCGGTACGATGCGCTGCTGCGATTTGCCGGGAAAGTCTTCGGGGAGGAATCCACTGCGCGGGCCGAACGAGTTGCACGCGTAGGGGATGTCGAGCGCCACCTGCTTGATACGCACTTCCAGCACGTCGCCGGGTTCCGCACCGTCCACGTAGATGGGGCCCGTGAGAATGTGTCCACCGGGGCCGCGCCGCAGGGTGGAATCGCGCACCGCGTTGACGATCTCGCGGTACGCCGGTTCGACGGTGCCGGAATCCTTGCCCGGCTGCAACAGGCGAGCCCCGCACGTGGACACGGCGCCCAGATCCACTTCATCACCCGACGCGATGCGCAGCACCGGCGCCGCCTCGGCGTCGTATCCGCCGTAGACCACGGTTTTCGACGACGGCATGAGCGTGTGGCGTTTCCCGACGGGCTGTTCGGCCCAGAAGAAATCGGCGGCGCGCGGGGCGGTGCGGGATGTGGTCGATCGCGAGGATGCGGCCACGGTCGAGGACGAGGCCACCGCGCATCCGGTGGCGAGCAGGAGCGAACCCAGCGTCAGGACGGCACGTGACATGGCAGGCACTCGATAGAGGGCGGTGTTCCGGGCGGCAACCCGCGCAGCGGCGGTGCCATATCATCAGCGAATATGCCACCGCGGCGGCCTCGGCGGGCGAGTTAACCCGTGGGCCGCGGGACGAAGCCCCACACCAGGCCCAGCACTTCGAGCAGTAACGCGACGTCGAGCACTGCCGACGACAGCTGCACGTCGAGGTGGCTGAGCGCCGCCGACAGCACAATGGCGAAGCGCGCGTAGTACAGCCACGGGACCTCAACGCCGAAGTGCGCCGTCATGAACGTGTTGGCAGAGAACCCACAGAGGCCATCAGAAAGGCCGCCGGTACAGAGCGGCCGTTCCCGAACCCTGCGGCGAACGGCACATTCCCGAGCATGGCGCTGAGCTGCGCGGCCCACACGACACAGGCAGCGGGCAACTGCAGAAGGGGGCCGTCGGATTAATCGGACGTCCTCCATTACGGGGCCCATCACGGGCTACCCGAGCGGCGTACATCACGGGCCAGGCCATGGCGATCGACGGCGGACAGATTCTCCCTAAGTCACTGGCGGCGCTGGAAGAGATGGACGCGGGGTAAGCCTCCCCACGGGCGTCGCGGCCTGATGGCCACCACGTCAGCCGGTATTGCCGTAGACCGCCACTCGGCGGCACCGCGCGCGATATTCGACAGCGCACGCACGAACGATCACATTACTGTCGCATCAGGTCTTCCGGCGAGCTCGCGGTCCATCCTTCGGACGGGACGCGCCAGCGCACCACTGTCACGATTTCGCGGAGCGGTTTGATGGGCAAGTACACACTCAACGTGAACGGCGCGTCCCGGACCGTGATGGTCGAATCCGACACACCCTTGTTGTGGGTGTTGCGCGATGCGCTCAATCTCACCGGCACGAAGTTCGGCTGCGGCATCGCCCAATGCGGCGCCTGTACGGTGCACGTGAATGGTGTACCCACGCGATCCTGTCGCACGCTCGTCTCGGCCGTCGGCACGGCCACCGTGACCACCATTGAAGGCATCGACACGCCACAGGCGCGCGCACTGCAAGATGCCTGGTGCGAGCTCGATGTCCCGCAGTGTGGGTACTGTCAAGGCGGACAGATCCTCGCGGCCGCCGCGTTACTGAAAACCACTCCGCATCCCACCGACGCCGATATCGACGCGGCGATGGCGAGAAATCTGTGCCGCTGCGCGTCCTACACGCGCATTCGTGCCGGCATCAAGCGCGCCGCCGAGTTGGCGGCGACCGCTACCCCAGCCAACGGAAAGCGCACATGAGCGACGACTCGAATGTCGGCGCGTCGGCGATCGATCGACGCCAGTTTATCAAGATCAGTGCGCTGGCCGGCGGTGGGTTG
Organism: Gemmatimonadota bacterium; assembly: GCA_031127225.1. Lineage (GTDB taxonomy): Bacteria > Gemmatimonadota > Gemmatimonadetes > Gemmatimonadales > Gemmatimonadaceae > Gemmatimonas. Next base: position 7,796 of record JARIEV010000082.1, on the reverse strand, counting down.
CTGGTGGCGAGCGGGTTCGACGGGGCAGCGCATCTCGCCGTCGCCCAAGCGGCGCCGACGGCCGGGCTCCCACCCGTCGCCGACTTTGCCCCGAACGTGTTTGTCAGTATCGCGCCGAGCGGCGTGGTCACCCTCGTCGCGCCCAATTCGGAGATGGGTCAAGGCATCAAAACGTCGTTGCCGATGATCATCGCTGAAGAACTGGACGTGAAGTGGGAGCAGGTGACCGTTGTGCAGGGTGATCTGAATCCGGCGTATGGTCGGCAATTCAGCGTCGGGAGCGGATCGACGGTGGCGAACTTCGTCGCGATGCGACGCGCCGGCGCGGCCGCCCGTGCGGTGCTCGTGGAGGCCGCGGCACTGGAGTGGAACGTGAGCGCGAGCGAATGCACGACCGCAGACGGTGTCGTGACGCACGCGGCGTCGAAGCGAACCGCCACGTATGGTTCACTCGCGACAAAGGCCGCGCTGCTGCCGACCCCCGCGAACGTGACGCTCAAGGATCCGCGCACGTTCAGACTGCTTGGCACCCGCATCCCGGGTGTTGACAATCGTAAAATCGTGAAGGGTGCGCCGCTTTTTGGCATCGATGTCACGCTGCCGGGCATGCTCTACGCGACGTACACCAAGTGTCCGGTGTTCGGTGGGGAAGTGGCGAGTGCCAACCTCGATGTCGTGAAGGCCAAGCCCGGCGTGCGCGATGCGTTCGTGCTGAGCGGCATCGCGGGTCTTCCATCAGGGGTGGCGGTGGTGGCCGATTCCACGTGGAATGCGTTCAGCGCCACCAAGGCGCTGAAGGTGCAGTGGAACGAAGGGCCGCAGGTTGCGCAGCGTAGCGTGGAGATGGCCGAGCAAGCGGTTGCGCTGGCCAAGGCCAACGCGCCGGCATCGCTGCCGCCTGGCGCACGGGCTGTCGAGGCGGTGTATCACTATCCGTTTCTCGCCCATGCCACGCTCGAGCCGCAGAATTGCACGGCGTGGTTGAAAGACGGTCTGATGGAGATGTGGACGCCCACACAAATTCCGTCATCGGGACAGGGGCTGGTGATGAAGGGACTGGGGCTCGCGGCGAAGGATGTGAAAGTGCACATCACGCGCTTGGGTGGCGGATTTGGCCGACGCGGCAGTAACGAATTTTCCATCGAAGCGGCAGCCATTGCCCAGAAGTTTGCGGGGACCCCCATCAAACTCACGTGGACGCGCGAACAGGATTTTGCGCACGACAACTATCGCTCGAACGGGTGGCACTTCTTCTCGGCCGGACTCGATCGCAACGGCGCCGTGGTCGCGATGCACGACGCGTATATCAAAATGCTGGGCGGACCGGGCGAGATGTCCGCCGCTGGCTTCCCGTTCAATGCGATTCCAGGATCGCAGGTGCTTTCCGGCAAATTGCGCGGGGGCATTCCCACCGGGTATTGGCGTGCGCCTGGCGACAACGGGAATGTGTGGGCCACGCAATGCTTCATGGACGAACTCGCGCACGCCGCCGGGAAGGAACCCCTTGCGTTTACGCTCGACCTGCTGGGCACGGTGCCAGCATCACCGAAGTTTGACGCGAACAAGATGATTGCGGTGCTGAAGCTCGCCACCGAGAAGGCGAAGTGGGGACAGCAGCGTCCGCGCGGCGAGGGACAGGGATTCGCCATCTGTTTCGCCAACAACGCCTACGTCGCGATCGTCGCCGATGTCGCGGTGAGTCAGGCGGGCGCACTCACCATCAAGAAGCTCACCGCGGCCGTCGATGCCGGCACCATCGTGAACCTGAGCGGCGCCGAGGCGCAGGTGCAGGGTTCGATGCTCGACGGGATCAGCGCCGCGTGGTTCCAGAAAGTCACGATCGAGCGTGGCGCCGCGGCGCAGACGAACTTCAACAAGTATCCGATGCTGCGCATGAACCATGCGCCGCCGGTCGTCGATGTGCATTTCATCCCGTCGTCGGCGCCGCCAACAGGATTGGGTGAACCGGCACTTCCGCCTGCTGCGCCCGCCGTGTGCAATGCGATCTTTGCGGCCACGGGTAAGCGCATTCGCACGCTGCCGATCGCCGACGACACGCTCAAGTGGACGTAGCGGGCCGAAGCCGTTCACGCACGGCCGCATCGGGTTACGTGGTCTTGATGATGAGGCGCGCCATTTTCACGGCCAGGTGACGCCCTTCGTCGGGCGTCCGGGTGATCAACGTGTTGCCGGGAACAAGTTGGACCGCGGGGGAAGTATCAGCAGTACTCATGGAAGCCTCCACACCATGGGTGATGGAGTCGATGCGCTCGGCGCCTCCGTGGATCGGGCCGGCGGATACGCGGCCCACGCGAAGGCACCGCGACGCACGGTCACCACCGACGCCAGCAGGCCCAGCGCCACCGGCAACGCTCAGCGCGACGTGCTGCGCACCCGGTACAGATAGCTGAACTTCACGAACGCGCCGTCGGTGGTGCGCTGCACGTCGATGGGGCGCATCGTCTCCGTGGCATCCACACCGGTGCCATAGCCCAGATACACCACGGTGCCCGGGCTGGGCAGATAGCTCACCAGCACATCGCCGCGGCCGAGCAGCGACTTGCGCGCCGAGAGCGGCGTGTACGTCCCGTTGGCGGCGCGGCGCAGCAGGGGGCGCTCGGTGGCCGGATCACGCAGGGCGCTGCGGTCGCGCGATTCCATCTGTCCCACGAAACGTAGGAAGAGCGCGCGGGAGAACTGGTACTCCAGCCGCAGCCGGGGCACCACCTGGGTGCTGAATAGCGAGCCGTCGCGCGCGCGGATGAACCGCTGGTAGCGGAGCAGGGCGCCGATGCGCACCTGCGTGCTGGGTCGCACATCCACTTGCGCCTCGAGATCGCGCCGCCGCACGGTGCCCGTCTCGAAGAATTCCGGTTCGGTGCCGGTGGTGGCGGTAATCGTGGCGCCCACCCGCCGCCACTGCGGCGTGTTGACGATCAGCGCCGTGCTGCTCGTGACCTGCTGCGCGCTGGTGGTGAAGGCCACGGTGTCGCGCCCGCTGGCCGAGGGGACGGCGTAGCTCGCGTAGCGTCGGGGATCGAAGTCGATGAGCTGCAGGTCGGGGGTGATGCTCACCTTCCACCCGCCGCGCAGCGTCATCGAGTTGTCGAGCGACAGCGACGTTTCGAGGGGGGCTTCACGTCGCGCGAACGCGTCGTAGGTCCACAGCGTACTGCCGGTGAAGAAGTGCTGGCGCTGATCCCACCAGCCGCCGCGCGCGCCGAAAAACGTCACGCGTTGATTGATTTGCAGCTTGGTGAAGTCCACGCGGTTCACGAACCCCGACTGCGTCTGGAACCCCGGCGAGAACCCCTGCACGGAATACCGGAAGCCGTAGCCACGCCCGGAGCTCCCCACGTTGCCCTCCCAGAGCGTGCCGAAGCGCTGCGTGCTGTCGCGGTTGCCGTCACCGGTGAGGCTGGCGGCGTAGCGTGCTTCCACGCTGTACGTCTTCTTGAACTGCAGGCGCGTGTCGAAGCCCGCCACGCGATTGAATCGCCTCCCCACGCTGCGGTCGGTGAACACGATGCCGGCGGTGCTTTCGGTGCCGAGGTCGCGGCGCAGGCGCACGATGGTGAACAGCGGATTCGCGCGGTCATCGCCGGTGCCGGTGGCGGCATCGAGCGCGGTGAGCAGCCCGATGTCCGTGCGCGGAATTTTGCCGGTGAGCTTGAGCGCGCCGAGTGGCTGCACGATGGAGCGGGTGTTCACCAGCCGGTTGGGCGCGTCGAACTGCTCGCTCCCTTCCACGAAGAACGGGCGCAGTTCGGGAAAGAAGTTGGCGAAGCGCACGTCGCCGGGGATTTGCCCGACGTCGGTTTCCACCTGACTGAAGTCCGGATTGGCCGTGGCGTTGACGGTGAAGTTCGAGGTGATACCCCAGCGGATGTCGCCACCCGCCTCGCCCCGCGTGCCGCGCCGCCAGCCGGTGTTGTTGCCGGTGATGCTGCGCGTGCCGCTGGTGGAGGTGATGGACGTCGGCGTGAGGTCGAGCACGAGCCCGCGCTTCATGCCGGTCATCCCCCGGAGCGCGCCCGCCTGCGGCGCGAAGCTCTGCATGGTGCGCGACGCCGGCGCCCAGGTGTCCTGATAGCCGGTGCGCTGCGTCTGCCGGACAATCTGCATCCCCCAGTCCTGCGACCCGCCCGCCTGAAAGCGGATGGACTTGAAGGGGATGCGGATCTCGACCATGAAGCCGTCGTCGAGCGTGCGCCCCTTCGACTGCCAGACGTAATCCTGCGAGAGGTCCACCGCCTGCAGGGCACCGCGGGAGACGCCCGGTCCGGCCGACATTTCGGTGCGCATGCCGTCGGCCTGCACGCCGAAGGGATTGACTGCGAACACGAACGAGCGGCGGCGATCGAGGAACGTATCGAGATGCAGCGCGATCCAGTCGTCGCTCGCGATGCGGTCACGCTCGGCGAGCGTGGCGCGCACGGTGCCCGGCGGCGCGAAGGCGCGGATGCCCACGTACAACGCATCCGGGGCGTACCACACCCGGACCTCGATGGCATCCTGCGCCGGGCGCCCGTCGACGGGGCTGTACGACGTGAAGTCGGTGAGCACGCTCGCGCGCTGCCAGACCGGCTCGTCCAGCGCGCCGTCGATGGTGACCGTGTCATTGAGCCGTGGGGCGCGCACGTCGATGCGGCGCGCGCGGCCGGAGTACACCACGGGCGGGTCCTGCCCCGGCGCGGTGGGCGCGGGCAGGGCGGAGGACACGGGGCCGCTGACCTGCAGCAGCAGCGCGAAGAGGACCGGTAGCATATCAGCAAGGATAACGGACCCGGGCCCGTACTGCGCCGCGGGGCGGTCCGACGTCAGCCGCGCTGGTCTTTCACCCCGTGCCACGCCGCGTCTCGCGGCAGCAGCAGCATCTCGGGCGGCAAGCTCACCGCTCCGAAATCCCGCGGGTCCACCGTGACGATGGCGCGAGCGGACAGGCGCTCGGCCACCGCGATAACGGTCGCGTCGACGAGCCCCAGTGTCAGGGCGGCGTATTGCGTGCAGAGCGCGTGCGCGCGCGCGAGATCGGCGTCGACACCCCATTCCACACGGAGCGCACCCACCGCCACATCACGGCGAAACGCGGCCGCCGCGTCGGCGCCCACGTGACGCGCCAGCAGGTAATCCACCTCCGGCAGGATCGCCCACGGCAGCACCCAGGCGCGCGGATCCGCCTCGTAGATCGCGCGGACCGCGCGGTGGTGCCGATCGTCGGCATCCACCAGCGCGATAATGCCGCCGGTATCTACGACAACGGTCATCGACCGAAGTCGTCGCCCAGCAACTCCTCACTGCGGGCACTCACATCACCGCGCCCGGATCGGCCGACACCGATAGACTCCGGCATCGCGGCCGGCGCCCGATGGCGCACGTACTCGGCGACCGCCTCGCGCACGAGCTCGGCTGCGGACCCGCCTTGGGACCGCGCGAGCGCCTTGAGACGACGATAGTCGTCGGTGTCGAGATAGACGGTGGTTTTGGTGGACTCCGACATATGGTAACCATATGTGGTGGATGCCCAACGGGTCAACCTCGGTTGTTACTCACGCGGCGCCTACGGCCGCCGCTTCGACCCCGCCAACACGCGGTAGTACTCCTCCACCAACGCCCGGTATTCCGCCGGCGCCGCCGCGCGCGCCCCGGCCGCCGGCCGGCCATCGGCGCCCAGCCCTACCGTGCGGTACAGCGCGAACTCGAAGTTCTTGAGGCGCTCCAGCATGGCGGTCTGCAGCTGCTCGAGTCCCTTGGGATCGCCGAACGCGCGGCTGTTCTCCAGCTGCCGTAGCCCCTCGATGGCGCGGTCCAGCTCTCGCGTGTCCACGCCCTGGGCGGCGGCGTCACGGCGCAGCCCTTCGGCATTCTCGCGGCGCAGGCGGAACTCGCGCGCGAACTGCCCCGGTGACCCAGACGGCATCGCCGCGCCGTTCCGATCGCCGCCGCGCCCGCCGTTGCCCTGCTGACCACCTGGCTGTCCCTGGCCCTGCTGACTCCCCGGCTGGCCTTGGCCCTGCTGCCCCTGCTGGCCACTCTGCTGGCCACCCTGCTGGCCACCCTGCTGGTCTTCCACGCGCTCGCGCAGCGACTCCAATCCTTCCACCAATTCTCGTGTGCGCTCGAGGGTCCGCTCCTGCGCCCGTGCGGCCGATTCCCCCTGCAGCGAGCCGGTCGCCGCGCGTACGCGCTCGGCCACGTCCTTTAAGTTTTCGCCGATCTGCCCTTCGAACTGCGACGCGTATTCTGCCGAGCCGCCGCGGATCACCTGCTTGCTGAAGTCGATCTTGTCGGCCACGCGCGTGTCACGGATGCTCTCCGCCGCGTCGCCCAGTTTGCCGGCCGCCTTGGGTTGGTCGCGCCGCGCCTCACGGGCCAGGCGATCGGCGTCGGCTTCGAGACGGCGCACGTCGTTGGCCAGCGCGTCCTTCTGCTCGCCCAGTCGCCGCTCCTGCTCATTGCGGGTGTTGGGCGCCGCACCCTGCATCGATTTGACCCCCTCGGCGATCTCCTGCTGACGCGCCTCCAGCTCCCGCGCTTGCTCGGCCAGCTGCTGTACGCCGCGCGTGAGGTCGTTCGCGCGCGTACCCTCGAGATTGCGCGCCGCACGATTCAACGCCTCCAGTGCCGCATTGCCCTGCGCGGCCGATCCGCCCGACGCGCGACGCATGGCGTCGGCCGCCTGCTGCAGGCGCTGCGCGGCGTTGCCGAGTTCCGGGTTGTTCTGCTCGCGCGACAGCCGCTCGAGGCGCCGCGCTTCTTCTTCCGCCTGCCGAGCCAGCTCGCGCTGCGCCCCGCTGTTGGCCTGCTGCCCCTGTGCACCCTGCTGGCCGCCTTGCTGGCCACCTTGCTGGCCACCCTGTTGCCCGCGGCTACCGCTACCCGACGCACCACCACGGCCCGCCGACGCGCCAGCGCCCTGTTCCTGCCCCAACCGCTGACGCATCGCGTCGGCCTGCCGCTGCATGCGCTCGTTTTCCTGCTGCTGCCGCTGCGCGAGTTGACGGAGCTTCTCGATGGTCTCATCCACCGCCTGCTGACCGCTCTGCTGCGATTGCGACTGCTGCTGCACGGCCTCGTACTGGTTGCGCAGCTTGTCGTTCTCGAGCTCGAACAGGTCGGCCAGATCTTCTGCCTTCTGGCCACCACCACCGCCACCGCCGCCACCGCCACCACCGCCCATCTGCACCTGCACGTCGCGATAGAGCGCCTCGGCGCGCTGCAGGTGCTGCAACGCCTGCTGCTCCAACGGCAGGGCATCGGTGCCGCGGCCACGACCCAACTGTTCTTCGGCCAGCTTCATCGCGGCTGCCGCGGTCTCGGTCTCCACGCGGATCTTGGCGAACATCGTGTCGCCCGCCGCCAGACCGCGCTCTTTCAGGCTCGTGGCCAGTTTGGTCACGTCGCCACGCAGGCGTCCTTCCGCGATCGTGAGCGTGGTGATGTCTTCGCGCCGCTTCTTGTCGGCGGTGCTGCTGCTGTCGCGCAGCCAATTGAAGGTGCCGGCCACCAGCTCCTTCTGGCGCGCCACGAACCCCTCGGGCGACTCCCCCTGCGGCCCGCCGCCCCCACCGCCGCCGCCACCCTGCTGTTCGGCCTGTCGATAGTCCTTCGAGAATGGACGGATTTCGAGGAAGTACACATCGCTGCTGCCGGTGTGCCCCGAGCCATCCTTGGCCACGGCGTGATACGCCACGAGATCCCCGGGCTCCAGCGACATCTCCTCAAGGAACAGCGTGTGCGCGGCGCGGGCATCGCGGGGACGACGCGTGGTGCTGTCCTGCATCACAACGCGCTTC
>JARIEV010000081.1 GCA_031127225.1 Gemmatimonadota bacterium | reverse complement strand
CCGGCACGTCCACGCCGGCCGGCCTCGCGGAAGGCCAGCCGGGCGGCGCCGACTGCAAGTAAGGAGTCCAACGGCGGGCGTGGCGTCCTGACGCCCCGCCCTGCCGCGGGCACCAGCGGAATGGGGGAAGGGGTCGGGCTGATGCCCGGCCCCTTTGCCGTTCGTGGCACCCTCGTCACGGTTGCCATCGAGGCCGCGTCTGCGCATCCTCCGCCTGTGTCAGAAACTCCAACTCCACGGATCCATCACCGGCTGAAGCAGGTGCTCGTCCGGACCAGCGGCGCGGCGCTGGCGGCGGTCATTCTGACCATGTTGGTCACGGAGCGCATCGAGCCCCTCGTGCGCTGGCCCGTCGTTGCGGCGCTGGTCTTCCTCGTGTCGATGGTTTGCGCGCGCGTGCTGCGCCGTCAGGTGGTGGCCTTGATCGAGGTGCCGCTGGCGCAGTGTGTGCAGGCTGCCGAGGCGATCGCCAGCGGCGACAATACGCGTCGGGTACCGGTTGGGCAGAGCTACGAGTTCGATCAGCTCGCGACCGGCATCAACCGCATGACCGAGCAGATGCTGGCCGCCACGCAGTCGCGGATGCGCGTGGAAAAACTGGCGACCATGGGGCGCATCGCCGCGGGTATTTCGCACGAGATCGGCAACCCGGTCTCGGCGATCGCCAACTACGCGTACGTGCTCCGTATGCGCACCGCCGACGTGCCGGGCACCACTGAGCCGATCGACGCCCTCGAGCGCGAAATCGCGCGCATCGACCGGATCATGCGCGGTCTGCTGGATTACGCGCGCCCGATGCGCGTCACGCCGAAGCCGATTGTCGTCGATTCCGTCATCGAGGACGTGGTCCGCCTACTTGACGATCAGGGGATCGTGCGGCGCTTTCGCATCACGCGCGATCTCGAAGCGCCCGAAGGCGTGGTCTACGCCGAGCGGCATGACCTCCAGCAGGTGTTCGTGAATCTGCTGCTCAACGCGGTCGATGCGATGGACCGCGAGGGGGACGTGGTGATTAGCAGCCGAATCAATGACGCGACGTCGCTGACCGACTCCATCGACAAGCGCCGGGGTGATCCCGCGCCGCAGCGCTGGACACATCGGCCCAGCAAGCGGGCGTTGGCATGGCTCTCGCGCCCGGAATCGCCGTCGCGATTTCTGCAGATCGTCATGGCCGATTCCGGCACCGGCGTGTCGCCGGAAGACGAAGAGCGCATCTTCGAACCGTTCTTCTCCACGAAACAGCCTGGGAAAGGCACGGGCCTCGGCCTCGCCATCGTGGCCAGTACGATCGAGAATCTCGGCGGCACGATCTGGGTGCAGCGCGCGCGCGAAGGCGGCGCCGCGTTTGTGATCCTGCTGCCCCTCCACGCCGGCGCCGGTGGCCTCGCCGCCATCCCGGACTACGAACGATCGGCGTCGTGAGGACACCGCTCGCGACGTCCGGATGACAACGCGTGGCGTGCGTCGTAGTAGCGTGGCGCATGCCAACTTGTCCGCTCGATCCCCCGCGCGCGCGCCGACTCCGGCCGGGCCGTCTGCTTGTCGAATGCCTCGTCGCTGTGGTCCTGCTGGCCATGGCGTCGCTGTCGCTGGCGGCGGGTGCCGTCGGGATGGCCTCGATGGGAGACGACGCTCTCCAGTTAGCGACGGCGCAGCTCGAACAAACCCGCGTGGCCGAGCGTGCGCTCGCCGCGTCCTGTGACGGTGTCGATCCAGACGCCGTCGCGGTCCGCTGGCTGACCCCGCGTCACCGTGTCACGGAAGAGCGCACGCGCAGCGGCCTGCTGCGGCGCACCCTCGTTGAGACGACGTGGGCGCCCTCCGCGCTGGCCGCTCCGGCCGCACGCCGGCTTCGCGTCAGCACCGCGGCGCGATGCCGGTGATCCGCCGCGGGAGCGCGCTCCTCGAACTGCTCGTGGCACTGCCACTCGCCGCCATGCTCGCGGCCGCGGCCGCTGCCATGCTGGTCGGTGTCTGGCGTCTCGCGCGCCGCGGTGACAGTCAACTGGCTGGAACACGTGAGCTCCGGCACGCACACGCCGCGCTCGCCGCTGACGTGCGCCCACTCCGCGCGCGCGATCTGCGCGAGGCGCGGGATACCGCCATCGAATTCGACGCGGTGCTGGGTGTCGGGGTCGTCTGCGCCGCCCCAACGCGGGAGCGGATCGACCTCCTCGCCGCCGATCCGGACCACGTGACGGGGCTCGCCTGGGCCGCGAGTGTGCAGGCCGGCGACGTGGTCACCCTGTGGCACGCCGACACGCCCGGTACGCCCCGGCCGGTCGATCATTCCACGCTGGTCGCCGGGATCTGGTGGAGCAGCGCGTGCGGTGGTGCCCCGTGGACGGCCGCCTGGGCAGATCGCCGCGCCGTTCGGATCTCGCTGGCGGTGGCCAGCCCACAGGTCGGTATGATCGGCGCTCCCGCCACGGTGCGACGACGGGTCCGGTACAGCCTCTACCGCAGCGGTGCGTCCTGGTTCCTCGGCCGGCGCACCCTCACCGGTGGCCGCTGGGACACCGTGCAGCCAGTAGCGGGACCGCTGCTCTCTCCCGCTCAGGGCGGGATGGTCGTGCAGGCACTCGATCAGCGCTGGGAGCCGGCGGTGCAGCTCGAAGAAACTGCGGTGCTTCGACTCACGCTACGCCTGCGCCGGTCCCCGGTGGGGAACGCTGCGCCTCGACTGGACTCGGCAACCATGGACATCGCGCTGCGGGGAGAGCATGCGCAACCGGATCGCTAGGACAGGACGTCATGGATTCGTCCTGCCGTACGTGGTGGTGGTCACGCTGCTGGTCAGCATCCTGTCGTTGGGGGCGGTGACCGTGGCGTGGCGAGGGCACCGCGCCGCCCGCCTGGGGGCCGGCGGCGTACGTGCGCAGCTGGCCGCCGACGAGGGGCTCGCCCTCCAGCTTGATCGCTGGCCGCGCGACAGCCTCGCCGCGTTGCCGCTGGGACATACGCTCCGTACGACCGTCGTGACGGCGATCGGCGACCCCGTTCGGAGCGACATCACGCGCACCCATCCGCTCATGGCCTGGACGCGCGCGCGGGTCCTGCTTGACCGGATCGGCACGCCGGGAGGGGTGCAGCGGGTGGTCCAGCGCGTCGTCTGGCTTGATCCACCGGCCGTGCCGCTCCCAGCCGCGGTGACCGTTCTGGGCGCCGCGCGCGGGCAGGGGCCGAGCGAGATATCCGGGGCCGATCTCCCGTCCGGTGCGGGCGACTGTGGTTCCCCGCGTGACAGCGCTTCGGTGGCGGCGCTGGTGGCATCGGCCCTCACGGAGGGGCCGACCGCGACGTGGGACCTCCGCCCGGCGTGGCACGCTCCCGCTGACAACGTGGCCCTGCGCGCGCAGTTCGAGCGGGCGTGGCCTGCACTGGTCGCTGCGAGCCGGGTTGTGCCGCACGACAGCACGACAGCGACCGTCGCGCTGTTGCCCGGCTGGCACAGCCTGCTGCTTGTCGGTACCCCCGTGGTAACGCAGGGGCCGGCGCGCTGGCGCGGGCTGCTGAGCATCGCCGGTGACCTCATCGTACGTCATACGTTGGAGGTGGACGGCCTGTTGGTGGTACGGGGGCACCTCGATGTGCGTGCCGGGTCACTGCGCGTGCGCGGCGCGGTCCTCGTGGCCCCATCGGGCGCTGCCTCAACTCCATCCGAGGGCGAGCAGGCGGCCGCCGAGCTGGGCGGGCACACCGCCGTGCACTACGATCGGTGTGCGGTGCAGATGGCGCTCGCCACGGTCGCGGACCCCCGCGTGGTTCCGTTCCTGAGCTGGCTGGAACCGCCGCCTTGAACGGATGTCGGTTATAATGGCCCAGCACGGAAAGCACGACCGGAGGCCGCGACTGTCACGATGTGGGCAGTTGGGCCAACTGCTCCCCTAGGGGGCAGCGTTACCTCGTGAGGAGCCGGTCGTTAGAAGAGAGAGATGCCAGGTCATCGTCGGTCAGTTTGTCCCGCCGGTACAGCCAGTCGCCGGACAGCGGCGAATTCATCACCAGTGTAACCCCATTATTCATGGCGCTCTTCGGCCGCAAGAAAATCACCATCGGACTCGACGTCGGCTCCGGGCTCGTGAAAGCGGTGGTCATCGACCACAGCGGTCCGTCGCCGGAGCTGGTGAAGGTTGTGATTACGCCGCTCACCGACACGGCGATCGTCGAGGGTGAGGTCATGGATCCCGGTCTGGTGACGGACGCGATCCGGCAGACTCTCGAAGCTACGGGCGTCAAGACCAAGACCCTGGTGACCGCCGTCGGCGGACGCGACGTGATCGTCAAGAAGATCTCGATCGAGCGGGTCAAGGAAGCGCAGGCGCGCGAGTTGATGCGCTGGGAGGCCGAGCAGCACGTGCCGTTCGATATGGATTCCGTCGAGCTCGACTTCCAGATTCTTGACCCCGACGGCGACGGCCTCGACATGAGCGTGTTGCTCGTCGCGGCCAAGCGCGAACTCGTGGAGTCGAAGCGCGCGCTGCTGGAGGATGCCGGCTTCCCACCGTCGGTCATCGACGTGGATGCCTTCGCCTTGCACAATGCGTTCGAGGCGAACTACCCGGACGCGATGCGTGGCACGGTGGCGCTGATCAACATCGGCAATGAGCAGACCAACCTCAACATTCTCGATGATGGCGTCCCCATCCTGACGCGGGATCTGGCGCTGGGCACGCGCCGTTTTCGCGAGGATATGCAGCGCGAACACGGCTTGGGCGTCGATGACGCCGAGGATTTGCTGCGCGGTTTCGATCGCTCGCCGATGCTTGATGGCACCGTGGCGATGCGTGGCGAGGAGCTCGCCGTCGGGATCGAGCGCGCCGCGACCTTTCTCGCCACCGCCTCCCGCAATTCCGGCCAGCTCCGCGCGGTGTACGCGTGCGGTGGTGGCGCGCGGGTGCCGGGACTCGTGGAATGGTTGTCGAGCCGCCTGCGCCTCCCCGTGCAGCCCGCCAATGCGCTGGCCCGGATTACAGTGCGGGATGGGGCGCTGGAGTTCTTGTCCACCGACGAGGTCGCACCGCTGCTGATGTTGCCGGTGGGACTTGCGCTGCGTGCCGCGGCCTGAGGAACACGACCATGATGCTTCAGATCAATCTCCTTCCTGGCACTAAGAAAACGTCGCGCAGCACGGCTGTGCGCACGCTGTCGATCGGCGCCTTGGGAGGGGGCATCCGTGATCCGTGGCTGCTGGGCGCCGCCAGCGCCGTGGCGGTCGCGCTCGTCGCGGTCGGCCTGCTCTTCACTGCGCAGGGCGCGCGCGCCGATGACATGGCGGAACAACTCGATCGCGCCGTGCGCGATTCCACGCGATACGCCAAGGTCCTCGACGCCCGTCGCCGGCTAACGGCCGAGCGCGACTCGGTGATGCGCCAGCTGCAGATCATTCGGACCATCGATGAGAACCGTTTCAACTGGGCGCACATTCTCGATGAAGTCAGTCGTGCGTTGCCGGCCTACACGTGGCTGACCACACTCGAGCAGACCAGCAAGCCCCCGCTGCCTCCGGGAATTGACACGCTGGCCGCCCCCGTTGTGCCGACCCGGGCCGGTGGGAAGCCAGCCGTGGCGGTGCTCGATTCAATCGATGTGCACCCGCCGCTCACGTTCCGCATCGTTGGGCAGACTGTCGATATCCAGGCGCTCACGATGTTCATGCGCCAGATGGAGAGTTCGCCGTTCATTCAGCGTGTCGCGTTGACCAAGTCGGAGATCGTGATTCTCGACGGCAAGGATGTCACGCAGTTCGAATTGTCAGCGGAGTATGAAGTGCCTCCGCCGGGGGTGGTCCGCACATCGCCCCTCGTCGTCCCCGTGCGCTGAGATACGACACTCATGGCCATCCTCCCACAGAACCAGCGCGATCAGGTCAAGCTGCTGATCGGCTTCGCGGCGCTCGCGCTCGCCGCCGTGTACTACCTGTACCCGTATTCCGCACGCGAGGCGCAACTCGCGGACGACCTCACGCACGTGGCGGCCCTCGAAGAAGCCAATCAGCGGGCGGCGCGCGAATTCGCCTCGGGGAGCATCGAAACCTTGCGCGCTGAGGCGGCGGAAAATCGCTCCGCGCTGGTCGTCATGCGCCGTCTGGTCCCCACGGGCAATGAAGTACCTGCGCTGCTCGAGGAAATCAGCACGGCCGCGCGTCGCGCCGGGCTCGATGTCGGTGGCGTCACGCCGGAGCCGCTCATTCCCGGTCAAAACTTCGATACCTACCGCTATACGGTCACCATCATCGGTGGCTATCACCAGTTCGGCGAATTCCTCGCCAATGTCGGCTCGCTCGCGCGCATCGTGGCGCCGGTGAACTTCTCCCTCTTCGCTGGGTCGGGCGTCAACGCGCCCCGCAGCGTCATCAAGACGTCTGAGAAGGGCGCCCTCGCCGCCACGATCACCCTGCAGGCCTACGTCGAGAAAACGGCGCCGCCCCGGCCGCGCGCGAAGGAGCGCACGTCATGAAGTCGCTGACCCTTGCCTTCACCCTGCTGGCGGTGAGCGCCTCCGCACGGCCGGTTGATGCCCAGCAGCCTCCGCGTCAGGGGCCGCCCCGCGCCGTGGCGGCCGAGTCTGCGGGGACCGTCGGGGCGTCGTCGGCCGCCAGGAAGCCCGCCACGATGCCCACGGAGATCGTGCTGCAACGTGAGGTGTTCGCGTACAACGGTGGTGGGCGGCGGGATCCGTACACGTCGCTCATGACCAGCAGCGATGTCCGCCCGCTGCTCAGCGATCTGCGCCTCACGGCCGTCGCGTTCGACCCGGTCGGGAACAACTCCGTCGCCATCCTGCGCGACACGTTTTCGAAGCAGCAGTACCGCATCCGCGTCGGGCAGCAGCTCGGGCGTTTGCGCGTGGCGGCGATCCGTCAAAGGGCCGTGCAGTTCACCATCGAAGAATTCGGATTCAACCGGCAGGAAACGCTGCCACTTAGCAGCGACACGACGAAAGTGAGGAACCCATGATGGGACCGACGACCCTTGCAGTGATTTCCGCTCTCCTGGCACCGGGCGCGCTCGCGCCGGCGGGACACGCGGCCCCTTCGGCCCCTCTGGCCGTTACCTCACCCGCCGACGCCCCGACCCGAGGGCGCGTCCTTGGCGTCGCCGTGGCCCCGGCATCCGCCGGCGCTGATGTCGTACTGGCACTCGATTCCGGCGTGACCCTCACGCACTTCACGCTCGACACGCCGTCGCGCATTGTGATCGATCTCGGCGGAGCCAGCCTGGCCGTCAAGTCCAGTTATGACGGCAAGACGCGTGGCCCCGTGCGCAACCTGCGCCTCTCGCAGTACCGTGCGGATACGGTCCGGCTGGTGATTGATCTCGATGCCACGCATCGCTACACCGTGGTGCGCGATGGCGGGCAGGTCCGCATTGCGCTCCAGGCACCGACCGTCGCCTTCGCCCCGTGGGGGTCGACGCCCACCGATGACGTGCTGTGGTCGCAGGCCGCTGCCGGTCGTCTCGACCAGCCGGCCGTCATCGCGGCCGTGGCCGCGCCGCTGGACTCGGTGCGCACGAAGTTGGTCGTCGAGGGACGCGTGACCGAGACGCCGATCGACGTGGTGCCGGCCCCGGCGCCGGTCGTGATCGAGGAGCCGATCAACGCGCCGCTCACCGCGCGCACGCCGGCCACGGTCGCCTCGATGGCGGCGGCGCGTCGCCAGCAGCAGAAGCCGCGGATCACGGTGAGCTACGACGGGACGAACATCCGCGATGTGATCGCGGCGTTCGCCACCTTCTCGGGGCGCACCATCGTGGTCGGCAAGGACGTCGATGGCAACGTGACGGCCGATATCGCCGACAAGCCGTGGGATGTCGCGCTGCAGGCCATCCTGCAGGCGCAGGGTTTGGCGGCCACTGAGGATGCCAGCGGCATCATCACGGTGGACAGCTATCGCAATCTCGCCACGAACCAGGCGCTCGAGCCACTCGTCACCCAGATCGTCGACATCAACTACTCCAAAGCGGTCGTCCTGCGCGGCACCGTCCAACAACTGCTGGCCCGCGACTGCACCGGTCTGACCACGATGGCCACCGGCCGCGACATGGGCATGCCGATGAATCAGGGCGGCGGCGGTGGACAGCAGGATCAGACGGCGGGGCAGGGGTGCGTGGTCCGCGGATCGGTGGCCGCCGACAGCGCCACGAACAAGCTCATCATTACCGAGGTGCCGTCGCGGCTCCCGGAAATCGTGTCCCGCATTCAGCAGCTCGACATCCGTACACCGCAGGTCGCGATCAAGGCCAAGATCATCTTCGTCAATCGCACCGGCATTCAGGATATCGGCCTCGCCTACGATCTCGGCACCGGCAACAAGCAGTTCTTCCAGCAACTCGTGCCGCGCACTGATCCCAATACCCTCACCGCCGTTGATACCGACGGCGACGGGGTGCCCGACGCGACGGGTGGTGGCAAGCCATACGAAGGGCCGGCGCGCATCGCGCTTGGGGGCAATGCGCTGGCCGGTATCGCCAACGCCAACAACGCCATCAAGCCGAACGCGCTCAATCTGATCTACAGCACCGCGCTGGGCCGTTACCAGCTCACTGCGTTCCTCAACGCGCTGCAGACCTCGTCGCTAGCCGACGTGCAGTCGGAGCCGAGTATCACGATCCTGAACAATCGCAGCGCCGAGATCTTTGTTGGGCAGGAAATCCCGATCCGGGTAATCGATGCCAGCGCGGGCGGGCAGGGCGGTGGTCAGGCGGGCGGCGGTGGCGGTGGCGGCGGTGGTGGGGCGCAGGGACAACCGAATGCAGCGGCCTTTTTCCCTCGCGCCACCGTGTCCAAGGAAGAGGCCGGTATCAAGCTGTCCGTGACGCCGCAGATCACCAACAACCGCATGGTGCTGCTCAACATCAAGGCCGAGAACTCGAGCGCCGAAATCGCGGCGACCGATGTGGGCGTGATCTTCAACCGCCAGCGCGCGGAGTCGCAGGTGCTCGTGGCTGACGGCGAAGCCGCCGTCATCGGTGGCCTCACGGTTACGGAGACCAATCGCTTCCGCAGCGGGATCCCCGTGCTCATGAACCTGCCGTTTATCGGTCGCCTGTTCTCGCAGAACTCCAAGAACGAGACCAAGCGCGACCTGCTCATTCTGGTCACGCCGCACATCCTGGATGATGGCGCGATCCCGCCGAGCCGCTGACGCGACGAGGACTCTGATACCCATGTCCGAATTCATCCCCGGCTGCACTCCGGTGCGGCCTGCACTCCGCCCCGCCCGACCGGTCGCGCTGGCGGCCCTGGTCGCACTCGCCGCCCTTGGCGCGTGCAGCGGTGACGAAGTGATCGATCCGCCGTTCAAGGATACGATCGTGCCCCGCGTGCAGGTGGCGAAGGGCAACACGGTGGCGGACACGCTGCTGTCCATGACCGTCACCGCCACCGACAACATCGGCCTCAAGCGCGTCCGCGTGCTGCTCGCCGGTGGTGTCAGCGCCACGTACGACACCGTCATGACCAGCGCGGTGACGTCCCTCACGGTGAACGTCAACATCCGTGTGCCCAGCAACGCGCCGATCGGGTCCACCGTCAATGCCCGTGCGGTCGCGATCGATGGCGCCGGTAATCTGTCTGATACGTCGCGCCTGGCGCTCACGGTCGGCAATCTCGAGCCACCGCAGGCCATCGTGACCAGCCCGGTCACCGGATCGCCGGTGGTCTCCGGCAAGTCGTTGGTGATTTCGCTCTCCGGCAAGGCCCGGTATAAGGTGCGCACGCTGGGATATCAGCTGTCCGGCGCCTTCGTGCGGCAGGACTCCGTGTCGTTCGGCAACCCGCTGCGCGATTCCATCGCCGTCCTCGACACGCTGGTGGTGCCGGATACGGTCAAGGGGCAGCTCATCACGGTCACGCCGTTTGTGACGGACTCGCTTAACCAGCGTGTGCTCGGCACCGCCGTGCAGTACGCGGTGCAAAGTCCGGCGAACGCGACTACCGTGCCCGTGGTGCGCACCGGCGTCGCGGCGCGGCTCGAGGTCACCGACACGGTGTTCGTCGAGGCCACCGACCCCGTCGGCATCGCGGTGCTGGGGTACGAAGTGCGCGGTCTCACCGGACAACTCATCGCCACCGACTCCGTTACCTCGACCGGCGGATTCTCGACGCTGGTGCGCACCTTCCGCACCCGGGTCCCGGTGACGGTGTTCCCGACCGCGGTGACCGTGACGGGCTTCGCCCGCAACGCGAACGGCCGTCGTGACGTGGCCCGCTTCACGTCGGGGGCGCTGCGCCTCGACACCGTGGCCGTGGTGGCCGGGTACACCAGCCCGCTGCCCAGCGGTGGACAGGTGGCCGACGCCTTCTACTTCCCGCGCACCGACCGGATCTATCTCTCGAACATCGAGCGGAACTGGCTCGAGGTCTACAACCTCGCCGACTCCACCTTCCGCGCGCCGATCGCGGTGGGCTCCCGCCCGTGGGGCATCGCGCCGTGGCCGCGCACCCGCGACGGCGTCATGGGCGATACGCTCCTGGTCGCGAACTCCGGGGGGACCAACATCAGCTACGTGGACCTGCGGAGCGGCACCAGCGGCCGCGAAGTCTTCCGGTACGCCTTGCCCAACATCGTGGCGTACAGCATCACGACGGTCCGCTCCCAGACCACCGACGCGCCCATCACGCAGCGCACCGTGTATGATTTCAGCGACCGTCCGCAGTACATCGCGGCCACCTGCAGCGGTGGGACTGCCCCGGGCGCGCCCTGCGAGGACGTGATCGCTGTGTACTCGACCACGCCCACGCCGGGACAGAGTACGCCGTTCCCGAATCAGGGGACGATCCGCTGGGAAAATCTGTCGCAGCGTACGTCGCACTTCTTCTTCGAGCAGGCCATCGGGCAGAGTGAGGGGCGCTCCGATACCCTCGAGGTGCAGCGGTTCGCGGCGGCGGGCGTCGGCAGTGATTCCATTCTGGTGCCGTACAAGCAGAACGTGTCGAATGGCAGCGGCGGGACGTTCCCCTACTCGGTGGTCGTCCGCCTCGACAAGCTGGCGTTCCGCGATACCACCTACGTCCGTGGATCGGGCAACTTCCGCCGCGCTGTGTTCGGCGAGGGCGGGCCCGTGCTGGGCAGCCGGGCGCTGAGCTACGACGCGACGGCTGGCTTCGACATCACCCCGCCCACGCCGGTCGTGGACCGCGGGATCTCGCGGCCGCTCGATGTGACGGACTTCGTGGCGAATACCTTCTCCCGCGTGCAGGGCGTCGGCATCAACTTCGACGGCGAACTCAACGCCGTGAAGGGCGATTCCACGTACCTGTTCGACCGGACCCTCCGTCTGCAGGGTATCCTGCAGTCGCGCCCCGGCGTGGGTGGGCTCGATCTGCACCCGCTCAACACCGGTGTGAATTCCACTCCGCTGCGGACGCGACTCGCCTTCGTCGCCTCCAGTGAGCCGGTCATCGACGTGTTCGACACGTACTGCTACCGCAAAATCGCGTCGGTGCCGATCCGGGATCCCATCATCGGGCCGGTCCGGGCCACGGTTCGGCCCAATGGCCAGCTGGTGCTGGTCGGAGCCACCATCCGCGGCGTGACCGTGGTGGCGCTCCCTGACAGCTTCACGACGACCTGTCAGTAAGGAACGGCCCGACCGCGCAACGCACGGTGAGCACGGCCCCGGAGCAATCGCTCCGGGGCCGTGCGGCGTATTCGGCTCCGCTCTGGGTCGAACCCGACGCCGTGGCAGCGGCGTTGCCGTGCGCCGCTCCCCTCGCGCTGCGCGCCACCATACGTTGCCTCAGCCTACGTTCCGGTACGTTTGGCGGATCTCCCGTCGATCTTCCGTCGCCAGCTCTGTCTCCCATGCTCCGCTTCACTACGGCCGGCGAATCGCACGGACCCGCGCTCGTCTCGATTCTCGAGGGGATGCCGGCCGGGGTGCCGCTGCTCGCCGCCGATGTCGATACCGATCTGGCCCGCCGGCAGCAGGGGTACGGGCGCGGACGCCGCATGCAGATCGAGACCGATCACATCGAGTGGCTCTCCGGAGTGCGCGCCGGTGAGACACTAGGGTCGCCGGTGGCGATGCTCATCCGGAACCGCGACTGGAAGAACTGGCTCGAGATCATGGATCCGGCACCGCGCGACGGAGACGCCGACGGGCCGCGGAAGCGCCACGTGACGCGCGTCCGGCCGGGGCATGCGGACCTCACCGGTCTGCTCAAGTACGACCGGAGCGACGCGCGCGACATTCTCGAGCGTGCCTCCGCCCGCGAGACCACCGCGCGCGTGGCCGCCGGGGCCGTGTGCCGCGTCCTGCTGCGCGAGTTGGGGATTCGGGTCGGTTCGCACCTCGTGCACCTGGGCGGGGTCGATGCGGCCCGCCCTGCCGCCCTGCCGGACGACCTCAATGCGGCGGCCGACGCCTCACCGCTGCGCACCCTCGATGCGGACGCCGAAGCCATCATGATCGCGCGGATCGACGCCGCGAAGAAAGAGGGCAACACGCTGGGCGGCATCTGTGAAGTCGTGGTCACCGGCCTGCCCGTGGGGCTCGGTTCGCACGTCTCCTGGGACCGGCGACTCGACGGGCGGCTCGGCCAGGCGATGCTCTCCATTCCGGCCGTGAAAGGGGTCGAGATCGGGCTCGGCTTCGAAACGGCCCGCCGAACGGGCGCTGAGGTGCACGACGAAATCGAGGCCGCCCCCGGCAGTACCCGGACCGGTCACGTGCGTCGGCGCTCCAACCGGGCGGGTGGCACCGAGGGGGGGATGACGACGGGCGAGCCGCTGGTGATTCGTGTGGCCATGAAGCCGATTTCAACGCTGATGCGCCCCTTGGGGACGGTGGACACCGCGACCGGAGCGCACGCCGTGGCGGTGGCGGAGCGCAGTGATGTCACCGCCGTGCCGGCGATGGGCGTGATCGCGGAAGCCATGGCGGCCTTTGTCGTGGCCGATGCCCTGTTGGAGAAGTGCGGTGGCGACTCGATGGCGGAAGTCCGGCGCAATCTCGAGGGATATCTCGCCCGTCTGGATGAGCGCGTCGGGTGAGCGAGCCATTGGGTTGGCAGATTGATGGCCACCTCGTGCTGGTCGGGCTGCCCGGGTCGGGCAAGTCCACCGTGGGGCGTGCCGTGGCCAAACGTCTCTCGCGCCCATTCCTCGATTTCGATGCGGAGATCGAGAAGCGCGAGGGGATATCCGTCGCCCGCCTGTTCGCTGAACGCGGCGAATCTGAATTCCGGAAAATGGAGTGCGCCCTGACCCGTGAGCTGGCGGCGGCGCCCCCGATGGTTTTGGCACCGGGGGGCGGGTGGGTGACGAATCCGGATGTCATGGCCCTGTTCCGGCCCCCGGGGCGTATCATTCATCTGCAGATTTCCCCAGCCGAGGCCATACGTCGGCTGTCCCGCTCCCGGGTCGTCCGCCCGTTGCTGGCGCAGGCGGACCCGGCCGTGGCGATGCAGGCGCTCTGGGAACGCCGATCCGGACTCTACGCTCAGGCCGACGCGGTGGTAAACGTGGAAGGCATTGATTCACAACGACTTATAGATTCCTTGGTGGCGCTTGCCCACGACGGGACTCTGGGGATAGGTTAGGCGATGGATGATCGATGGATCCCTGTCATCGATGAATTGCGCGAACGGTTCGCCGCCGACACGGATGTCGTGGAGGTCGAGGCGTACCTGTCGTCGCAGGGGTATGACTGGCGACAGATTGGTGAGATCCTGTCTCTACTTTTTCGCGATACTGCATCGCCCCGCGGGATGGGCGGTGTTCTGATGGCGCGCCAGGCACCGCTCCGCGTTCAGGGGCCGCATGAGCGCGGACGGTTCTCCGCCGAGGCCTGGGGCTACCTGGTGCAGTTGGGTGGCTCCGGAGCGGTGAATCTCAACGACTTTGAGCAGTTGGTGGAGCGCGCGCTGGTCCATGTCGACGGTCGCATCAGCTTGGCAGACATCCGCGGGATCGCGGAGGATGTCGGGTTCGATGATGGCGCGATGGATGGCGAGCGTTCCCGGGTACACTGATCTGATGCCAATCAAGAAGGGCACGACCGCGGCGGGTTCCGGCGTGGCGAAGAAAGCGGTCAAAAAGGCCGCAAAAAAGGCTGTCAAGAAGGCTGTCACGAAGGCCGCGAAACCGGCTGGCGCGACGGCGTCGAAGTTGGCGGTCCTGAAACCGGCGGCGAAATCCGCAGCCCAAAAGGTCGCGAAAAAGGCAGTCGCGAAAACATCGGCCACCGCGGTGGCGAAGAAGGCCGCCGGGACCAAGGCGCGGGCCCGCACGCGGGTGGCCGACATCGCCGGTGACGACGAACCCGCGCCGGCCGGTGGTACCGCGCTCGTGATCGTCGAGTCGCCGGCCAAGGCCAAGACCATCGGCAAGTACCTTGGGCGCGGCTACACCGTGCGCGCCACCGTCGGGCACGTGCGCGATCTGCCGGCGAAAAAGCTCGGCATCGACATCGAGCACGGCTTCGCGCCCGACTACGTGACCATCGAGGGCAAGGAAGACATCCTCACCGATCTGAAAAAGATCGCGAAGGGCGCCCGCGAAATCTTCATCGCCACCGACCCTGACCGCGAAGGTGAGGCGATCGGCTGGCACGTCGAGCAGTACTTCACGCAGCCGCCCCGGTACGCCGTCACCGCCCCGATCCGGCGCGTCATGTTCCACGAGATCACCAAGGACAAGGTCCAGCAGTCCATGGCGAACCCGATGGACATCGACAACAAAAAGGTCGATGCCCAGCAGGCGCGCCGCGTCCTCGATCGTCTCGTCGGCTACAAGGCCAGCCCGGTCCTGTGGAAGACGGTCAAGAAGGGACTCTCCGCCGGACGCGTCCAGACGGTGGCCCTGCGCATCATCGTGGAGCGTGAGCGAGAGATTCGTGCGTTCACGCCGGTCGAGTACTGGAGCATCGCCGCCGACCTCCAGAAGGGCACGCAACCCTTCTCGGCCAAGCTGCACCAGATCGACGGCAACAAGCCGGAGATCAGCACCGCCGAGCAGGCCGAGCGCATTCTCGCCGACCTCAAGGGTCGCACGCAGTTCACCGTCACCGAGGTCAAGCGGCGCGAGAAGCGGAAAAACCCCGCCGCGCCGTTCACCACGTCCACGCTGCAGCAGGAAGCGGCGAAGAAGCTGGGCTTCGGCTCCAAGCGTACGATGCGGCTCGCGCAGGACCTCTACGAAGGCATCGACGTGGGCGGCGACGAAGGTCCCGTCGGTCTCATCACGTACATGCGAACCGATTCCTCGCGCGTCTCGGAGACCGCCGCCGGTGCCGCGCGCGACTGGCTCACGCAGGAATACGGCGACGCGTATCTGGCCGCCGGGATGCAACTGTACCCCAGCGGCAAGGCGAACGCGCAGGACGCGCACGAAGGCGTGCGTCCCACCGATCCCACCCGCCGCCCGGACGATCGCCTCGCGAAGAAGCTCACCGCGGATCAGTTCAAGCTGTATGAGCTGATCTGGAAGCGGTTCATGGCGTCACAGATGGCGCCCGCCGTGTTCGATACCACCACGGTGGATTTCGACATCCCGGCCAACAGCCGCGCCTACCTGTTCCGCGCCACCGGCTCCGTCATCAAGTTCGACGGATTCCTTACGCTGTACCGCGAAGCGCGCGAAGAGGGTGACGCCAAGGCGCTGGAGGACGAGCAGGCGCTGCCGTTCCTCGAGCTCGCCGAGTCGGTGCCCGTCAAGGCTATCACACCCACGCAGCACTTCACGGCGCCGCCGCCGCGTTTCTCCGAGGCGTCGCTGGTCAAGGAACTCGAGCGTCTGGGCATCGGCCGCCCGTCCACGTATGCCTCGATCATTTCAGTGCTGGCTGAACGACGCTACGTGTCGCTCGAGCA